>JAURDA010000006.1 GCA_030828165.1 Candidatus Poseidonia sp.
GAGGTTGATGACTCCGTCGGGAAGGCCGGCCTGATGCATGATGCGAGCGAGAGCGAAGGACAACAAGGGGGCATCTTGCGGGCTCTTCCAAACGCAGGTGTTGCCGCACATGATGGCGGGGATCATCTTCCAGAACGGGACGGCGGAGGGGAAGTTGCACGCATTGATGATGCCGCAGACGCCAAGCGGGCGGCGGTAGGTGAACAACTCCTTGTCCGGCAATTCCGAATTGACGGTCTGTCCGTAGAGTCGGCGTCCCTCGGACTGGAAGAACAAACAGGTGTCGATGGCCTCTTGGATTTCCCCACCGGATTCTTTGATGGTTTTTCCAATTTCACGGGTTTCGAGGGCCACGAGAGCGTCTTTGTGCTCCATCAGCAAACGTCCCATGTTGCCGATGATTTGGCCACGTGTGGGGGCAGGCGTCGCTGCCCAAGCAGGGAACGCCGTGTGGGCGGCGTCGAGGGCGGCCCGGACATCCTCTCGGGTTGAGAGCGGAAATTCACCGAGGCAATCGGCCAACAGCGCGGGGTTGGTGGAAACAAACGTGGCGTTATCGCTCGCTAATGTCAACCGGCCGTTGATGATGTTGTAGCCCCGAACCGAGGGTTTCCCGTTTGGATTTTGATTGTCGATGAATTCAAGGCCGGTTTCAAGAATGTGAACCATGGTCCACGCACCCTCGCTCGTCTCTTGAATGTGATGGCGAAGGAACTTGGAGGCAGCGGTGCCCAACCCGTTTGAACCGTTTTGATGAGGTTTAAAGGGGGGTGTGCGGAACCTTCGTTGCGACCCGTCATGGTTCGGCTCAAGTTTAGTTATATACCGTGAAGCGCACATTTCGGAGAGAGGGGAGAAGAGCATGGCCACCAAAGACGAATCCATTGAACTACGCGTTTCCAAAGCCATTCCCTCCGACGTCGGTTTCGGGCGAGCTCGCATTTCATCCGAGATGGGCTTGGACCTGAAACCCGGTGATTTTGTTGAAATCAGCGGAGAAGAGCGCTCCACTGCGGCCATCTACTGGCGCAGCCGGCCAGAGGATGCGAAGATGGACATTATCCGGGTCGACGGCATCATCCGCAAAAACGCGGGTGTCAGTCTGGGCGACCGGGTCACCGTCCGAAAAGTGGAAGCCAAGCCCTGCACGAAACTCACCATCTCCCCGGTGATGGCCAGCAAACAGAAGGTCAAATTTGGCCCCGGAATAGAGGGCTTTGCCAAGCGAGGGCTCGCCAAGCGCCCGGTCATGGCGGGCGACCGAATTTTCATTCCCGGCATGACGCTGTTCACCGAAGCCCTGCCCTTTGCGGTGATGGCCACCGTCCCCAAGGGCATTGTTGTGGTCAACACGGACACCGAGATTGTCATCAAGGACGAAGCGGTTGCCGAAGAGGACATGAGTCAGTCGGAGGGCATCACCTACGAAGACGTCGGTGGCATCGGTCAGCAACTCCAGAAGGTTAGGGAGATGATCGAGTTGCCTTTGAAGCACCCGGAATTGTTCAGACGACTCGGCATCGACCCGCCCAAGGGCGTTCTCCTTCACGGCCCACCCGGTACCGGGAAAACCATGATTGCGAAGGCCGTGGCTACGGAGGTCAACGCCCATTTCAAGAGCATCAACGGCCCGGAAATCATCTCGAAGTACTACGGCGAATCCGAGAAACAACTCCGAGAAATCTTCGACGAGGCTGCCGATAACGCACCCGGGATTGTTTTCATCGATGAGATTGACTCCATCTGTCCGAAGCGGGAAGAGGTAACCGGCGAAGTTGAGCGCCGTGTCGTCGCCCAAATGTTGACCTTGATGGACGGGATGCAAGGCCGTGACAACGTCGTCGTCATCGGTGCAACGAACCGTCGGGACGCCCTTGACCCCGCTCTGCGAAGGCCGGGTCGCTTTGACCGAGAAATCGAGATTGGCGTGCCGGATCGTGAAGGACGCCATGAGATCATGGATGTCCACACGCGGCAGATGCCCATCGCTGACGACTTCGATGTCGGTTGGGTGCTCGACAACACCTACGGCTTTGTGGGTGCAGATTTGGCCGCTCTGGTGCGAGAAGCAGCCATGCGCGCCCTACGCCGCTATCTCCCCGAGATTGACCTTGAGGAGGAAACGCTTCCGCCGGAAGTCTTGGAGAAGATGGAGGTCTGCATGGACGACTTCAAGGAAGCCATTCGAGACATTGAACCCTCGGCGCTTCGGGAAATCTACGTTGAAGTTCCTGAGGTTTCGTGGGAGGAAGTCGGCGGCTTGAACGAAGTCAAGGACCGGCTCAAGGAATCGGTGGAATGGCCCCTCACGAAGCCCGAATTGTTCGAGCACTTCGGCATCAAGCCGCCTCGAGGCATCGTCTTGTTTGGTGCTCCCGGAACGGGGAAGACGTTGCTTGCGAAGGCCATCGCCAACGAAGCCCAAGCGAATTTCATCAGCATCAAAGGTCCTGAATTGATTTCCAAGTGGGTCGGTGAATCCGAGAGAGCCATCCGAGAGATTTTCAAGAAAGCCAAGCAATCTGCGCCGTCCATCATCTTCCTGGACGAGTTTGAGTCCATCGCCTCCATGCGAAGCGGCGGAAGTTCCTCCGAAGGCTCCGATGTCGCGAATCGCGTGGTTAACCAACTGCTCGCCAGCATGGACGGCGTTGAATCGCTCGATGGCGTCATCATCGTCGCAGCGACCAACCGTCCCGAGATGATCGACCCCGCCTTGCTGAGAAGCGGCCGCTTTGAACGGGTGCTGCACGTTCCCCCGCCCGATGCAGGCGCCCGAGAAGCCATCTTCGCCATTCACTCCGAAGGCATGCCGCTCGGCAAATTCTCCTTCAAGGACTTGCTCAACGGCATGGACGGCTTCACCGGTGCCGACATTGAAGCGGTGTGCCGAGAAGCTGCCCTCATTTGCATGCGCGCCGGCAAGAAGAAGGTCACGAAGAGCCACTTCGAGGAAGCCATTTCCCGCGTGCGCCCAACCGTCACGCCCGACATGCTGGAGTACTACCAGAAAATGGAGACTCGTCTCACCTCCGGTCTGACCAACATCAAGCGAAATCGTGACTTTAGTCGCGGTATGGAAACCATGTGATGGTGCCTTCTGCACCGACGCATTGATGGGATTCCCAGCCCACCCGGTGCTCAAGGAGTGAAACAATGGCCGTTTTTGGACGTGAAATGCTCGGGCGCCAGGTCCTCGACCGCACGGGGGCGGTCCTTGGAACGCTCCGAGACCTTCAGTTCGACATGAACACGGGCACCATCAGCGAGTTGATCGTTGAGGTGAAGGAGGGCGTAAGCGCTGCTTCGCTACCGTTTGATCACCACGAAAACACGGTTCAGATTCCGGCATCCTCCGTCGCCCGAATCGCCTCAAACATTCATCTGAACCGTTGAGCAGCGCTTCGGTTGGGATGAGCATTTTCTCCACCGTTCTGGACAACCTTCTAAAGTCAGCGGAGGGCGTGGAATGTCGGGAAACCTCTCCCTCGTGATTCCAATGCTTGGCCTTCCAGCAACGTTCAACGCTCGGCGCCTCGCGCTCCAAGCATCGTTCTGGGCGGTGATGCTGATTCTGTTGATGACGATTCTCCTGAATTTCGTCAACATCAGCGCCACGAATCAACTCTCGGCTTACGACGACGATTGGAACGACATGTCCGCTTTCCGAGAGGACATCAAAGCGATGGGCATCGAAACCCGCTCGCTGGTGAGCAGCCCCCTCCTTTTGGCGGACATCGAAGACCCAAGGAACACCACTTACATCCTCGCCGGTGTTGAACGGGACACCCTCACGCTGCCCCAGTTTGACGAAGACGGCTTCATCACCATCGCTTCCGGCAGCGGGTATTCACCCTCCGAGATCGACGCCATCGTCGAGTTCGTTGAGGCAGGAGGAACGGCCATGGTCTTCGAGGATTACGGCTATGCCAACACCATTGCTGAAGCCTTCGGCATTCGCTATTCGGGAGAACAGGTCTACGATACGACCTACGTCGCTGAACTGGATTACAACTACATCTGGATGTGCGTTCAATCCAACCCTTGCGGCATGAACGGCACCCAACTTGACCCTGCGACCCTCTCCCAACACGAACGCTGGGCGGATGTGGGCAATCCAGGGGAACACCCGTGTTCAAAGTTGGACGGACAACCGTACGCCAATGCGGCTGAAGCCGGTCTCTGCGCCCAGCACCTCACGCCAAGCGGCGAAATCGATTACAACGGCACCTACCAAATGCTGCTCAACAACATCACCGGTCTCGAGGTGATTCCCGGTGTCCGAGGCCCGCTCTCCGAAGTGGCGATTCGGGCCATCACCAGCAACGAAGCGACGGTTGACGTGAACGGCGACGGTGAGATTTGGGTCGGCAACGAAATCACGCCCGAGACGCCCGACCGGTGGGGCCAATTCAATCTCAGCATCGAAGTCTGTGCCAGAGCCAGCTGCAGCCCGTCCGACGGCGGGCGTATCGTCTTCGTCGCTGACGGTTCAGCCCTCATCAACGCCATTTACGACTACGAAGGGTTCAACGCTGGGAAATACGGGAAAACCGACACGCTGATGCCCAGCAACGACAATCGAAAATGGGCTTTGGATTACATTGCTGAATCCTTGATGAGCGAACGGATCGACGAGACGGGTCAACCTGCAGCCAACGCCATGGTGGTGTTTGACGAATCTCGCCATCCACAGAGTGCGTTGGCAGCGGATTCGTACAACACCGTTTACTTTCTTCTCGTCTACTTCACTGGCGAAGGATTGGCCATGTTGCTGCTCTTCCTCATCTTGTTCATCACCTTTGAAGCCGTTCTCATCAAGAAACGCGACCCGGAGCCCTGGCGGCACGTGTTCAGCATCATCTACTACGGATTTGGTGATGCGAACCGCTACGCATACTACTCCAAAGTCGAAAAAATCCGACAGGTTTTCCTTTCCAAAGTGCGCAATCAGAACGGTCTGAACCGAGAAGAGTTCCAAGCCATGCAAGCCAACGAACTCGTGTCGATGATCAACGACCCCGTGCTCGCAAAGTTTGCGATTGAATCCAGCAATCGCTACACGCTTGAACAAACCGTAGCGTTGGTCAAACGCATCAAGGCGTGGGGTCGTCAGTGAGGTGGAGATGATGTGGACCCGAAAAGCAGCCTTCACCTTCACCGGGGGTATCGCCCTCGTGCTCATTGGGATGATGATATCGAACCAACAGATGATGATCCTCGGCTTGACGCTCGTGGCGTTTATCGTCGTCAACTCGTGGATTTCTGGGCACGGCGACGTTGAAGTCCAACGCACCCTCTCGGCGGATAACCTGTACAAGGGTGACGATTTGTACGTCGAGTTGCTGGTCACCAACCGAAGCAATCGGAAGACGCAAATGTTGGACATTTACGATAACATCCCCCACGAAATGAAGCTCCGCAGCGGCTTGAACCAGATGCAACTCAACCTCCGACCGGGCGAGAGCGCTCGGATTCGATACGTGCTGCGTTGCCCGTTGCGCGGTCACTACTCCATCGGTCCCGTGTCGCTACGGGCGCGCAACACCTTCAACTTGGGCGTTGAAGAGATGTACGTTGACCACCACAGCGACATTGTCATCTTCCCCCAAATCAAGGACATCGAGGAGGCCTTTTTGCGAAGTCGAACGCCAAAGATGTACACGGGCGCGACCACCCTGCGAACGCCGGGTCAAGGCTCCGAATTCTACTCCCTCCGCGAATACGTGCCCGGTGACCCGTTCAAGAACATCAACTGGAAAGCCTTCGCCCGAACGGGGGAATTGATGGTCAACGAGAAGTGCCGTGATGCGGTCACCGACCTGTACCTCCTCCTTGACAGCCGAGACCTCGCTCGCATCGGCACCGTTCTCAAGAACCCCCTCGAGATGGGGACGGTCTCGGCAGCGAGCCTCGCAGCGTTTTTCCTCAAGCGTCGTGATTCGGTGGCGCTGGCGATTTACGACGAAAAACTCGCCTATCTTCCTCCCGATACCGGTGACAAGCAGTACTTCAAGATCCTCAGCGCCCTTGCGGGGGTAACCCCCAAAGGTTCGATGCCCCTTCAAGCGGTTACCAACTCGCTGAGCGGTCGATTCAGCCGAGGAAGTCCGGTGTTCATCATCTCGTCCTGCGAAGGCGACGGAACGGTCCCCGCTGCCGTTCGTGACTTGGTCGGACGGGGCCACGAAGTGACCGTCCTCTCTCCATCGAGCGTTGACTTTGAGCGCCTTGTGAGCCGCATTCCGCGCATGTCCTACGAGGTGCTGAAGTTGGAACGTCAGAACCGACTGACCACGCTGGCGGGTTCAGGAGCGCAAGTCATCGATTGGATGCCGGACATGGATTTGTCCCAGGCCTTGATGCAAGTGAGGGGGTATTGAGATGGCAGGTGAAGTTGGTCTTCAGTCCGATGTTTACCTTGAAGCCACGGCCAAGCCGCGAACGCTGCACCTGAAGAATCTTCGAAAGCAATGGCAGATTTTGGCCTTGCAAATTCTTGCCACGGTGGCCCTGGTGGCGATGTATCTCGAAGTGGTCTCAACCTACGTTGTCGGCTCCATTGACCACACCATGCTGTTCGACACCATCGAACTCCTGATCGCCGACCAATTGCCCCTCGGTGATTGGTTGACGGGCGAGGGACGGGACGGCATGGGTCGCTTCTTTGTGCCGCTTGTGCTCGGTTTGGGTTTGGGTGGAACCATGGCGTTTATCGCCTTCCAAACCCCCAAAGTTCAGCAACGCATCAAACTCGGTTTCATCATCGGACTCATCGTGCTTCTCGTTGGCCGACTGATGTTTTCGTGGTTGGCAGGCATGCTGTTCTCATTTGACCTCCGCCTGCCGACCGATGCTGAATTGGAAACGCTTCAGTGGCCGCTGCTGATGATCATGTCCTTGCTGATCCTCTTCGTTTACTTGCTCCCCGTCATCATGGGTACCCGGGGTATTTGGGGGCTCTCTCGCCGTTCCATTGCTTGGTCGATCGGTTTTACGCTGCTTTTCCTTGGCGTTCACGCCATTCTCACGTTCCCGCTCATCAAGAGTCAACTTGGCGCATACGGTGGAACGTTGGCCGTCCTCGAGAGCCAGACCTCCAACCCCACCATCGGTTTGTTCGGTTTGAAACTCGTCACGCAAGAACAGTTCAATCTCATCCTCATCGCCGTTCTCATCATGGTGTTCCAAGAAGCGAGTTACGGCGTTATTCGCAACCTTGAGTATGCGTTCCGCCTGCCCGAATCCTGCAAACGAGACCCCGAATACGTTCGTCAAATGGACAACGTCCTCAACACGCATCTGCGCCACACCTTCCTCTTCCTGGGCCTCACCGGTTTGGCGACGATGGTTGCGCTTGGCTTCCACAAGGTGCTGCTCACCGTGGTGTCCGACACGACCGGGAGTCAGTGGGCGGGTCAAGTTTCTGAATCCATTGAGTTGACCCTGACCTACGGGCTGGTCATCTCAGCGTTGTTGTTCCTCAGCATGATGGCGGTGCTCCGATTTTTCATCCCGTGGCAGCGAGTGATCGGTTTCGTTCAAGCAAGAACCAACCGGCTTCCAGCCGACCCGTCGTCCAAGGAGTTTTCACAACTTTGAAACGTGCCGGTGTTGCACAATGCGGCCCGCCATCTCCGCAAACGCCAACAGGGCGAATGGATAGAGAACATAGCCGGTGAGCGGACCTGCAATCGGATGGTCAACCCACTCGGTGATGGGTCCAGAAAAGGCCACGAAGGCTCCAACCATCAGCACGAAGACCGCTCGTTCAATCCACAGGGGATACGGCCGTCCTCCTGTCTCGTCACGTCCTGCCAGTGTCATGGTCTCGGACATGTGCATCACGCTTAGAAGTCAAGGTTCGCCAGTTTTGATTCCAATTCAGCCAGCGCTGCATCAGCGGGTACGGCAGCTGGAACAGGCGAGGCGCTTGCCCGGTGATGCCGTTCCGCATCCAGGCGGGCCAACTCGGCTTCCAAAACGGCACGCTCATCCTCCAAAGACCCCTCAAAGACGGTCGTTTGCTCGGTGGTGGGGACGTTGCTCACGGCCGTTGCTTCTTGTGGCGGGGGCAGTTCGCTCCACCCTTCATCATCAATGGGTGCCGTGGTTTCCTGTTCGAGGGAGGTGACGACTTCAGCATTGAGGAGACTTGGTTCCAAGTCGTCCTTCATGTCCTCGCTCACCGGAAGACGCTGCTCAACCGGTAGGTTCTCTCGCTCAAACGGCAGATAACCGTCCCGCTGGAATTCCCACATCATGCCTCGGGGCCGACCGTCGGTCAAGCCCGATGCATCGAGTTGGGTGATAAGTTCTTCAAGAACGCGAGCGGTCTCTTCCAAGCCGATCGCTTCACCTGCATCACGCTGGTCCGCTTCGAGATAGATGTCGTCGAGGGCCACCTGTATCAAGCGACGGGTGCCTTGGGCCAAACTCGGGAGGGCTTCTGGCCGCTGACAATTGGCGAGAAGCGCATGGACTTCGTTGGAAGGAGCCCCCAAACGTTCGACTTGCTCCAACACGTTGCGTATCCGGCGCAGCATCGTGATGGAACGGTCGAAATCTTCCAAGAGGTGTTCAAGGTCAAGCACCACGTGGTTGACCGTCTCTCCGAGTTGGTGTTCCAAGCGTTGTTGAACCGACCAACGGGCTAACCCTCGCACAGCCCCGGCGGTTTGAGGCACCTGCCGCTCGAGCAGGGTCATCACTTCGGAGGAGAGCAGATGCCGTGGCGTAGCAGCAACGTGATCAACGGTGGATTGAATCACTTGGAGTGCCCGCTCCACCGCTCGGTCAAGCAGCGTTACGGAGTAGCCCAAACTTCGTGCATGTTCCAGGCGTTCAAGCACGGGGCCAAGTCCCTCAAAGGTCGTGTTGTCATCAAGAAGGGCCTGTGCAAGCGGTTCCTCGGCGAGGCGAGCCCGCAGTCGTTCTGCCTCTTGGATATCGGCCAACGCTTCCTCGTGGGCTTCGGCCAATGCCGAGGCCTTGTCGACGAGAACAGAGAGTTCGGCTTCGCTGTGACCGCGACGAGCCCCCAGGTCGCCGAGTTCACGCAGTAAGGTACGTCGCTCATCCATCAGTTCCCGCAACTCGGCCTGCAGGTTCGCCCTGCGAGCCTCGTCTTCAGAACGCCGTGTTCGGTCTTCATCAATGCGCTGGCGAGCGTGCTTTTCCTCGGTTCGTACGGCTTCAAGTTCGACGTTGTTGAGGTGAACCTGCTCCTGAAGGTCTTGGAGGTCGGCTTGGGTTCTGGCATGGCGTTCACGAACGGTGTTGACTTGCTCGGAGAGCACGCGCAGTCGTCGCTCCTCGTCATCGCTTTGTTGACGGATGGTGGCCAAACGCTCAGAACCTTCGCTTAAGTTGGCTTGCAATTCCGCTTCTTTCAGTGAAAGCGATTCGATCATGGCGTGCAACGCCTCGCTGCTGGCCGCATCCCCCACCGCCTTCGCCAGTTCTGCTGCCCGCTCACTGACCTGATGCTCGAGTTCGTTCACGCGCCGCAACAAGCGTTCGGAACGTGACTCGGCCTCTTCAGCCTGGCTGCGGGCTTGGGCGAGATCGACTTGAAGGGTGTTGAGTTTCGCATGGGCGTCTTCCAAAGCAACGGTGTTCTCTTGGCGGCTTTCACTCGCTTCACGTGCGAGGATTTGCGCAGCGTCTCGCTTCTTTTCGGTGGCTTTGATCTGTGTTTCGAGGACCGCCTTGGCCTTGTTGAGTTCGTCAACGGTCTGTTCAGCTTTCTCAAGCCGTCGTCGCAGACCTGCATCAACGGCTGCGACGGCTTGCTCCGCCATGACCGGCAACGGTTCGGCAATGTCGGCCCCGTCCGATTTGAATTTCAGGGCGTTCCGAGCCTTCTTCAAGGCCTCCAAGCCGGACTCAAAGCCGAGCAGGTCGTCGAGAAGGGCCTTGAGCGATGCCTGTCGGGCTTCGGACCGTGTTCGAACCGTTGAGAGCAATTCGGAGAAGGACTCGAGGGTGAAGGCTTCGACGGTCCCGGATTTCGACGAGACGATGGTCCCAGCGGGAAGGCGAATGAGTTTCACCTTGCGCTTTGATTCGGTCAAACCCATCATCGCATCTTCCATGCTGTCAGCCGATGGCGCCCAGAGGGCAACGGGGACACCGCGTACCACGATGAGCGATACGGCTTTGCTCGATGAGCCGGATTGAATATGACCCGTGACCTCTTCATCAAGGGCAGCTTTGAGCATCGAAATGACCGCATCCGGTCCGCCACGACCGTCGCGGAGGGTGAAGCCCTCGGGCAGTTGACTGCCATGGGCCCCTGCAGCGACCAACTCGCCTTCGAGGGCGATGGAAGCCGATGACAACAGTCGTGCGTGATTCGCGTCTTTTTCTGTCCAAACAGCGATGGAGATTTCACCGCTCGCCGCCAGAAGAAGGGCGCCGTCGCCGCTGTGCAACGTCCAATGGCCGGGCCCTTTCATGCCGAGGTCGGCGGTCAAGCGGTCCGGGCGCATCTTGGAAAGCAATTCATGCAATTCACTCGCGAGGGCTTCTTCTTCGCCAAGGCCGGGTAAATCGCCGGCGTGGTCGATGAGCATGCCCGTGTCGATGGCCATGGCACCCCGCACCGTCGTATGGGCCGCAAGTTCCCGAATCACGGTGGAAAGGTCTCGAGCCAGCAGACGTTCCACGGTGTTTGCGGCGGACTTCAGGCCCTGGCGGTCGGCTTGATGTTCAAACGCCTCAGGGAGAATTTCAGCAACGCTTCCGAGCCCGTTGAGGCTGTACGAGGTGGCCAAATGACGGACTTTTTGTTCCGCTTCCATGGCTTCCATCGCCACTTTCGCTTCGTGTCCGCCCAGCATGACGCCCTTCTCGGCGTCTTCGATCACCCATCCCACGACGCGCCCACCACGGACCAAGCGATGGCCCACGGGGGTTTTCCTTCGCCCGACATAGGCTGAAATTGCGCCGTGTGCAAAGGGTTGGAGTTCACCCTCGGCCAGGGTGATGGGTTCGTTGACGGGCTTTCCTTGGGGTAACTCAAACATGGTTTTCACCTAAAATTCGGGTGTGGTTGCGAGCTGTTTTCGCAGGTGGTCAACGGCGTGTCGCCATCGAGCAACTTTGCTTCGCTTGCCTTGAAGCATCAAAATTCGATAGGGGGTGATGACATCGATCATCGTGGTTTGTTCGCCCTCAAGCCAAACTTCGTGGAGTTCACCAAAATTCGTGTGCTGGGTGGCGGCCAGGGCGAGGACGGTCAGGTTCACGGCCTCTTCGGTGGCCGGCAGAACACCCTGCTTGGCCACGCTCGAAAGCATGCGCCCCCGGTCGTCAAAAACGAGGGCCTGTTCCACGCCTTCGTGGTGAAGGAACTCCGCCAACAGACGCTGCAGCATGGTTGCTCAAACAGCGTGACACCGCTGTAGCCTTCAAGAAGTTTTGCGCTCAAACCACCGGAGAGGCCGTTTTGTGGACCTTTCGCGATTTTCCAACTGAAAATCCGGTTTGGACGGCCTCAATGAAGGGGCGCAGTGGTGCAATTTTCGGGCGAATCCGGTTTTCATTCGGCCTTGGGCTCCGGAAAAACCGAGGGAAGAATAATGCGAAATTACAAATTGATAAATCAAATATTCAATTGAAAATTTTTTAGATAAAGAACGATGAAAATCCATCGTCCAGCCGCTCATTTGAAACGAGACGCCTTGCGAGCGTGAACCATGCAGGACGAGGGGCCCCTTCCGTTCACCGTCCCTCGTTGCGATTCGTGCGACAAAGCGGCCGTGGTTGAGCAAGCCTATTCGGGTCGAATTCTCTGCGGAAAGCACCTTGCAAAGTCCGTTCGGAAGAAGATCAGCAAGGAACTTCGGCTTCAACTCCCGCTCGAGAAAGGCAAGCATACCACGATTCTGGTCGCTGTTTCGGGTGGAAAAGATTCGGCGGTGCTCCTCGATGTGCTCGTTGATCTGCTGGGGAAACGGCCGGACGTCACCATTGTTGCAGGAACGGTCGACGAGGGCATCGAAGGTTATCGGCCACCTTCCATCGTCTGTGCGGCTTCGTTGTGTGAGCGTCTCGGTGTTGAACACCACGTGGTGACCTACCCCGAACTTTCCTTCCTTGAGATGGATGAGGTGGTTCAACGCCTACCGATGGTGATGGAAAAGGACAACGACGCTCCACGAATGGCGTGTTCGTACTGCGGCGTGTTCAGAAGGCAAGGCATCAACCACCTCGCCACCAAAGTGGGTGCCGATGTGATCGCCTTGGGCCACAATTTGGACGACATGGCCCAGACGGTGTTGATGAACCTGGCCAATGCGGACATCGAACGGACGTTGCGCCTCGCTCCTCATACGATGACGCCGGTTGACGGACTTGCCCCCCGCATCGTTCCGCTTCGTTGGGTTCCTGAGCAAGAGGTTCACCTGTACGCTCTTCACCGGGGTCTTCCGTTGCACCACGAGGAATGCCCGAATGCACGGGGCGCCCTGCGATGGCGTCACCGTGAAATGGTCGCTCACATGGAGGCCGATGTGCCCGGTACGCGACACGGTTTGGTGCGCATGTCCGACCACATCAAATCGTTGCGTGACGAGGTCGTCGAGTTGGGTGGAGGCGAGTCCCGTCCGTCCCCGCCGGCCCCGTGTCCTCGTTGCGGCAGTCCGAGCTCTGGAAACCAATGCAAGGCCTGCGATATGCGGGACCTTCTGGGCGTGAAGATCGATTAGATCAGGTTGCGCACCAGAGCCTCGAGGTCTTGGGGACGTCCGCAATAATGACAGCGAAGTTCGAGGGGCTCGGTCGAGAGCACCTTCAAACGGTGGGGAAGCGGTTCCCGTGGGTTGGTGGTGATGCAATTGGAGAAGGTGCAGCGAACGACGTTCTTGACTTCCTCGCCGAGATCGATGGTCATTTTTTCCGCCACGCTGTAGGCTCGGATGATAGCCACATGGGCATCGGGAGCGACCAAAGCCAAGCGGTTAAGCTCGTCTTGATTCAATTCCCGGTCTTCGACTTTGATGATGTCCTTGGTCCCCATCTTCTTCGACGGGACGTTCATGACCATGGACACCGGTACAGAGCTGGTCTGATCGATGCCGAGCATCTCGAGGACACGCATCGCGTGTCCAGCAGGAACATGGTCGATGACGGTGCCGTTGCGAATGGCCGTTACACGGCGCATGTTGTGCTCCTGCGACATCAAGCCTCACCTCCGACGTTGGCGGGCACATCAACGTTCAAGAGGCGGCAGAGCAACGCCATGCGGGCGACCACGCCGTTGAAAGCCTGTTCGAAGTACCGTGCGTGACGGGTTACATCAACCGAAGGATGGATTTCGTCAACCCTTGGAAGCGGGTGCATGATGATCATGCCCTCCTTGACATCTTCCAGATTGGAGGCGTGGAGTTTGTACGCACCGGCCACTTTTGCATATTCATCCTCGTCGGCGAAGCGTTCTTTCTGAATGCGTGTCATGTACACCACATCCGCTCCGGCGAGCGAACCGAGCAGGTCGTCCGTTTCGACGACGTTTGCGCCGTGAGCCTTCAGGTCGGAGACGATTTCAGCGGGCATTTTCAACAATTCAGGGCTTGCAAAGGTGAGCGTGCACCCGAAGCGCGTGAGCGCATGGCTCAACGAATGCACCGTGCGGCCGTAACGCAGGTCGCCCGCCAGCACGACGTTTAACCCGTCGAGGCGACCGTGGGCCTGACGGATGGTGAAGAGGTCGAGCATCGTTTGCGTGGGGTGATGTCCGGCCCCGTCCCCACCGTTCAAAATCGGTACTCGAGCGGCGTCTTGGGCGTATTGAGCAGCGCCTTGGCGGGGGTGGCGCATGGCGATGATGTCCGTGTATCCGTCCACCATCTGGACGGTGTCAAAGAGGGTTTCACCTTTGACCACCGAGGAGGTTTTGACGTCGCCGAGGTTCACGACATCGCCGCCCAGCCGCTTCATGGCCGTTTCAAAGGACATTCGAGTCCGGGTGCTGGGTTCAAAAAAGAGGTTCCCGAGAATTTTCCCCTGAAGCAACGGGAGGTAAACTTCCCCTCGGGCAACGGGGAGGAGGCGTTCTGCGTCGTCCAGAACCTGAAGGATTTCGTCGTTGGTCAGGTCGTCCATGGTGATCAAGCCGGGCATGGTGCTTCCTCTCCCCCTTCCACCAGCGAAAGACACCCTTGAACATTCCCGCTCCTCCGTTTCTTCAACCCAAGCCACATCGGGAGGACGGAGTGATTATGACGGTCGTCGGCTGAGGGCTGAACATGGTCTCGTGGGCGGATGCGGATGAGGCCATCGAAGCCGAACGTGCAGCCCGCATCAAACGCGTTGAAAACACGACCTTGTTCACGGCCTTGACCCTGCTCGTTTGCGCCGTTTGGTTGGCCTGGCCGACGGTCAAAGCCCTCATCGCTGGCGAAGGCATCGTGCTTTCTGACCTTGGTGCCCCGTTGCTGCTCGTCATTTGGGGTATTTTCGTTCAGGATTTGACGCTGGACGACCCCGCCGCTCGAACCCGAGTGGGCTCCGTGACCTCGGTTTCATGGCCGGTTCTCGCCGTTTTGGGAGCCCTTGGCATGGACCTCAGCGACCGTTTTGCCTTGGTCGGCAGCGGGTTGTTGGTCCTTGTTGGAGCGGTCTGTCGGCGGGCCGCCTCCAACACGATGCGCGGTCATTTTGGTGTGCTCCGGTACCGAGCCGTGCTCACTGGCATTGGAACCGCTTCAGCCTGTGTTCTCGCGCTCACGCAATCGGTGCCGTTGAATTCGGTTGCAGGCAGCGCTGCTCTCGCAATCTGCCTTTTGGCCGTCGTGGACACCGTTTATACTTGGACGGTTGGGGATGAACAGAAAACTGAGCGAAAGGCGTTTCGAAAGCGCCTTGACCAACTCGAAATCCGACTCTTGGGACTGAAGGCCCAAGGAGCGGCGGTCGCCCAAGCAGCGAGCCTGATCACGACGGCCAAGGAAGAAGGGCATCTCGACCCCGATTACGGCATGCGACTGCTGGATGAGAGCGAGGAAGACATGGACCGGGCGTTGTCGCTTGCCGACGACGTCGAAATCATCCGTTTGGATGCTTTGAAGACCGTTCAGGAGGCCGCTGAGGTCGCCCCCCTCGCCCGTCGTCCACAAAAGGCGTACGACATGGGTGAGCGGGAGGTTCAACTGGGTTCGTTGCGCGAGGGCGAGTTGCTTTTCAGGCAGGCCAAGAAACGCGCCACGGAGATTCTCACCTGGTGGACGCGTGCTGAACAGGCCATTGCCGAAGCAACGCGAGGCCTTGCCGGGAAGAAAGGGCAAGGGATGGAGGGCCTGCGCGACATGCTTGACCAAGCCAAAGCCAAACTCCAGCAAGAACAGCCCAAAGAAGCGTTTGAATTCGCTGCAACCATCCCTGCGCAATTGGAAGCAGGGGAAGGGGCGCTTGACCGGGCTGAGGACGCCATCAAGGAAGCAAGCAGGCACCTCAAGCAAGCCGACGGTTTGGACAAGGGACCGTTTGATGACCGTCTTGCGCAAGCCCAAACCGCCTTGGAGGAAGGAAACGCGAGCCAAGCCATCGGTTTGGCTGACGGGGTGGTTCGCACGCTTGAGCGAGAGCGGGCGGCCATGGACGACGTGTTGCGAGCCCTGAAGCAGAAGAAACAACTCGTCAAACGCTTCGAAGGCCGTGATGACGAAGCCTCTTGGCGTCGTGCGCTCGAAGAAATTGTTGAGGCCGCCGATGAGAAGCAGTGGAGTCATGCGGGAATGTTGCTGGAACGCATGACCGCAGGCCTCGATCGAGAGGGACATGCCAGCGATGAAGCCTTGGAACTCTACGATTTCGTCATGGACCAATGGCGTGTGCTACGCAACCAATGCGAAGCGGCCGGGATCGGGGTTCAGGACGAGGACCGTCGTGCGTGCGAGCAAGCCATCGCTGAAGCTGAATCCATGCTTGGCGTAAGCAAAATTGAGGCCTGTCTCGAAGGCTTGGCCCAAGCGGATGCTGCGATGGAGCGTCTGCGCCGCCGAATCTGATCAAAGGCTGAGCAAGCCAGCTTTTACCGCCTGTTCGTGTTGGTACGAGACAGGAAGTCCCAAGTCCACGGGTAGACCACCAACGGTGACCACGATGCCCGAGAGGTGGGTGTAAAGCCCCAACGGCAGGTCGGAGCGCAAGGTACGATGTCCGTTTTTGCTCTTCAAGGCCTTTCGAGCATCCGGTGTTAACAGCGCCGTCCAAGCGTTGTTTTGGAGGGCGTGGGCCTTGAGGTCGTCGTTGTCCAGAACGGGCGGGACCTTGACGCTGTGGCGGCTCCAGTCCATTCGCCAGTCGGTTTCTTGGTCGCAGATCCACTCAATTTTCGTCGGTTCCGATGCCGGCAGCGGTACCTCGCCCTTCCGGGCAAACTGCATCATCACGGTCTTCACGTTGGGGTCACGTGGATGTTCTTTTGCCAGCTTTTCCAAGGACGAAAGGGCCGTCAAGGTTCGGCCATCATCGTGGTTGAGCAGGGCTTTGACCAAGTGACCCTGCACCCAGCCCTTGGCTTCTTCAGCGCCCAAATGACGTTCAAGGTGATTGAGGGCTTCCTCGCTCCGCCCAAAGAGGCGCATTCGGCCAACGTCCGAGAGGAACATGGCTCGTTGGGCTGGCGTTCGGGGCGGGCGCTCGCCCAACCTTATCTCGAACGCAGCATAACGCTCCAACATGCGGATGTTGTCTTTCGTGAGCGGGTCCACACTCAACATCGAACGGGCTTCAGCATCGAGTTTTATTTTGGGAGAGAGCAGGCTCGCCACCCACTTCAAACGAACGGCTTCCACGTCGTCGTTGGTCAGCAGGTTGAGCCTAGGCAGGGCTTCCCGATAGTCCCGTTGGGCTAAACTTGCAGCGCAAAGCACCAAGCGGGAAATCTGGGCGTCTCGGCCTCCCTGAAGGGCGAGCAGGTTGACGGCGAGTTCCTCGGCCTCGTCCCAACAACCCATCGCGGCTTTGAGCATCATGTTGGCTTTGGTCTGGCGAACCATGTCGAGCCCAATCAGTGTTTCTTCCCTTCCTTGGGACATGGTCTCGTACCGCTGAATGGCGGTCGTCCACTCGTCTGCGGCGACCAATTCGTGGACCGGCCGTTGTTTGAGGTAGATCATGTCGCTCATGCCGCGCAAGCGTGTTCGGTCCTCGTCCATCGTGGCGTCAAAGGTGATCTCGTCGAGCTGACCGGCCCGTCGCCACGACAAGGTCCAAATCGCCAAGAACGCTACTTGGCCGCCCGAGGCAAGCATCCAGGTCAACTGCTCAAGGGTGTCCTTCTCCATCACCGTGCACACGCTCGCTTCCCAAGAACCGCACGCTGCGCCTTGGGGCAGGAAACTTGAATCCCAAAAGGTGATCATGGCCAACGCCAGCAAAAGCATGGATTGGCCGGCAAAACCCGTGAAGCAAAAGTTGAGCACGTTGGCTTGTTGGATGGGTTCGGCCCGCAGCAATCGGCTGTCAGCAAGGCGAATGCCGCCCACTCCCGAGACGTCCTGTACGTCGAGGAAGAGAATTCTGGCGACTTCGTAAACGAAGAGGAAGCCGATGGCGGCGACGTTCAAGAGCAGGAACAACAGCAGCGTGGTGACGATGGGGACGCGAATGCCGGCTTGAGGAATGTTGGAAAAGAGTTCGATGAGGGCAAAGCCGAGCAAGCCTCCTTCCTCCATGTAGGTGGTTTGTGGCCGGTATTCAGGAAGGTTGAGCACCCGGTCGGAATGCGTGAACATGGTCGGGTCCCAAAGCAAGACCAAGAGCGAAATCAGGGTGTTGATGGCGACAAAAGGCATCGCCACCAAGTTGAGATGCACGACTTGAGCGATGAATTGTTGTCGGGCGTTGGGCAGATGGTTGTGGAAGGGTGAACTGCCTCCGTTGGCGATTTGTTTCGAAGATTGCTTGAGAGCGTACCATGCCGAGCCCAATATGCGCCCGTAGGCGAGGACGGCTGGTGAGAACGCAACGAGGGCCACGATGCTGTATCGGTTGGTCTGCGAGACGTTTTGAGCCTCAAGAACGGCATTGACGGCCACGGTGAGGACGAGCCAAGCAACCGTCAGAGCCACGTAGGCCACGTTTCGGGTTCGGGTGCTGTTTTGCAGGGTCGCTCGGTTCACGCCCATCGGTCGAATGACCTGTGCCCCGAGGGACGTCCCGCTGGAGACCACGGCGGGTAGAACGATGAGCATCAACGCAAACGCCACCGAGGGAGCATGGTATCCGGTGGCGTTTCCGCCTCGAAAGTTGAAAAATTCAAACAACAGGATGAGGCTACCGCTCAAGGCCATCAAGTAGGACACCACGCCAAACCGAGTGCCTCGTTGAGCCAACAAGCGTTTGACGTCATCGACCGTGGTCGTGATTCGGTGAACTTCGTAGGTCTTCGTTCCGGTTTGGAACGCCACCTGCAAGCCTTTGAGTTGCCTGGGCACGACGTTGCTCCAAAAGAACCACGCCGTAAGGAAAGCCAGCACCAAGGGCCCCAGCATCGCTGTGGAATATCCTTGGATGATGACGGGTGAACTCATGTTCGATCACTCTTGTTGGGCCGGTACCAGGGCGGGTTGGCTCACTTTGGTTTCGATTTCAACCATCAATCGGTCAACGAAGTCCTGCAGCGGAAGGTCAGCGACTTGGTCGCCGTTGCGGGCGCGCAAACTCACCGTTTCGTTTTCCATCTCACCGTCACCCAGAATCACCATGTAGGCGGGTTGGAGTTTTCGGTGGTTGCGTATTTTCTTCATGATGTTGTTGTCCGAATCGTCAACCTCCACCCGCACACCGCGGTCTCGCAAGACCTGCGCAACCCGGTCGGCGTAGGCTTTGTGTTCCCCTCGGATGGTGATGATGTGACACTGCGTCGGCGTGAGCCACGTGGGGAAACGTCCGGCAAAGTGTTCGATGAGCACGCCGCAAAAACGTTCCATGGAGCCAAAGGGTGCTCGATGAATCATCACGGGACGGTGGAGTTCACCGTCGTTGCCCTTGTAGGTCAAATCAAAGCGCTCCGGCAGGTTGTAGTCGACCTGGACGGTGCCGAGCTGCCATTCGCGTCCGATGACGTCTTTGACGACGAAGTCGATCTTCGGACCGTAAAAGGCCGCTTCGCCCTGCTCTTCGGTCCACTTCACGCCCAGCGAGGCGGCGGCGGCTCTGCAGGCGTCCTCGGCTTTGTCCCACCGTGCGGGATCCCCCACGTACTTCGTTGAATCGGGGTCACGCAAGCCGACTCGGACTCGGTAATCCTCCATGCCGAGTTTGTCAAAGATGATTTGCACCAACTCGATACAGCCCAACACCTCCTCGGCGATCTGGTCTTCGGTCACGAACAGGTGGGCGTCGTCTTGGGTGAAACCGCGCACTCGGGTCATCCCCGAAATTTCACCCGATTGCTCCCACCGGTACACGGTGCCAAACTCCGCAAGACGCAGCGGAAGGTTCCGGTAAGAGCGGGCTTGGCTTGCGTAGATCTTGACGTGATGAGGGCAATTCATCGGCTTGAGCATGTAGCCGTCGATGTCACCCGTTTTCATCAGGTTCGACAATTCGCTGCACGTGCAGCCTTCGTCGGCGAGTTTGAGCATCAAATCGCGTTCCACCAACGGCGGATACTGGGACTCCTGATAGTAGGGGAAATGGCCCGAAGTGCGGTACAGGTCCAGCTTCCCAATGTGGGGCGTGAACACTTGAGCGTAGCCTTGACGGCGTAGGTGGTGAGAAATGAAGTCCTGCAGTTCTTGACGAATCACCGCACCTCGGGGCGTCCAGAGGATGAGGCCTTGGCCAACATCCTCGTCGATGTGGAAGAGTTGGAGGTCCTTGCCCAACTTCCGATGGTCACGTTTTTTGGCTTCTTCCATGCGGTGCAGCGTTGCTTTCAGCGCTTCCTTGGTCGGTTCAACCAAACCGTAAATCCGGACGAGTTGTTCCCTTGATTGGTCACCTCGCCAATACGCAGACGACACCGAGGTCAATTTCACGAACATCAAACGGGCGGTGTTGGGGACGTGCGGACCCAGACACAAATCGTACCAGTCGCCTTGCTTGTAGATGGTTGAACCGTCGCCCGCTTCCAGTTTATCGTCGATGATTTCCACCTTGTACGGGTTGTGTTCAAAGTGTTCTCGCAAGTTCTCTTGGTCGAGTTCAACACGTTCAACGGTCAGGTTTTTGCGAGCGATCTCTTGCATCTTCTTCTCGATGGCCTTGAGGTCGGTTTCGGCGATGGGGTCCATGGCGAAATCGTAGTAGAACCCTCGGTCAATGGCGGGTCCGATGGTCGGTAGAGCCCCGGGATACAACGCCATCACGGCTTGTGCGAGCAAGTGGGCGGCTGAATGCCGCAAGATGTGCATCCCTTCCTCGGTTTCAGCCGAAATTCCTTCCACTGAACATGCTTCGGTGAGGGGGTGCGACATGTCCCGTTCCGTTCCGTCCACCTTGGCGGCCACGCAACCGTGTTTTTTGCCGAGGGCGTCGGTGATGACCTCGGAACAGGTGATGCCTGCGGCGTACTCGTTGACCGTTCCGTCCGGGAGCGTGATGTTGATGAGGGCCATGGTCTCCGTTTCTCCGTCAACCCCTACGGGGTTGAACCCTCGCTATCAATCCCGCGCATGCTTCATCCCGCCTCGGGGGGTTCTACCAAGCGACGTCAAAGTCGTCACCGATGGAGTTGGTGGGGGCGGCGAGGATTTCCTGCTCCGCCGGGGGTTCATCCTCCACTTCATCGTCATCGGTCGTGTTCTCGGTTGAGGGTGCCGGCACCGCAAACGACGGGCGGTCTTCCACGGCGTTGATGGGTTGGTTGTAGGCGATGGGGCGTTGAACGGTTTCTTCCGGGGGCGCGGCGGTTGCAGGTTCAGGCTCGGTCACGATGTTCTTTTCGCCAACCTTGAGTTCAGCGAAATCCCGGGCGAGAACGTCGTCCAAGTTGGGTTTGGCGTTCGGGGGTCCCTTCATGGCCATGGATGAACGGTTCTGCTCAAGAAGGCTGGGGTGGGTTGTGCTGTTCCAGCGTGGATTTGCCTCGCGGGTCTTTTTGAGGGAGCGACAAGACCGTGGACCATGCGCCTGGGCTTGGTGGTGAATCCCGATGCAGGTTTGGGCGGAAAATTGGGGTTCAAGGGCAGCGACGGGCGAGCAGCGGAAGCCCGAGCAGCGGGTGCTCAAGACCGCGCCGGCCCGCGTATGCAACGGTGTTTGGAGCATCTCAACACCTTGGCCAACTCCTCCCTCAACCGCACCTCCGCCACCTTGACTTTGGTCGGTTGGAAGGGTCGAATGGGTTCTGCATGGGCGCCTGAATCGTCCTCTTTTCTCAACATGTGGACCGAAGCCACACCCGACACGACTACGCCTTCGGACACCGCCCGCCTCGTCCAAGAATTGGTCGCTCAGCAGGTGGACGCCATCCTCTACGCCGGTGGCGACGGCACGACGAGGGACATCGTGAGCGCGCTGGAGGCCTGCGGGCCTGAAGCCATGAAAACGGCGCTTATCGGGGTGCCAGGGGGCGTGAAAATGCACTCCGGTTGTTTTGCAACGACCCCCAAAGCGGCGGCCGAAGTGGCGCTGGCCTACGCCATTGGTGACCTTCGCACGGCGATCACCGAAGTCATGGACCTCGACGAAGATGTGTATTCCCAAGGCGAATGGAAAGTCCGAATGTACGGCGAGGCGTGGACGCCCTCCTCGCCTCGGTTCATGCAGGGTGCGAAAGAGCAAGTTGAGCGGGTGAGCGAGGAAGACACCATCGAAGGCTTGGCCAAGCACGTCGCCGTCCTGCTCGAGGATGAACCGGACCTGATGGTGGTTTGGGGCAGCGGCGGGACCTTGCGCCGAATGGGCGAACACCTCGATCTTCAACTTACGCTCCTCGGTATCGATGTTCAGCACGGTGAAACCCTTCACACCGACTTGAACGAAACCGCCCTTCTGGACATCATCGGTGGGCACGTCAACGCCTCGGCAGAACAACGCCCTCTTCTCCTCCTTCTTTCCCCGATGGGCGGTCAAGGCTTTTTGATCGGACGAGGGAACCTCCAGCTTTCACCGGATGTTTTGCGGATCATCGGCCAGAACAACATCTTGGGCGTGGCGACGCCTTCGAAACTCATCGGCCTTGAAGCGGTCCGAATCGATACCGGTGACGAACGGTTGGACGAAGCGTTCCATTCCAAGCGCTTCGTCAAGATTCTTCAGGGATTTCGAACGACGAGGCTTCTTCGTGTAGCGGAGTTGTAGGTCGATATCCCGACCGATTGTGTGAAAAACGGTCGAACAAGAACGGCTCTTGACTTCAAAAACCCTCACGGCTCGGGCCCGCCTATGAAACCAAAGCGAGTTGTGGTGTTGACCGGCGCAGGGATATCGGCAGAATCGGGTGTTCGTACGTTCCGAGACAACGACGGATTGTGGGAAAACCATCGAATTGAGGAGGTGGCGACCCCCGAAGCTTGGGCGGCCGACCCCGAGAAGGTTTGGCGATTTTACCAAGAACGCCGTCGCCAGATGAACGAGGTTGAGCCAAACCCCGCCCACATCGCCCTTGCAAGGCTTCAGCGAGAGCGAGAGGGGACGGTGCTCATCACGCAAAACGTCGACGACCTTCACGAACGTGGCGGGAGCGAGGATGTCCACCACATGCACGGTCAACTGCTCACGCTCCGATGCGAGGTCAGCGGCCGAAGCGAACAACGCATGGACGATGCTTCTCTTGGCGATGATTTTGCCTTCTGCAACTGCTGTTCGTCGCCGAAGCGGATGCGGCCCGACGTGGTCTGGTTCGGCGAGATGCCGATCGGAATGGAGATGATTTACGATGCCGTCCTTCAGTGCGATGTTTTCCTGGTGGTTGGCAGTTCAGGGCACGTCTACCCCGCGGCCGGGTTGGTCAGGGCAGCCAAGGAAGCGGGTGCGCACACCGTTTTGGTCAACGCTGAACCGCCCACGAACGTCGAGGCCTTTGACGAGGTTCACCTTGGTGCAGCGGGTGAACTGCTTCCAGGGTTGGTCGACTCGTGGCTCAACGAGATGAACTAAGGGGTTCTGCGCCGAACCGTTAAATCCGAGCGGGAGGGGCTTGTGGCCGATGAAGCGCTGGTTACTGTTTTTGATGTTCCTTGTCCTGCTCACGGCGACGAGCGTGGCGGCCGACGGTGATGAGGACGATGACGACGATGACGACGATGACAACGACGCCACCCTTCTCGGATTGGACGGCGAAGGGGTCGGGGAAGTCGCCCTTTGGCTGATGGTCGCAACCTTGTCCATCGTCGCGTGGAAACCGTTGTTCAAGTGGCTCAGGGCCAACGGCCCCGAACGGTTCAACAAAGAGCCCCGAGCGTTCAAAAAATCCCTGGGTGTGTTCAATCGGCGTTACATGCGCGCTCACAACTGGATCGGACTTGCAGCGGCAGCCGTGGGAACGGCTCACGGCTACGTCCTCGAGTGGCATTGGACCCTCTGGGCGGCCATGGCGGCCCTCTGGTTTTTGGTGGTCTCCGGTTATTTGATGCAACAGAAATGGCCTCCCAAGGAATTCCGGAGGGGGGCTCGCCTGCTCCATATGCAACGGGCGCTTTCGGTCCTTGCCGTCGTGCTGCTGCTCGTTGGCCACAACATCGTGGATTGAACGGTTGCACCGCTTTCTTCGGCTCACCGTTTCGAAGCCGCTTGGAGCAACCCGAGGAAAGGTGGACTTGGTCGTCCAGGGCGCGATTTGAATTCCGGGTGGAACTGGACGCCGACGTAATACGGGTGACCTTCGAGTTCGAAGATTTCGCAGCGTTGCCCCGACTCGTCCTTGCCCACGAAGACCAGACCGGCGCTTTCGATGCGTTCGATCAAATCCGGATTGACCTCGTATCGGTGGCGGTGGCGTTCGTGCACCGCATCGCCCTCGCCGTAAAGGGCACGAATCGTGGAGCCTTCGGTTTGCCAGAGCGTTGGTCGGCTGCCCAGACGCATGGTTCCACCGAGGTGGGTTTTTGAGATTTCAGGCATGAAGACCACGGCGGCGTGTTCGGGGTTGTCTTCAAATTCGGTGGAGTTTGCCGCTTCAAGGCCAAGCACGTTTCGGCAGAATTCAACGGTGGCGATTTGCAAGCCGAGGCAGATGCCCAAGTACGGGACCTCTTCGGTCCGGGCGTAGTGGGCTGCGAGAATTTTACCTTCGATGCCTCGGTCGCCAAAGCCACCGGGAACCAACACACCGTCAGCCAGACGAAGCAACGACCACGCCGCTTGGTGTTCCGTTGCGTCCCAATCCGGTTCAAGGTGGCTGGCTTCAATCCAGTCGATGACCAGTTTTCGGTCAACCGCCATCGCAGCGTGTTGGAGGCTCTTGATGACCGAAAGGTAGGCATCGGTGAGGTCGGTGTATTTCCCGACCATGGCGATATGCACCTCTTCGGTGAGCGTGTCAAGGTGGTGTGCCATCGTCGCCCAGTTCGCCAGGAGTTCAGTGACGTTGCAATCAATCCCGAGAATGTCGCACATGCCCTGCTGTTGGAGCATCAGCGGAACGTGGTAGATGTTGGGGACGTCGTGCGTTGACATCACCGCTTGGGGCTTGACGTGGCAGAAGGCAGCGAGTTTTTCCCTTGTTTCGTCGTTCAGCGGTGCGGATGAGCGGCAGACCAGAATGTCCGGTGAAATACCCAAACCTCGTAACTCCTTCACGGTATGCTGAGTGGGTTTGGTTTTCTGCTCGCCCACAGGCCCCATCACGGGGACGAGGGAGACATGGACGAAGGTCACGTTCTCACGGCCGACTCGGAATTGGAACTGGCGAAGCGCTTCGACGTACGGGGCCGATTCGATGTCGCCGACCGTCCCACCGAGTTCGATGATGCATGCATCGGGCGATTCATCGCTGCCATCGGCCGGGCGGGCGGCCACGTCCTCGATCCAGTCCTGCACCGCATCGGTGATGTGGGGGATGACCTGCACGGTCTTCCCCAAGTAATCGCCTCGGCGTTCAGCCTCGATGACCTTCGAGTAGATTTTGCCGGTGGTGAGGTTGTTGTCTTTTGAGAGGTTGATGTCGAGGAAGCGCTCATAATTTCCGAGGTCGAGGTCGACTTCTCCACCATCGTCGAGCACGAACACCTCGCCGTGTTCAAACGGCGACATCGTCCCGGCATCGCTGTTCAAGTAGGGGTCAATTTTGATGGAGGTTACTCGCAGTCCAGCGCTTTTGAGGAGGACGCCAATGCTGCTCGCCGTCACGCCTTTTCCAAGACCTGATAGGACACCCCCGCTGACCACGACGTACTTCATTGCACCATCAACGGGATTTGAGGCCGTCGCGCCTCCCCTATCAACATACCGAACCCCTTTCTCGCACCGTTCGCCCGAGGACGAGAGGTCAGCGTGAGCGAAGGATGAAAAGGTGACCGAAGGAATTCGGACCGAGGGCGAGTTGTGCAATCCATCCCAGCAACCATGACCGCCTGGACCAAAACCCAGGACGAGGAAGGCGGCTTCAGTCTGGAAACCCATCCCGTTCCTTCGCCCGGACCGAACGAAGTGCTTGTGAAATCGCTTTCGACATCGATTTGCGGCACCGACATCCACATCTGGAAGTGGGACGACTGGAGCCGTGAAAACGTCCCCTTGGGCACCATCACCGGTCACGAAACAAGCGGGATGGTCGTAGCGCTTGGCTCCGAAGTGACCACCCATGCTGTGGGTGACCACATCGCCGTCGAATGCCATCTGGCGTGTTGGTCGTGCCCTCGCTGCGAGGAAGGCAATGCGCATGTTTGCGAGAACGGTTCCATCTTTGGCGTGCACGGAAACGGCGCCTTTGCGCCGTATTTTGTGGTGCCGGCCGTCAATGCCCGGCATGTCCCTGAGGGACTTGACCCGGGCCATGCCTCCATTCAAGACCCGCTGGGTAACGCCATTCACACCTTGACGGGCGGGCCGGTTGAAGGCGCAACCGTTGCGATTCACGGCCTCGGCCCCATCGGGCTGTTTGCGGTGAACGCTGCGAAAGCCATGGGCGCAACCAAGGTGATCGCCGTGGATTGGGACAACGCCTACCGGATGAACCTCGCCAAGGAACTCGGTGCCGATGTGGTGCTGGGGAAGGACGACGACATCGTCGAATCCATTCTCGCAGCAACCGAGGGGCGCGGGGTGGACAACAGCTGCGAGTTTTCGGGTTCTGCTGCGGCATTGGCCAACACCGTTCGGTCAACCCGAATGGGCGGCTATGTCAACATCCTCTCCGTGTACGGCGAATCGATGCCGAACGTGCCGATGAACGAGGTGGTCTTCCGCTACCTGCATCTTAAGGGCATCAACGGCAGAAAGATGTGGTCGACTTGGGACACGATGCACGATCTCTTGGAGCGGGGTCTCATCGATGTTGACCGTGTCTTGACCCACCGCCTTCCGGTCTCGGCGTTTGAAACGGGTGTTCAACTGGCCATGTCGGGGGATTGCGGCAAAGTCGTGTTGGATTTTGAGGCTTGAAGCTGGGAAACAACTCCGAATTTCATCGACTGACCGCTTCAACGATATCTCACGCATCCTTACCCTTTGCTCAGGATTCGTCGTCGGTCTCGGGCATGTCGGGCACGGTTGGGTCCTGTTTGGCCCAGAGCACGTCGTCGATACGAAGCACGGAGAGGGCGGCTTCGGTCGCCCCGGAGAGAACTTGACGGGTGATGCGAAGCGGTTCAACAACGCCCTCTTCAACCATGTTCGCAGGGACTTTGGTTCGGACGTTCATGCCGATGAAATGCCCTTCATCCCCTTCCGCCGTGGTTTGTTTGGCCACGGTTTGGAGCAGGGTGTCCAAGGGGTCCAAGCCCGCATTTTGGGCGAGCACTCTCGGAATGACCTCAAGAGCATCGGCAAAGGCTTCAATGGCCAATTGTTCGCGACCGGGAAACTGTTCGGCAAATCGGCGAAGATGCCGAGCAAGCGCGATTTGGGTTGCACCACCGCCGGGAAGCAAATGCGGCTCCTCAAGCAATTGACACGCCACGCCCAGAGCGTCGGCAAAACACCGCTCCACCTCACCCACGGTTTCGTTGGTTGAACCCTTGGCGATGAAGGTCGCTCCGCCCTCTTCGGTTTCAACGATCCAATGCATGACCCCGTTCCAGCGTTCGTTTCGGCTGGAGATGAAGACGCCCAAGTCCCGCTCGGTCAAACTGCTGATGTCGTGGTTGAGGGTGGCGTTGGTTCCCCGTGCGAGCAGGTCCAAATCCGAGCGGGCCACCCTGCGGTAGGCCTGGATGCCCGCATCGCTCAAACGACGGTGCACATCATCGTCAATCCCCTCTTTGCAGGCCAGCAAGGTAACACCCATGGCGGCGAGGTGGTCAACCTGCTCGTGCAGCAGGGCTTTTTCTTGCTGGCGGAATTCTTCGAGGACACCGGCCTTCGTCAGGTTGACGTTCACGCTGCTCATCAGTTCTCGGCGCTCAAGTCCTCCGTCAACCAGAGCAATTTTTCCCGAGTCGAGGTGTTTCGGCATGAGGTCCGTGGCCCGTTTCTTGGCGAGAACCAAGCCCGTAACAAGGTGAGAATCGGTCATCGCCCCTCCGGTTTGGGTGAGGATCTTGACCCGTGTCGGGTCCACCACAATACCGTTGGTTCGCTCTTCCACCACCGCTTGAGCCGCCTCGTAGGCCAATCCGGCGAGATGGTGCTGCATGGCCTCGTGGATTTTTCCAGCGAGGGAGGTGACGGCGGCTTGACGTTGCCTCTCGGGGGTGGCGTCGACGATGAGTTTTGCAAAATGCTCCCTGCAGGCTTCCTCGGCCCGACGGTAGCCGCGAGCGATGGCGGAGGGGTGGACGCCCTGGAGCACCAATTCCCATGCGTTTTGCAGTAGCTCAGCGGAGAGCAGGACGGCACTGGTGGTGCCGTCTCGGGCAATGCGATCTTGGGTGGTCGAGGCGTTGATGAGCATCTTGGCAACGGGGTGTTCCACCTTCGCTGATTCAAGCACCGTCACGCCGTCGTTGGTCACCATCGTGCGACCTTCGTCATCGATGAGCAACTTGTCCTGACCCAGCGGCCCAAGGGTGGTGCGGACCGCTCCGGCGAGCGCCATCGCTGCGGTGATGTTGTTTCGAAGAGCTTCTCTCCCCGTTGAGCGGGTGGTCTCCTTGAGGATGGGGACTTCGCTCATGCTTCTGCCACCGACATCCCTGCCATAAGCCAAGCGCTCAGCAGGCTTGAGGTACGGGTTCAGTCCTCGTCCTCAACGACTTCGAAATCGGCGTCAACCACGCCGTCGTCCACGTTGATGGCACCGTCTTCTCCGCTCTCTTGTTGCGCCATTTCGGCAGCAGCAGCTTCGTAGAGTTTGGTGGAAACGGCGTGCATGGCTTCCTCGATTTCCTTGACCTTGGCCTGAATGGCGGCGTCGTCCATGGCTTCGATGTCGACGGGTTTCCCGTCGTCGTCTTGAACCATCTTTTCTAACTCGTCCAAGTGGGCCTTCACGGGGTCAACGTCGCTGTCGTCCAGTTTATCGGCGGATTCCTCAAGCGTGCGTCGGGTTTGGTAGACCACCTGGTCGGCCATGTTTCTCAACTCGACCTTGGCCTTGCGGAGTTGGTCTTCCTCGGCAAACTTCTCGGCTTCAGCGATCTTTTCTTGAATCTCGTCCTCGGACAGAGAGGTGGCGGATTCGATCTTGATGGACTGCTCTTTGCCGGTTCCCATGTCCTTGGCGCTGACGTTCACGATGCCGTTGGCGTCAATGTCGAAGGTGACTTCGATTTGAGGCACGCCGCGAGGTGCGGGTGGGATGCCGACGAGTTGGAACTGGCCCAGCGTGACGTTGTCCTTTGCGAACTCACGCTCGCCTTGAAGCACGTGAATCTCCACGGCGGGTTGGTTGTCCGAGGCGGTTGAGTAAATCTCGGAGCGTCGAGAGGGGATGGTGGTGTTCCGTTCGATCATGGTCGTCATGACGCCGCCGAGGGTTTCAATGCCCAAGGTCAGCGGGGTCACGTCAAGCAGGAGAATGTCGGAGACGCCTTCGTCACCGGCGATGATACCGGCTTGGAGGGCAGCGCCCATCGCCACGGCTTCGTCCGGGTTGATGCCCTTGTACGGTGGCTTGCCCGCTTCTTTCTCAACGGCGTCTTGAACCGCTGGAACACGGGTTGAACCGCCCACGAGGATGACTTTGTCAACATCGCCCTTCTTGAGGCCGGCGTCTTTCATCGCTTGGCGGGTGGGAACCATGGTCTTCTCGATCAGTTTGGAGATCAAATCCTCAAACTTGGCCCGAGAGAGGGTCAGATCCATGTGGACGGGTTGACCGTCGGCCATGGAGATGAAGGGCAGGTTGATCTGCGTTTGTTGGGTGCCAGAGAGCTCGATCTTTGCCTTCTCTGCGGCTTCCTTCAGGCGGGACATGGCTTGCTTGTCCTTGGAAAGGTCAATGCCGGTGTCCTTCTTGAATTCGG
Source organism: Candidatus Poseidonia sp. (assembly GCA_030828165.1). Classification (GTDB taxonomy): domain Archaea; phylum Thermoplasmatota; class Poseidoniia; order Poseidoniales; family Poseidoniaceae; genus Poseidonia. The sequence goes on from JAURDA010000006.1 coordinate 29,466, forward strand.
CCGTCATCCACGAGATGATCTTCTCGTCGAAGTCGTCGCCACCCAACTTGTTGTTTCCTGCGGTCGCCTTGACTTCGATCTGCGGTTGGCCGTCCACTTCGTAGATTTCGAGCACGGAGACGTCAAAGGTTCCACCGCCCAAGTCGTAGACGAGGATGGTTTGGTCTTGGGTCTTGTCAACGCCGTAGGCCAACGCTGCAGCGGTGGGTTCGTTGATGATGCGGAGCACTTCGAGTCCGGCGATTCGTCCGGCGTCTTTGGTGGCTTTTCGCTGAGCATCGGTAAAATAGGCCGGGCAGGTGATGACCGCTTGCTTCACCTCGTGTCCCAGGTAGGCTTCCGCATCGGCTTTCAACTTCTGAAGGATGAACGCCGAGACCTCTTGCGGCGTGTAGGCGGTGTCGTCGACGTCGGCGGACCACTTGGTGCCCATGTGCCGTTTGACCGAGATCATGGTTCGGTCGGCGTTGGTCACCGCTTGCCGCTTGGCGGTCACGCCGATGAGTCGCTCGCCGCCGTCTTTCGCAAACGCCACCACCGAGGGGGTGGTTCGGGCGCCTTCTGCGTTGGGGATCACGACGGGTTCGCCGTTTTCGATGGTCGCCACGCAGCTGTTCGTTGTTCCAAGGTCAATTCCAATCACTTTGCTCATGTTGTTTCACTTCCTTTTCAAAAAATGGGGATGCCACCGTCGTCTTCGTCATCGTCGTCGTCGTGTTCGCCGACGTCAATGCTGATGTCCCCCGGGGCGGGGACATCATCGTCATCGTTCGCTTCCAACGCTTTCCCCTGAGGGGTCAACTTCAGCGTGATGTCGAGAATGCCGTTGTTCAGGGTCCAATCCACCACGACATCGCAGGGGTGGGGGAGTTCCACCAATGCCAGGGGCTTTGGTTGGGTGGTTCGCATGATTTCGATTTGCGAGCCGTTCTTGACGAGTTCAATCTCGAGGTGTTCAGAGTCGATGTCGCCTTTGAGGGCGAAGTCGAGCGTGACCGACATGTTCCATCCATCGAGGTAAACATCTTCGGCCGGGAGTTTGACCGTTTCATCATCGTTGGACTCCAGGGCCGAAGGGTCGAGCTCGACGGGGGCAGCATCGACGCGAATGTCCATGCCCAGATTCTTGAAGAGGTCCTCGACCGAGGTTCCAGCGTTGAACATCTTCGAGATGTCGGAGATGTCGAAATTGAAGTTGACTTCCCCTTTAGCGATCTTCTCGGGGTTGATGCCCATGGCGTCAAATTGGTCCTTGAACTGGTTCATGAAACCCTTGAGTTGCTCTCGAGTGATGGGCATGCCCATGTTCCGGAGCATGTTCTCCAGTTTGTCAAGAAATTCGTCTTCCCAAGAATCGTCGGCCATCGAATTCACCACTACTTAACCATCGGTTGTATAGTGGCGATGGAGTGACCCCATATAAATCTAATCAAATCGTCGTGCTGGTTGGACATGGGGTCGAGCCTCTCGGCTGAGGGTTTCATGAAATTCATCGAGCCTTTGGCGGCGAAACCCGCCGAAGGACGAGGGTTCACTCGCCGGTGATGAGCCGAACCATGGTGCGGACGTGGACGCCCGTTGCACCGTAGCCGACCATCTTGTTGGTCTTGGCGCCCCAGTACGTACCGGCGATGTCCATGTGAGCCCAGGTGATTTGTTCGGCATCGTCGCCTTCACCACGGTCGGGAACGAACTGCTTGAGGAAGGCAGCGGCCGTGTTGGCGCCGCCCCAGCGTCCAGCACCCAAGTTGCGGGTGTCGGCGATCTTGGAATTGGTCATCTCCTTCTCGAAGGCGGGGAGGAGCGGCATGGGCCATGCGAGTTCACCAACGTCGTTTCCTGCCTCGTGAATACGGGTTCGGAAGTCGTCGTCGTTGGACCAAAGACCGGTGGCTTCGTGACCGAGGGCGACCACGCAAGCGCCGGTGAGGGTGGCAAAGTCGATGATGTACTCGGGGTCAAAGTCGGTTCCGGCCTTCCACAACCCGTCGGAGAGGACGAGGCGTCCTTCGGCGTCGGTGTTCAGCACTTCGATGGTCTTCCCGGAGAGGGTCGTGATGACGTCGCCGGGTCGCTGGGCGTTGGAGGAGGGCATGTTTTCTGCCATGCAGGTGATGCCGACCACCTTTCCGCCGTACCCGCTGGCTGCGAGGGCTTCCATGGTCCCGAAGACGGTGGCTGAACCGCCCATGTCGTACTTCATTTCGTCCATGTTGGCGCCGGGCTTGAGGGAAATGCCTCCGGTGTCAAAGGTGATGCCTTTGCCGACGAGCACGGGGTGACGACCTTTTTGGTCGCCGTTCAGGGTGAAAATCACCATGCAGGGTTTTCGGGCCGAGCCCATGCCGACTGCGACCAATCCGCCCATGCCTTGGCGTTTTGCGGATTCGTAATCGATGATTTCCACCTTGACGTTCTCGTAGGCCTTGGCCCACTCTTCGGCCTTGAGGGCGAAGGCCATGGGGTACATGTCGTTGGGAGGGCAATTGCCGAGGTCGCGGGAAAGGTGCACGCCGCTCGCGATGGCGGCAGCTCGCTCAACGGCCTCGGACAACGCGGTTGCGTTGGCTTCGCTGCAGTTGATTCGGGCGGCCAGCGCTGGCTTTTCGTCGTCCTCATCGACCTGTTTGTAGTCGTCGTAACTGTAGTTGCGCAGCATCATGCCCTCGCCAAAAGCCGCCATGTTCTCCACGCCGGCGTCGTGGAAGACCACGGTCAACTCGTTCCCGTGGACCTTCTTCAACGAGGCCACCACGGTGGCGCCCGCTTCTCGGTAGGCGTGTGCATCGGCTTTGGCTTGCTTGCCCAAGCCGATGAGGATGGCTTTGCCGCCATCGGTGCCCATCAGGGTCATGGTGGCGTTGGCTTTTGCCTTGAAGTCGCCGTCGCCGAGGACGACGTTGATTTGGCTCTTGAGGGAACTCGGAATGCCCTCAACGGATTCGGGGAGTGCTTCTTCGCCTTCGAACAACGGAAGAACGAGGGTTCCGTTGATGTTGTTTCCTGAACTGATGGTCACTTGCATGGGTTCACCGATGCTGACCAATGATTTCCCCCACTTCAACCCTTGGGGGTGTTCCTTTCGCTTCCAAGAGGAACAGGCTCACGGCGCAGAACCCTCCGTACGGCTGCCGACGCTCAAACGAAAGGTCACAAAACGGCTTCTTCATCATCGATTTGGAGGCCGTTTCGCCGTTGCATCCAAGCGCTCACGCCGACCATGGCCAGCAACGTGCTCACGGGGTTGAATACGCCGAAGCCGATGAGAAAGCGATCGTCTCCATCATCGTCGACGTAGCGTGGCTCGTGCTCGACGCTTTCGTTGACCCAAACCGAGGCGTTGATGACGCGCTTCTGGTAGTTCAAATTCCACGACCCCCCTTGGACGAAGGTGGACGCTTTCACGTCGAACTGGACGGTGCTGCTGTTGGTCGCATTCACGCCGAAAAGGGGCGATGCCCAAACCACGTCACCCCCTTCGTTGAGGTATTCCAAACTGGCGTTGGAGGTGGACGCCATGCCGTGGTTGAACACGGTGAGTTCAATCGAATCTTGGCTGATTTCGAGGGACTGAACGTCAAGGCGTGCTCGCCAATACCAGACCTTGTTGATGAGGTATCGCATGACGTCCATTTCTTCCCCGAGGCGTTCGTTGAGGTTCTCAAAGCTTCCAGGAACGAATTGTTCGTCGTCCGTTTCAAACGTGAAGGTTGGGAACCCCATGACACCGTAGCCGTAATCTCGGCTGGTGCCGCAGTTCGGGTAGAGGCCTTGGTTGGCGTTTTGAATCGGGATGTCGGAGACCGTGGCGTGAACTTCGTCGCGAATTCCCCAAAACAATTCCCAGTCGGGCGGTTGGTCCGGCCATTTCCCCCACGGGTAGAGCATGATCCACACCCCGGTGTGCATGGTCACGTACAGGTCTGCATCGACCACGAACTCGTTCATGTAGGCCGAGTTGGAAGCGGTTTCCGATTCGCTGAAGGCACTCGAACCCGGTTGGGTGGTGGGGCAGGTGTTCCAATAGTGGTCGTAATTCCGATTGAGGTCAACCTGGTTGATGTTCCAGCGGGTATCGATATCGTTCCCGTCGGGATTGAGCATGATGAGGATGTGGAGTTCGGTGTTTTGCAGCACCTGAATCGCCTCTTCGTTGCCCTCGCTCCAGGCGTTGATGTACCATTTTGCGGTCAAGTAGGCCAAGGCGGTACCGAGGTACTCGTTGCCGTGGTGGCCCCCGTCGATGTAGACGATTTCTTTGGCCGAGCCGTTGGGCTTGGTCTCCGTTGACCAATCGGAAAGGCGCACCACCCAGAGCGTTTTGCCGAGCTCGGAGGTCCCGGCGCTGGTGAGGTCGACGATGTCGGGGTGTTCGCTGGCCCAATCGTTCACATCGAGCGTGAGTGCGGCCCATGTCAAGTGGACGTGACTGTCAACGGGGTCGCCCGGCCAAGCGGCGTTGTTCTCCTCGTCCGATTGTGCAGCCGCCGCTGGAACGGCGGCGAGCACCATGCAAACAACCAAACCGACGGCCACTCGCATGGTTTTGCGTCGGTTACGTGAATGAAAAACGCTTGCATCCAACGGGTTTCACCAGTCGGACGTGAAGGCGTTGGGGTTGGCGACCTTTTCGCCCTCCCTCGTCCAGATGCTCGCTCCGTCTCCGGCGTAAATATCAGCGAAGGGGTCAACCTCCTCTTCCTGCAAGTTGCGTTGCATGTAAGCCTCCACGCGATCTCGCAGATCCGGTTTGAACTTCCAGTAGTGGATCCGCCATTCCCGTCCGTCCCACAAGGTGGTTTCCTCGGATTCGGTCGTCAGCAGATCGTAATCTTGGAACATGTAAAACAAGTTCCGGTCGGTTGGTTCCAGCGCATTGTCAATGATGCGATTGTAGAAGCCAAAGAACCCCAAAGCGTGTTCTGCCATGCCTTGGGCAACTTCGGTGTCCATGTTTTCGTCTATGTGCTGTTGAATGGCACGTGTGAGTTCTGCGAGCGTCATTCCCATCTTGATTTCCCCCGGTGAGTCGACCATGTTTTGGCCGCTCTTGCTATTGTATATTGGTCGCCAACCCATATTAAGTGTTCCACCGAATTTCATGGAATCGGTGCTTTGAGCCCTGCTTTCGGGGTTTGATGGACATCGGCAGGATGATGAAGGGTTCGCCGCACCATTCACCCATGTCAGCGGATTTCGAGGAGGGCCAGTTCCTTGGCCTGCCCCAAGCCCAAGGCAAACCCGATGTCGTCGTGATGCCGCTGGCGTATGAACTCACCACTTCCTACGGAACCGGTGCGGTCGACGGGCCTGCTGCTTGCGTGGAAGCCAGCGGCCAGGTGGAATTGTTTGATGCAACGCTGGGCGCAGATTTACCCGATGGACGCCGTTTCAAAACCCTGCCCGTTTGGGAGGGCTCGGCCTCGACGTTGCGCGGCCAACTTGACGAGATGGTCGACCACGTGCAACCCTTCTTTGACGGGTCGGTCTTTCCGCTCGCTTTGGGTGGCGAGCATGGGATTCTGCCGGCGCTCGTGCGCGCCGCCCGTAGGCATCCTTTGGTCGACGGTGACTTGTCACGGTTGACCGTCGTGCAACTCGACGCTCATGCCGATTTGAGGTCTGAACTCGACGGAGAGGTGTTCTCGCACGCATGCGCAGCCTCCCGAAGTTTGGATGTCGGCGTCGGTCGTCTGCTTCAAGCGGGTATACGGGCCTACTCGCTGGAGGAATCGGTCCGGATTGACGAAGACGATCGCATCACGACGTTTTTCGCCAAAGACACCCAACACCCTCACACCGGTGGCGCTGAATGGCAACGCTGGCTTGACACCCTCGCGGCGATTCAAGGCCCTGTTCATTTGACGTTGGACATCGACGGGCTGGACGGAGCGCTCGTTCCTGCAACCGGGACACCTGTACCCGGAGGTTTGTCCTACTGGCAGGCTGTGGAAACCATCGAAACCCTGTTCGCCAACCCTTCCGCAACGGTCATCAGCGCCGATGTCAACGAAATCTTTGCTCAAGAAGGAACCCCGTTAACCCAATTCACCGCTGCGTGCCTTGCGACCAAGATGCTTGCCTGCCACCTTTTGGCTCGGCGGGAGGGCCGCTGGATTCGACGTGAAAAAACACCCTCCGATGAAGCGCGGTCGTCCTTTTTTTCGGAAGCAAAAGGAGCAACATTTTCGGCACGTTCTTAAACAGAAGTGTCCGGCGGAGCGCAGGGTGATACCATGGTTGCACACCGTATCCGAGGTGCCCATGTCTTCGTAGACTACACGGGTGCTTTTTTTGAAGATGAGAACAGTCCGGATTGGGTCCTTTCCATCATGAGGGAAGCGGTTGCCCAAAGCCCTGCGACGGAAGTTCACTCAAGAGTCGTCGCTTTTGACGGTTCAACCTCACCCCCCGGGTTCGCCGCGGTGGTGCTCATCGATGAAAGCCACATTACGGCTCACCACTATGCAGACCGTGGCATGCTTGCCTTGGACTGCTTCACCTGCGGTGATACCGACCCCGGGCAAATCGCCGACTTCATCCATCACGCGTTGATGGAAGGTGCTCCGGAACTGCACTTGGTACGCCGAGACCGCGTGAACCGGTTTTTGACCGAGGCGTGATCGCATGAGTGTTCGTGACTTCGTCAACGAACACTACCGCCACTTCAACGCCGGCACCGTTCAGCGCGCCAGCCAATCGTTGGTTGACACGTTGCAATCCGGCGGGAAAGTCTTCCTCACCTTGGCCGGCGCCATGAGCACCGCTGAAATCGGCCGGAGCCTCGCCGAAATGATTCGCTCAGGCCATGTTGCCGCGATTTCATGCACGGGAGCCAACCTCGAAGAGGACGTTTTCAATCTGGTGGCCCACGACCATTATGTGCGTCTGCCGCACTACGAAGACCTCGCTCCAAGCGACGAGGAAGCTTTGCTGGCTCGCCACCTGAATCGCGTCACCGACACGTGCATTCCGGAAGAGGAAGCCATCCGAGCGATTGAACACGAAGTTCTCCGACTTTGGAAAGAGGCTTCAGACGAAGATTCTTCCCACCTCCCGCATCGCTACCTCTACCGGCTGCTCGCTTCGGGCGCGCTGGAAGACGCCTACCAAGCCGACCCCCAGAACTCGTGGTTGCTGGCGGCGGCCCAGGTCAACCTGCCCCTTTTCGTCCCCGGGTGGGAGGATTCAACCCTCGGCAACATCTTTGCGGCTCGTTGTTCGGAGGGCGTGGTCAACCCAAGTGCGGTTTTGGGCGGTGTTCACTACATGACCGAACTGATGACGTTTTACCGCTCAACCGCTCATCCGTTGGCTTTCCTTCAAGCAGGCGGCGGTATCGCAGGGGATTTTCCGATTTGCGTGGTCCCTCTTTTGCACCAAGACCTCGGTGAAACCGATGTCTCGCTGTGGGCTTGGTTTGCTCAAATCACCGACGCAACCGCTTCCTACGGGGGATATTCCGGCGCGCCGCCAAACGAGAAAATCACGTGGGGTAAACTGAGCGCAGCAACCCCTCGGTTCAACATCCAAAGCGACGCCAGCATCGTTTTACCCCTGATGTTTGGCTATGTTTTGGACCTCTAGGAGGCGCAATCCTCCCAAAGTCTTGAAGGGGACCGCCTCCGGTTTCTTCTCATGAAAACCGTCCGACCGTTGCTTACGGTAGCGCTGTGTGCAGTTTTGCTCTTCTCCACGCTTCCCGTCCATGCCGACGAAGCCACGGAGATCGGTCTTGAGATTCGGGTTCATTGGGTCGAATTGAGCGGAGACCCGGTGCATGCTTACTTGCTCACGTTTGCCGACAACGCTTCCTACCAGGTCAACCTGTCCATGGAACACCTCCGAAACGATTCGTTGCTTCCTGCTTCCTACGTGCTGGAATGGGGGAGTGAGGACGGTAGGCGGACCGCCCTTGCAACCTTCAACACCTCGTTGGCGTGGGGCGATCGCATCGTGTTGGACGCGCACATTACTTCTCGAGACGGCAGCCCGGTTGACGTCGCCCACAGCCGTGAGTTGACGGTTGGGGTTTGGAACCAACCGATGGACGACCACGAAGTGATGCTCACGAGTTCGTGGTCGCTTGAACAAGTCTACGACAACGGTTCGGGTCCGCAACGTTTTGCCTTGAGTTTTACCGGGCAGGGCTGGCAGGAACGCGTTGGCGAAGTCCTTTCTTCTTGGGAGCTGGGCAACGGCACGTTCCAAACCCTTGAGACCACGGGAGAGGGTGAAACGGACCTCGATTTGGTCCTCACGCAGGTTTGGAAGAACGAAACACTCGTTGCCGGCATCCTGACCCATCAGGTGTTCGATGCTCGCGGATTTGGGTCGCTTCAAACCACGGTCGTTGACGGGGAAATGGAAACGGTCGTCCAAGCCGATGTCGCTCAGGCCCTGCTCAACCGGTCGTTGGTCAACGGCGTCGTTGGTGAGCGCTTGGTGCTCGAAGCGACGGGCAGCCTGAACGTCACCGAAGACGGAGCGGAGAACAATTCGCTGAACATCGACGGCGAACTTGCCGTGTTCTTCTTTGAATACCACGACGTCAACGGTGAACGCTTGCTTCAACACACCGCTTTCGAGGCCATGGCCGATTTCGTGCTCATCGAAGACGGCACCCGCTTGGACGTCGACCTTGACGGTTTCATTTCGTTGGAGCGGTGGGAAAACGGCGTTCGCACCGAGCACGTGGAGGAACTCTACGGCGACGGCACCTTTGGGTTCGAGGGTGAAGACGAGAACGCTTCGGTGCAGGTAAACGGCACCATTCTCGACCTGCACACAAAGATCGAGAACGGGACCACGACCGTTGATGACCTTCACGTCGACGGGGTGCTCACGGGCGATGTCCAAGGGTCATTTGGAGTCGTTCGAGGCATTGAGACCACGGGCATGCAAGCCAACGCCACGGGCGAATCCTTCCTCGTCAACGTCATCTTCCAAGAATCGTGGTTCAACATCACCGGCGTGAACGGAGGGAATTTCTTCGATGGCGCAGGAATCGGGGCCACCCACAACCAGACGTGGGACTACCAAGTTGTTCAATCCGATTGGGACAACCGAACGGTTCGCTTGGTGTGGCGAGAAACCGGTCCGGATGCGGACGAAGGCGAGACCTTCCCCGACCACAGCCCGGTGGAACAAGCTCCAACGCCTCCGGTGTCCGAGGAAGGTCTTGGTGACGTGACGGTCGGCCGAGAAACCGGTTTGATGCCCATTCCCATGGCGACCAACGACCGCTTGCTGCTCAACGACCAAGAAGGAATGTCGCTTTCTGTGCTCGCTGGGGAAACCACCACCGATGCACGAGACGGCCACAACCTGACGGTGATTGCGTGGACGGGGACGTACGGAGGTTCGGGCGAATCGGGGACGGCCTCGGGAGCCGTGGTCTCCGTGGGCCCCTTGTCGGGCTTGCTCTCCAATGTGGAGCGAAACCTGAGTCTTCCCTTTGGTGAAAGCGGTGAAAACATTGCCGTTCGGGAAACACAACACCTCGACCGGGTTCTGTCGCCCGAAATTGTCAGTGAAGACCAAAACAACCCGCCGGCGGTCGGTGCAATCGGCCTTCGCGAAGGTTTGGTGGTTGGCGAAGGTGGCAGTTTTGCTCATCTTGAGGCGAGTGTTACCGATTCGGAATGGAACGTGGTGGAGGTCACCGCAGATGCCAGCAGCGTCGGTTTGGGCATACTTCAACTCAACGACCGCGGCCTTGACGGTGATCAGAGCATTGGCGACGATGTCTACACTTCCACGCTGCATGTAACCGGCCTTGAAGTCGGCGAATACTCGGTCAACATCACGGCCACCGACAGTTTTGGTTCGGTGAGCACCAAGCAGGGGTCCATCACGGTCGTCAACCAAGCCCCTCGTCTGTTGTCGGTTGAATTTGCTCCTTCATCCCTCGAACGGGGGCAATCTACGGTGGTGAACGCCCGTGCTTACGACGGTCACGGCGTTTCAAAGGTTCAATTGGACCTTCGTCCGTACGAAGGCACCTTGGTTGACCTGACGGCCACCGACGGTGTGTGGACGGCCATGGTGCCGCTCCCGCTTGGCTTTTCGCCGGGGGTTCAGACCGTCACGATGGTGGTCGAGGACGGTTTGGGAGCCAGCGAACGTTACCAACGTTTTACCCAAGGCGAAATCGGCGATGCTGTCAAAGGCCCTCATTACGTCGACGTGGCCTTCGAAAACCCCATCGAAATCGAGGTGCTGAACGACCGGCCCGTGATGGAGGCGTTGGCCCTGACGGTTGAGAAAAAGCCAGAGGAATCCGCTGTCTTTACCGTCGTCGTTACGGATCGCGATGGCATTGAACGCGTTCAAATCGACCTTGGGGTCTATGCGCCCATCGGCCAAAGCTCGTGGTCAGCGATGCACGACGACGGTCGTTCCGGTGGTGATTTGACGGCCGGAGACGGCGTGTATTCTGTGCTGCTCTCCATTCGCGACGGGACGCCGCTCGGCACACATGAAGTCAGCGTCAGAAGTTTTGATGCGTACGGAGAAATGAACACCACATCGGTCGCCATACAATTGGTGGACGCAAGCGGCCCAAGCGAAGAGGGACCCGCATCAACCACCGTTTTGGTGACCGTCCTTGGCGGCCTGCTTGTGTTGGGGGCGCTCCTTGTTCTCGGTTTGATGAACCGGCGACAAGGTGGGCAAGACGGTGAGTCGGTTGATCGCTTTGGGACGCAGTGACCTTTGATGCTCATTTCAACCCGGCCGACAATCGTTTAAACCCCTGCAAGGTGCGAGGGATGCAAGCGAGCGTAGTGTAGTGGTTATCACCGGGCGTTGCCAACGCCTGAACCCGGGTTCGAGTCCCGGCGCTCGCATTTCATGCTCCCCTTCAACGCCTTATTGTGAAGTTTTATGGGATGGAGGACTCACCTTTCCGAAGGGGAGAACCATGTCCGACCGACGAGAAATTTTCATTGGCAAAAAACCGCTGCACGCCTACGTTCGCGCCGTCGTTATGGCGATGGAGGAAGGGAACCGCGCCGTCCAGTTGGTGGCCCGTGGTGCCACCATCTCACGGGCTGTCGATGTGGCTGAAGTTTGCCGCCGTCGCAGCGGTCACATCGCGCAAAGTTTGCCCGAAACGGTCACGATTGACCAGCTGGCATGCGAATCGGAAGAAATCCCCGGTGAAGACGGCGTTCGTACCGTCAGCGTGCTGCGCATCGATTTGACCGGCGAGGGCGAGGTTCCTGCCGCTCAAGAGGCCTGATTGAGCAGTGCTTTCAAGCGGCGCTCAATCTCTTCCGCGGTGCGCTCGTAAACAGCGTACTCGCTTCCAACCGGGTCCTCAAGGCCCCAGTCTTCGTCGATCTTGATGGCGGGACAATGAACGCCGCAACCCATTGAAATCACCTTGTCGAAGGCCTCGGGTTGGAATTCATCGATGCTCTGAGGATGCATGCCGGTGGTATCGATGCCTCGGCTTTCCAATAAGGTCAGCGCATGGGGGGCCACGGCGGCTGCAGGGTGGGTACCTGCCGATGCGCCGGTCACGCCCATCGACTTGGCCAAACCCTCAGCCATTTGCGACCTGCAGGAGTTGCCGACGCACACGAACAAGATGTTCATGGTTGGGAGGCTGCTTTGAGTGCATTTGAACCCTTTCTCCGTAGACTACGGGGGATTGACATAGGGCCGGCGCCTCCCCGCTCCTGTGCGGTGGTGTCACCTCGTCAACGGAGGTCTGTTCGCCGTGTTCTTCAGCCTCCACATCGTCTTCGCTTCGTTGGACCTGGAACTCGCTTTCCGCCTGGTCGCCGTGGTGATCACCGCTCAAATTCTTCTTTTCGGGCCGCTTTCGGTGCTTCTCGAGGGCTCGCCTTCTCGCCTCCGTCGAAGGACGACCAATCAAACCGGGGCTTTGCTCTCCCTTCCTCTCTGCGTCGGTCTTGCATGGGCCTACGCCGGGATGGCGTGGTCGTGGCCGCTGGTGCTTCTGCTCAGCGGCACCTCCCTCGGGGTGCATATGATGTTGGACCGGCGGCTGTCCACATCGGTGAACGGTCCTTCGTGGGTGGGTTGAAGTAGGCCTCCACGGTGGTTTGGGCATGGCGGATTCCCCCGTGACCATCAACTCCCCCGGCGGCCAGTCGGCACCGGCCAATTCCGAACCTTCGCCCCAAGAGCAGAAGCAAATGGAGCAGGCGTACGCTCAAATGAAACGGAAAATGGCGATGGAGGAAATCGGTCGGAAAATCAAGCACAAGATCATGGTGCTTTCCGGCAAAGGCGGCGTGGGGAAGTCCACCGTTTCCACCGGGTTAGCGCTCTCCTTGGCCCAACAAGGCCATCGCGTTGGTATTCTCGACATTGACATCACCGGCCCCAACGTCCCCAAGATGATGGGTCTTGACGGGCGGCGCCTCCACGTTGAGAACAAACGCATTCATCCTGCAGAAGGCCACTTGGGCGTCAAGGTGATCAGCATGGCCTTCCTCCTGGAGGACGAAGACACACCCGTGGTCTGGCGAGGCCCGATTAAACTCGGCGCCATTCAACAATTCATTGGCGACGTCGAGTGGGGTGAACTTGACTACCTGATCATCGATTTCCCCCCCGGCACGTCCGATGAACCGTTGACCGTGGCCCAATCCCTCCCCAACATCGACGGCATGGTCATCGTCACCACGCCCCAACAGGTCGCGTTGCTGGACAGCCGAAAATCGATCACGTTTTCCGAATCCCTGAAGATTCCCGTGCTCGGCGTGGTGGAGAACATGAGCGGTTTCACCGTCAACGGCACCGCCGCTCCCGGCACAAGCCTCAACATCGCTGCTCCCGGTGGAAAAACCCTCACGGCCACGGCGGACGATGATGGCCGCTTTTCCGTGACGCTTGACATCTTCAAGCAAGGCGGGGGCCAAGCGACGGCAGACGAATTTGGTGTCCCGTTTTTGGGGGCCCTGCCCTTTGACCCGGGTTTCGTTCGTGGCGGTGACGACGGTGTCCACCGCATCGTCTCCGAACCCGACGGGCCCTCCGCCCACGCCTTTGCCAACGTCGTTGAGGCGATTCAAGCCCAACTTTCCGACGGCACCGACAGCGGCCTGGAAATCGTGTGAGGTGGACCGATGAGCAAGCCGCTTCCCACGCTGAAGAAACTTGAGCGCCGCCCCAACGACATGGTGCTGACCTACGACGACGACACCACGTTCACGGTGAGTTACGACGATGTGCGGCACGCGTGCCCGTGTGCAAAATGTGCACCAATGCGGAACGAAGACGACACCAGCCGGACGCTCCGAAGGCAGGTTGAGGCGCTTCCTGCCGAGAAACCGACCGTCAAAACGGTCGGAAAGTACGCTCTTTCCTTTGAGTGGCAGCAAGGGTGTTCAAGCGGAATTTACCGCTTCGAGCGGATTTACGACCTCGCCAACCGACGCGACCCCGACCGAGGTCGGCCCTACGTCCACGGTGCATGGTGAAAAGCCAGAATTGAGGCCCGTATTGACGACGAGTTGATGAATACAGGGCCTCGCCCAAAGGAACGAGGGTGACGATGCAGAGCGTCTATTTGACATGGATGATCAGCGCCCTCGCCTTGGGGGTTCTGCTTCTTCCCGTGTTCAAACCACCGTGGGCAAAGTTATCGCTCCCCCCCTTTGTTGATTTCTTTCGACGGTATTGGGTTCACATTCTGATCGTTTTCACCATCTACAACCTCAAGGACGGCTTGGACCAACTTGATCGGGTCTTGATGGCGAGCACCGGACTCGACATGACCCCTTACATTTGGGCGATTGAGGGCAACCTCGTGTTGTGGGTTCAACAAACGTTTGAAGCGGCTTGGCTGACCACGGCGCTCACGCATTTTTACGTCGCCGGCTTCATGTTCATCTGTTATGTTTCCGTGTTCTATTTCGCCTACTTTGACGACCGTTGGCTCGCCGACCGGGTCACCCTCTCCATCGCTTGGGTGTACATCCTCGCCGTGCCGTTTTACTTGTTTTTCAACGTCAGGGTGACCGGCGATACCATTCCTGAAATGCAAACCTTGGCCTATACCCTGACGCCGGAAATTGCCGACTGGTTTCGTCGAATCGACCCGTTCACCAACGGGATGCCCTCGCTTCACATCGGCATTCCCTTCGCTGTTTGGCTGTGCTTGACCCGATTTGATGACGACCGACGTTGGAACCGCTACCGGCACACCGTGTTTGCCTACACCGCTCTCACGGCCTTTACCATCATCTACCTCGGCATTCACTGGTTCATGGACATCATCGGGGGCATGCTCGTCGCAGGTGCTGCGGTATCGATGGCCGACCGGACCTCGAACACCTGGTGGAAGTTCTTTGATGAGCGTACGATGAACGTCCGCATTGTCACGGTGCTCACGCGGCCCAAAAAGGCGTGGACTTGGGTGAAAAGCAGCTCGCACAGGATGTACTTGCAGTACCGCTCGCCAACCAGCACCGAGACCGGTCGCATGGCGCTTGCCATTCTCATCGTGGTCGCCGCCGTCATCACGTGGGACTTGACCAACCGCTCTCTCCCCGCAGGAGGGGTCGAGGCGCCCGAGGCCGCCGCCGCTATCGACGGCTGGATGGTCACGCTGGACAACCAAACCGAAGGAGCGGCGTTGTTGTTGCACAACCTCTCCACGAGTACGACCGAGCCTGCTCGGTTCAACGTTCCCGGCTTGACGCTGAACGCTTCGTACGCCGTGTTGAACGACCGTTTGGTGGTGAGCAATCCAAACATCATGCACGTCTTTGACATGGAGCAGCCGACAGCGCCCATCGCTTCGTTCTCAACCGGTGACGTGAACGATGTCGCCCTCTGTGGACTCCCCCAATCCATGGTCGTGGTGTATTCGGAGAGCGGGGCCATCGTGATGCAATCGCTTGATGGGCAACGCCTTGAGGGCGGACACACCGAGGTGAGCAACGTCGCTCGTTTGGTGTGCAGCGGCTCAGAAATCGCCTATGTTACCGAAACGGCACCTCTTCAGGTTAACGTGCTCCAAATCGGTGTAACCGGTCAGGTGAGTTACGCCATCAACGCCACCGCACCCGTCGAAGAGGACGAGGTTCTCGCGGCTTGGGGCACGCCGGTGGACATGGAGAACGCCACGATCGACACGCTTGCCTTCGATCGGTCGTACTTGGCCGTGACCGTCAACGTCAGCGCTACCGACCGTTTGGTGCTCGTCAATCGGTCCTCGGCCGAGCAATGGTTGGCGAGCAACCCGAAGTACGAGGTCTCGGACCCCTCCATGGGACACGGCATTTTGGCTTGGTCGGTCCGCGACCACCTCAATCCAACCTCGCCACAAAGCAAGTACCTTGACCGTGAAATCTACTTCCTTGATTTGGTCGAGAACACGACCCACGTGCTGACGTCCGACACCAACGACCAATGGGGTCCGCAGGTGCTGGAAAATCATCTGGTATACTTTCAACTTGAAGACGAGGCGGTAACCGTCGAAATCCACGCTTGGGAGCCGGAATTGCGAGCGTACTCCAGCTTCGTTTTGCAGGCCGGCGTCTTGCTGGCCTTCGTGGTGGTTGCATGGCACATGTGGCAGCGACAAAGCGAACGCCGTCAAGCGAATTAGCCGTGGTATCGAACGCGGGATCGTACGTCCTCAAGACGCGCATGAACTTCACTTGCGCTGGGAACGGCGCCGCCTTGCAGGACCAGAGCGGGGCCGAGTTCACGTTCTTCAGCGAGGTAGCCCTCAATCACCCATTCCATGGCGCTGGGCCAATGAGGGTGGGATGCGCCGAGGATTTCGTCGAGAACATGCAGGTCGATGCCGAATTTTTCAACATCGTACTCGATGGAGGCGAGTCCGAAATCGATGAGGTGGACCTCGTTCCCGTCGATGAGGATGTTGTTGCTCGACAGGTCTCCATGGGTCATGGCTTCACGGTGAAGGCGTCGCACGCTTCCACCAACCCGATGGAGCGTTGCTCGAACATCACTTTCTTCCGTTCCTTCGGCGTTGAGGACTTCGATGAGCGGGGTACCTTCCAAGTGCTGGACGATGAGTTGCCCTCCCTCGTAATCCAAATCCCACACCGCCGGTACGGAAAGGCCGGCTTTCCGAGAACGAATCAACAAACGTGCTTCGCTCACCATGCGACGAACGCCAAGACGGTGATCGAGGTCGGGATGACGCCAAGACCGGGGCCGTCGCTGTTTACGTACAGCGGTTTGACCGAACCAAATCCCCTTCCAAACCTCCGCCTCGGCCCCCAGGTGAAGGCGCTCGGTGGGCTTGAAGACCATGGTACGACGCAGGCTTGGGACTTTTTGAAACTTCAGCCCCATCCGTTCATTGAAAAAGGGTAGGCGCGTGGGTATGTTGAGTCCCATGAGCATTTCCCTCCCCATGTGCTCGGTCAACTTCATGGACACCTCGCTCTCGGTCGAAGAGCAGGCGATTGCGGACCGAATCGACGAACTGAAAGCTCAGTTGGGCGATGATTTGCTCATCCTCGGGCATCATTACCAGCGGGACAGCATTGTCATGCATGCCGATTTCCTCGGCGACTCCTTCATGCTCAGCCAAAAAGCCGCTGAATCCTCAGCAAAACACATCGTGTTTTGCGGCGTTCACTTCATGGCGGAATCCGCCGATATTCTGACTTCGGACGAGCAGTCCGTGATGCTTCCCAACCTCCGTGCGGGTTGCTCGATGGCGGACATGGCGACGCTTGTTGAGGTTGAAGCTGCATGGGACGCCATCCTCGCCGAGTCCGGCCTTGCCGACCCCATCTCCAGAACCGATGCCGATTTGCCCGCTGAGGAGGGCCGTTCCTACCTCGTGCCCGTGACGTACATGAATTCAAGCGCCGACCTCAAGGATTTCGTGGGTCGCCACGGAGGGGTGGTTTGCACCTCTTCAAACGCAGAAGGCGTGCTCAACTGGGCGTTTGAGCGAGCGGGTCCAAAGGGGGCTGTGCTGTTCTTCCCTGACCAACACCTTGGGAGAAACACCGGTCATGCCATGGGGGTCCCGGAAACGGCGATGCCGACGTGGACCCCAGGAATCGGTGCAAGTACGCCGCTCAATGGGGCACGGATCGTTCTCTGGCACGGATTTTGCTCCGTACACAAGCGGTTCACGCCGGACCAAATCGACGTTTTCCGCGCTGAACATCCCGACGGCTTGGTCGTGGTTCACCCCGAATGTCCCAAAGCCACCGTCGACCTTGCTGACGCGTACGGTTCAACCAATTTCATTCGCAAGTACGTGCAGGAGTTGCCCGCTGGGGCTTCGGTCGCGATTGGCACGGAGATCAACATGGTGGCTCGACTTGCCCAAGAACACCCTGACAAGCACATCGAGTGTTTGGACGAGGAAATTTGTCCGTGTTCAACGATGTACATGATTCACCCCGCTTACCTGATGGACGTGCTCGAGCGCTTGGTCGACGGCGAAATCCCCAACCAGATTGTTGTGCCCAAAGAAGTTCAGGACGGCTCGCTCATGGCGCTGAACCGCATGTTGGCCATCAAGGCGTGACGGGGAGCAGGGCTGCGGTCCCTTTCCAACCAAGCAAGGCCAACAACGGTCCGAAAAACCCGGTCAGAGCGATGTAGAGGCCCAAGGTGGCGTACTGGCCTTCATCGAACATGTTTGCGCTTTCAACCGAAAACGTCGAAAGGGTCGTGAACGAACCGAGCAGGCCGACGCTCACCAACAACGCCTGCTGTTCCCCAACAACGCTCGCAGCAACCAACGCCGTCAACACGCCGAGGACAAACGAACCGAGCAGGTTCGCTGTCAGGGTTGCCCAGGGATAGGCATCGGATGCCATGTTTTCGCTCAAGGCATACCGAAGAAGGGCACCGATTGCACCGCCGACGGCGACCAGCACCCAATTGGAGAACACGTTGGTTTTCGGTCACGAGCCGTCTTTGAACATATGCCCCAAAGCGAACACGCAGAGCCCCGATTCGGAGGTATCGTCATAGGCTAAGCCCGTGTGGCTGGGCCATGGAAAACGTGATTTGGTTTCTCACGGGAAACGCTGGAAAGCTTGCAGAGGCCCAACAGCATCTCCATCCGATGGGGTACGAAGTCCGTCAGTTGATGGCCGAACCTTCCTCCGTTACTGAACCCCAAGCCTCGGACCTCGAAACCGTTGCAAGAGCAAAAATCGAACAGGCACGGAGCCTCCTTCCTTCACCCACGGCGAAGGTCATGGTGGAAGACGCCGGTCTCTTTATCGATGCGCTCAACGGCTTTCCCGGCGTGTATTCTTCGTACGCTTTCGACACAATCGGTTGTCTCGGCGTGCTGCGTTTATTGACTCATCTCACCAGCGATGATCCGGTTCAAGCCAAGCGATTGCGAGCCGCTCGCTTCCAAGCGGTGGCAGGATTTTGGGACGGAGAACGCACGCTCTTTGGAACGGGAGTATGCCCGGGGTCCATCTCAGCTGAAATGCAGGGAGAGGCAGGGTTCGGGTTTGACCCGGTGTTCATTCCTGCTGATCTCGACGGTGAGGGCGAGCCGCTATCGCCCGATGTCTTGGGTGTAGAAAGCACGCACGGAATGACCTTCGGTGCCGTTGAACCGTCCAAAAAGCAGGTCTTCAGTCACCGACGAAAGGCGTTGGACGACCTGTTGCGCCAACTGCCTGATTTGTCCGAGAAGGTCTAATCTCTCCTTCGCCATCACCGTCATAAAGCACCGAGCGTTGGCCGAGGTGAGGGCCATGGGATTCGCACGCACGGCCGTAGGGTTGCTGTTTCTCTCGGTCCTTGCGTTTTATCTCCTCACCATCGGTTCCCTGACCGAGGAAGCCAAGTGGGGCTTCGTTGCGGCGATGGCCGTGTTGGCTTTTCTTTGGGTCAATCTCGCCCCCAAACCAGCGCCTCGTCAGGCGCCTCGCCCACAAGCCCAAGCGGCTTCCCAACCGGTTGAAGTCACCGAACCTGAAATCGAAGAAGAGGACGAAGAATTGCCCGCTCCCGTCACGGCGGATTCGCTTGACGGCGCGACCTTGAGGGAACGGAAACTGGCGAAAATCGCTGCAGCCCAAGCCGCTCAAGAAGCAGCGCTCGCCGACGAGAGCGAAGATTTGGTTGAGGTTGAGGTTGAGATTGAGGACGTGCACGTTGCGGACGAATACGTCGTGGACGTGAGCCCTGAGTCGGTTGAAGACGCTGACATTGAACTCACCGTCAATGAACGGCGGGAACGCCATGATGCGATCCGAGAGCGCATCAAGCGACGGCGCCGAGGCCAAATGGCCGAAATTCGTGCTTCAACTGCTCGAATGTGGGAAGAACACGCTGGCGGTGAAGACTTGGTAGCGCTCTTGCAGACGCCCGGACACGGCCACACGGTGCTCGAAGAGCCTGAACATCCTCCGCCCGGTCACGTTTACGGCGCTACCTTCATTCGTCTTGACGAGGCGCGTATTCTGAAACTCCGCCTTCCCTTGGATGTCGGCTTTGAATCCCTCCAAACCCCCGCTCCCGACGTGCCGAAACTCATCGGGCCCGACGGCAAGGAACTCCCTCCTCTCCTCGGCCCCGACGGTCAACCGCTCGCGCTACCGCCGCTGCCCTCAGCCAGCAGTGCCCTCTCTGCGTTGCGAGAAGAGATGCAGGACTGATTTCGTCCTCTGTCCTTTGCTTCCCAAACAGCAAAGGCTTTATTATGTGTTGAACATGATAGATTCTTGTTGGAGACGTAACCATGCCGCTTCATTGTACCAATTCTGGACCTGAATCGTAGACCTACAAATGCGGAGATGCCGGCAGGTGCTTTTCATGCACCTGTTTAGCGAGCATCGCTGCACAGAAAGATAGGCAGATTTAGGAGAGATACCATGGTAAAGAGAAGAAACAACAGAAGGATACGACCCAACCAACAACGACGCTACAATCCGCACACCAAGCGCATTGAGCCGTTCCAAGGAAAGAAAAAACCGACCAAGGTACCAAAACCGAAGGTCGAAGGCGAAACGCCTCAACGCAACAATGGCGTTGGCTTTGTTCCCATCAAGCCAACCCAAATGCGCACGACGGTCCCTTGCACGTGCGATGGTGACCTGCTCAAGAGCACCAACCAGCGTATGCTTCGCCGTCTTCGCGAAAAGCGAACCCGTGGTTGCAACACCGCTTCAAATGCATTTGACGTGTTGGTTATCAACGGTGCGTTCCGCAGGGAATATCGGCGTCATATGGGGCATTTCCGCGCCTTCCTCAGGGAGGAGCAGATTCGCTTCGTAGAGGTTTGATCCTTCAAGAAAATCAACGTGGCCGGGCACGCTCCCGGACAAGAGGAGGGCAGTGGCGCTTCCTACACCCCCCTTGGCCGACAGGCTCGAGGTGGAACGTGGGCCCGTTGCAGAGGGTCATCAGCGATGCTTCCAGCGTGCGGTTTCCCGGTTGAGGAACGCCTGAACGCCGATTTCCTTGTCCTCGCTGTCAAACAGGTTGGCGAAGGCGACGGCTTCGAGTTCAACGCCGTCGGTCAATCCCTCGTCGAGGGCGGCACGGACGGTTTGTTTTCCAACCCGGAGAGCGTGGGATGATTTGCTTCCAATTCTGCGAGCCATCGCAAAGACCGTATCCTCAAGTTCTTCCGGGGAGACAACATGATTGACAAGCCCGATGCGCTGGGCCTCGTCCGCCGGCACCATATCGCCGGTCATGATCATCTCGTGCGCTTTGCCGTAACCGACCAAGCGTTCCAGCCGTTGCGTTGCCCCGTATCCCGGAATCAGTCCAAGATTGATTTCAGGGGTTCCAAAGGTGGAACGGTTGCTCGCGATTCGAACATCGCAGGAACACGCCACTTCGCAACCACCGCCCAAAGCAAAACCGTCGACCATGGCGATGGTTGGTTTGGAAAGGTTCCACAAGGCCTCGACGGCATTGTCTCGGAATTTCTCGCGAATCACGCCGCTGCCCGCACCGGCAAATTCCGTGATATCGGCCCCAGCGACGAAGGCGTGAGGTTTGGCGCGCTTCCCTTCCAGCGGCGCCTTGGGGGCCGCCCCCGTGACCACGAGCACCCGGACGCCATCGGAGGATTCCATCCAAGCGCAAACCGCCTTGAGCGAGGCCATCACTTCGGCGTTGAGGGCGTTCAATTTGTCGGGTCGGTCAATGGTCATGCAAGCAAAAAAACCGATGTCATCGTCTTCGCTGATGGGGTGAAGGTCGACCTTGATCACGTCGCTTTCGGGCGGGTTCATGGTCAAGGTCAACCCCCTCTTCTTCTTCATGTCATCGCCGGGGTTCAATGAACGCGAAGCAAGGTATCATATCCGTCGCTTTCCTCAACGACTCATGACTGCTGCGTCTTCGCCGATGGTCAGCGCAAACGACATGGCCAAAAAATACGGCGATTTCGTGGCCTTGCACCCTTTGAACGTGGAGGTTCATGCGGGCGAATTCTTCGGCGTGTTCGGTCCGAACGGAGCGGGAAAATCCACCTTCATCAAGCTCCTGACGGGTCAACTTCGTCCAAGCAAAGGACGCATTGAAGTGCTCGGCGTTGACGCCGTCGCCGACCCTCAAAAGGTCAAAGCAAACATCGGCATCGTGCCGGAATCGGAATCTCCACCGTCCTTCCTGACCCCGACGGAATTTCTCGAATTTGTGGCCCGATTGCGCGGCGTGGAGGACATGAAGGCCAAGGTTGAGCATTGGCTCGAGTGGTTTGGTTTGCAAGAAAAGAGGGATACGATGTGCAAAGACCTCTCCAAAGGACAACGGCAAAAAGTGATGCTGGCGAGTGCGTTTATCCACAAACCAAAACTCCTGTTTCTGGACGAACCTTTTGCCAATCTGGACCCGATTTACCAGCGGAAATGCCGGGAGTGGTTGCTTGACCACGTGGCCAACGGCGGTACGATTTTCCTTTGTTCGCACGTCCTTGAAATGGCCGAACGGATGTGCAATCGAATGGCCATCATCAACGACGGAAAAGTGTTGGCGGCCGGCACGGTGAAAGGTCTGAAACGGTCGGAGGACGAGACGCTGGAAGACGTTTTCATCCGTTTGGTGGGCCGTTCCATCGAGGACGTGGAGCGCCTGAGCGATGAAGGCGTCGGTGACGATTCGGAGGAATGAGCGTGCCGGGAACCTTCATCGAATCGCGTCCGTGGACGGACGGGGTCGCTGAAGAGCACCGCTCGCTCGGAACGTCCTCCCACGGCGTCCAACTCAACGAACCGCTTCGTGGTTGGGCTGCCTTTTCCGCCACGTTTCGCGTCATGTTTGTTGAGGAGGCTCGCAAGAGCGTTGAATTTGCGAAAAAACGGCAGATGGTGCTCTTCCCGTTGCTGTTGACGTTGGTGACAGCGATTTCGACCATCGGCCTGCAGTTTTTGGTCGGGGACTCCACCGCACAAACCTCGGACATTGATTCCAAGACCTTCACCTGGCAGGAATTGCGCTTCGCCCTTCATCTCCCGCTCTTCATGTTCTCCTTGGGCATGGGGACCTTCGCCTTCATGGGTCGGGACGCCATCGTGCGACGGACGGCGACCAAAAATTACCTCCTCGCCGCACCGGCGTTGCAACCCTTGCCCAATTCCATGGCCCATTTTGTCTATTTTGTCAAGGACATGCTGTTCTACGTGCTGTTGATTCTCACGCCCATCATCAGCGGTATGGCGCTGGGCATTCTCCTGGACGGTGTCTCGGGTATCCGCACGCCGCTGCTGTGGTCTTCCCTCCCGTGGACCTGGTTGGCGATGGCAACGACCCTCGGGCAAGGGCTAGCGCTCTCGTTTTTGGCGTCCTCGCTTTGGTTGCGCGGCCGTCCGTTCACGCTCGGTGGCCCGGTGGTGATCGTGGCGGTCGGCATTGCTGTGGGCGTTGGCGTGCTGCCTGCCGACCTCCTCTTGTGGGGTCTTGCCGCTCAGGCGAGTCAAAGCGGTGTGGCCATTCTGCTCGGATTGGCGTTGTCGGTCGGCATCGGTTTTCTCGCTGCGCAACTTATTCTCGATGATTTTGATGTAAGCGTTGTTGAGCAAGGGGATTTGCTCGAGCCGATGTACAATCGACTCGGCTTTCTGGGCCGGGGCGAAATACGGCTCATCGTTGCCAAGGAGTTCGTCGACCTGTTCCGCTCAGGAGCCATCAAGAAAATGACGGTCTCGTACGCCATCCCGCTTCTGGTTTTGCTCGGTATGGCTTGGTTGGTGGATTTTGCCGAGGCTCCCATTCCCATTAACCTGCTTTCCTATGCTCCGTTTTTGGGGTTCTTTGGCTTCAATTTTTATTCGTGGTTGACCATTTTGGATTCGCCGGATTTCATGAACGGGTTGCCCCTCAAGGTCCCCGATTTGATCCGGGCAAAGGTGGTGGTCTACTTCTTGGCCACCTCCTGGATTTCCCTGATTTTCATCGTGCTGATGGCCTGGCGTCTTGACGAATGGGCTTCGCTGCCCACGAGCATCATCGTGATGTTTGCCAATTCCGTGTACATCGTGGCTCTTACGGCGTTCTTGATGGGCCTGCGTCCAAACAAAGCCATCTTCGATGCGTCCATCATGGTCTGGTTTTGGATCGGGACGGTCCTGCCGCTGCTCGGTTTGTTTTTGCTTTCGTTCACGCAAGGCGACGTCAGTCTCTACGGGAACTGGTGGGAACGAGCCAGTCAGGACGGTCTCGCTGCAACCGCCCAAATGTACGACGAAACCATGGTTCAGCAAGGGTACATCGGGATGATCGCCATTTCGGTCGGTCTGATGTTCGCCTCGGCGGTCTTGTGGAAGTTGATGGACCGACGATGGGGCCGCGCCGAGTTCTCAAACTGAGCCTGCTTGCGATTTTTGCAGGTATCTTCTTGAGCGTTCACCGTCGCGTCCAAGCCATGCCTCAAGTCGTTGCCGTTTGCGGCATGCCGGGGTCGGGCAAGGGTGAATTTGCCGCCGTGCTCGTTTCGGCAGGTGTCCCCGTCGTGTCCATGGGCGACATGATTCGCGCCGAGGTCAGGCAGCGAGGTCTTGAGGAGGCACCGAACGTGTTTGGCGAAGTCGCCGCATCGTTGCGGGCTGCGCACGGCGAAGACGTCCTCGCTGTCCGTTTGTGTGACCGGGTTGACGAGCTTCTTGCCTCGCACTCGCTCGTCCTCATCGAAGGCTTGCGAGGCACGGCCGAGCAGACCGTTTTCTCCTCTCGGTGGGGCGACGCCTACCGCACGGTGGCCATCGTCGCCGAAGCCGAGACGAGGTTTCAACGCATTCAGCAGCGAGGCCGTTCAGAGGACGGTGACCGAGCGGCCTTCGAGGCGCGCAATCAACGCGAGACGGGCTGGGGTCTCGATCATCTCATCGAGGAGGCCGATGATACCTTGGCGAACGAAACCGATTTGGCCTCGTTTCATGCGAAATGCCACGCTTGGCTTGATACGGTTTTGAGCGCCTGAACCCGGGTGTTTTCGCCCCCCCAAAGTTCGTCACTGCAAGCCGATTTGGGTGCGATTTTCACCCAAGTGTTATAGTCGGGGAGATGTTGTAGCAGAATGCATTCGGCGGTGTTGGTGACCATGGCAAGAAAAAAAGGCGGTGGCGGTGGCGGCCGGCAACGAGGCAAACAACGTGCCCAATACGACGAGTTGGACAAATATCCGGTGATGCCTCCACACGCTTTTGCTCGTATCGTTCGTGACAAAACCACGCTCAACATCATCTACCAAATCATTGAGCCTCCGCTCACGAAAAAAGAGCAAGAGCAACGCGACGAAATCATGGACATTTTCATCCGCTCGTTGACCGCCAACATCGAAGAAATCGATTCCAACCCCGATGCGTACGTCCGCACGGCGATGGACAAGGTCATCAAAGCCTACGGGATGAAAATCAACAAGAAATCAAAATCCAAGATTTTCTACTATCTCCGCCGAGACTTGATTGGCTACGGCAAGATGGACGTCTTGATGAACGACGTGAACGTTGAGGATATTTCCCTGGACGGGACCAACGTCCCTATTTTTGCCTACCACCGAAAATTTGAGTCCGTGGAGACGACCTGTGTCTGGGAAACCGACCATGAACTTGAGTCTTACGTCATCAAACTCGCTCAACGGTGTGGAAAGCACATCTCGGTGGCCGACCCGCTTCTCGATGCAACGCTGATGGACGGTTCTCGTATCGTCATGAAATTGGGCCATGAAATTTCAACGCGTGGGTCAGCCTTCTGTATTCGACGGTTCAAAGACGATCCCTTTTCACCCGCCGACATCGTGGCGTTCCGGACCATGTCGTCGTTGATGGTCGCCTACCTCTGGATTGCCTTCCAGAACGAAGTCCCGATGCTCTTTGTGGGCGGTACGGCTTCCGGCAAAACGACCACCCTCAACGCCATGTGCATTTTCATTCCGTGGCAAATGAAAATCGTCTCTATCGAATCCACGCGTGAAGTCAACATCCCGCAACCAAACTGGGTTCCCGGTCTCACTCGGCAAGGTTTCGGTGGTGAGAGCGACGACGGTGTTATCGGTGAGTTCGAGTTGCTCAAGGCCGCCCTTCGTGAACGACCCGAATACATCATTGTGGGTGAAATCCGTGGTGCTGAAGCCTACGTGTTGTTCCAAGCAATGGCGACGGGGCACTGTGCTTACTCGACGGTTCACGCCGACTCGGTTCCTTCGCTTGTGCACCGGCTTGAGAACAAACCCATCGACATCCCCCGTGTTTTGCTGCCCGCGCTTGAGGCCTGTGCCATTCAGATTCAGACCCGTATCAACGGCCGTCGTGTCCGACGGACAAAACAAATCGTCGAAATCGTCGGCATTGACCCGAATTCGATGGAGGTCATCACCAACGAAGTGTTCCGTTGGGATGTGACGAACGACGACTTCATCTTCAGCGGCAAGTCGTACGTGCTGGAGAAAATCATGGTGAAAATCAACTACAGTCAGGAAGAGATGCGACGCGAATTGCGTACGCGTAAGCGCGTTTTGGAATGGATGGTGTTGAACGATATTCGCAAAGCCGACCAAGTGTCCCAAATCGTCACGGAATACTACGTTCGCCCGAACGAGATTTTGGCCCGCGTTGACGGTCTGAAGTGAAATCGAAATGAGCACGAGGTGAGACGATGGACTTGACAGCATGGCAGCGAATTTGCAATCGCTTGCTGGGTGGGTTTGTCAAGAAACGGGCCCGAAACGACAAGGAATTGTCCGGTAACCTCGTCAAGGGAGCCATGGGCATGATGCCCGAGGTTTACCTCGCAACCGTGATCGTAACGACCATTGCCATCACCTTCATGTCGTGGGCATTTGTGGCGATCTTCTTCGTCCCTGATATCGGTGTCATCGCCTTCTACGAGGGCATTCAGGACTCGTCTTCCCTCGACCCTTGCTTCGAGTGGGAGTACTGGAATCCAACCCTGGTTGACCCCTCCCTTCCCGGCAACGGTTGTCCCGAATACAGGCTTCAGGTCTTCCCGCCCGCCCTCAAGGTCCTGCTTGTGGCGTTGGGTGGTTTCATCATCCCCTACGGGGCTTTCAAGTACAACAAAGGCGGTGCTGCTCGAGAAGCCCAGCGCCGTGGCGACATGATTGAGAAGTACCTTCCCTACGCTGCTTCCTACACCGCTGCCATGTCCGCTGCCAACGCCACGCCGGCCAAGATTTTCCGCTCCCTCGCCATGAACAAGGACATCTACGGGGATGTCGCCGACGACGCCGCCATGATTTACCGAGACGTGACGTTGCTCGGTTACGACCTGATCACCGCCATCAAACTCAGCGTTGACCGGGCGGCATCGGTCTGGCTAACGGAGTTCTTCCAAGGCATGGTGGGAACGCTGACCGCTGGTGGCCAGCTCAAGTTGTTCTTCCTGAACCGTGCAGAACACTACATGCGCGAAAACCGAACACGGCTGGGCATGTTCCTCGAATCGATTGCGTTGCTCGCCGAGTCGTACATTGTGGTCGCCGTCGCCATGCCGCTTTTCCTGATCGTCATGCTGGTCATCATGTTCTGGGTGTCCGGTTCCGGTGCGCAAATGAGCGAAGGCATGCTCTACGGCATTGTTCTGGGCTTCATTCCAATGATTCACATCGCCTACGCGATTTTGGTGTACACGAGCAGCAAGGAACAGGACATGTGAGGGGGTGAAAGCATGGCAAGAAAGAAGGAAAAAATCGTCGTAAATCTTGACCTCCCCAAGGACGATTCCACCCTCACACGCTTGTACATCATCTTGTTTTTCTCCATCATTCTCGGCCTCGCCAGCGGTTTGTTTTGGGTCACGAATTCAGGCTTTATCCCAACGGCGAACGGTGAACCGATGTTCACCAATTTGTACTGCGGTGCCACCGCTCAAGACGAGGTTGGAAACCCTACGGGTGAATTTTTCCAAACCAATCAAAAACCCACTTACACGCAGAACCAAACCTGCTCCATCCTCCAAGATCAGCCCGACCGCATCACGTGGGAGGGCGAGGAATGGACCATGGTCACCAAACGTGGCAAAAACTTCGATGTTCCGGGTGTTCCGGAAACAGCGACCGGTGGCACGACCGTGTTACAGCCATTGTGGCTCAACTGCACCGTTGAAGCCTCTGGAAATTACGATTACACGGTCGCCATCCGTTCCTCGGCCGGCGATCTTCTGGAATTCAACAACGCCACGGCCAACCAAGGCGGTTGCGGTTTTGAGATGGTCACCATTTCGCCTGATGACCGGTACGAACTGATTTTCATCTCCAGCGGAGAAGGCCAATTTCTCTCAACCGTCACCTTCGACATGACCGTGCATTACTACGACGGGATTCCTACGAACATGAACAACAAGTCCCTGTGGCTTGGTCCTGCCCTTGAAGCCGGCCCCCTCAAGGTGCACCCCACCATTTTCTTGAATTTCTTCGGGCTGACCTTCTTTTTCTTCATCTTCCCAGCCTCGTACTACTGGGAGAAGGTGGAAGAGGCCAAGAACGAGGTTGAAGAAAAGTTCCCGGACTTCCTTCGTGACCTTGCAGAATACTGGAAGGGTGGCCTTTCCATGACGGTGGCTGTTCAAACCCTCGCGACTTCTGAATACGGCGCATTGAATGACGAAGTCAAGAAAATGTCCGACCAACTCAGTTGGGGCATCAAATTCAGCGACGTGATTCGTCAATTTGCAGACCGGGTCGGCACCCCGTTGGTGCAACGAGCCATTGCCCTCATCGCCGAAGCCGACCGAGCCGGCGGTAAAATTTCTGACATTTTGGTCACGGCCGCCAACGACTCCCGTGAACTGAAGTTCTTAGAAGGTGAACGAAAACGAGCCATCGGCTCGTACATTGCGGTCATTTGGACGTCCTACTTCGTTTTCCTCGGCGTGATCGTCGTTCTCGCGAAGGTGTTTATTCCCGCTATCGCCGGAAGCAATTCCGGTGGGGAAGACGGGGGCGACAGCGGCGGTCAGACCATCGGGAACATGACCATTCGAAACATCGACCCGTTGTTTTTCCTGACGATTTTCTACTACGGTGTTACCATGCAAGCCATGGGCAACGGTTCGATGGCGGGTTTGATGGCCACGGGTCGTTTCTCGACGGGCTTCAAACACTCAGGAATGATGATCGTCGTTGCGTTGGTCATCTTCAACCTGGTCGCCTTTTCGCCCGACTTGATTGGAATTACGGAAGTGCCGGGGTTGAATCCATCTTCGGGCACCTTCGTCCCCGCGCCGCTGTATTGGGGATGATCCCGTGCAGGACGACGAAGAGGCACAAATCCACATTTTGGAGATGCTGACGCTCTTTTGGTTGTTCTTCATGTCTGCGACTTTCTTGATTCGGGTGCACGTGCCCGATTCGGCTTCGGTTGCCCTGGATGCCTCCTTGGAGATGGCGGGCGAAGACGCCATTCGGTACGGCTTGGGGCTCGACGCCGAAGTGGCGGGCGAAAATCACTTGTTCGAATTGCTGGAAAACGATGACCGTGAAGGTGCATGTACCTTGCTCCAATCTGCAGTTGCACCCGGGAAAGAGGCCAACTGTTGGCTTGCAAAGGACGCCTCGGTTGCCACACCGCACGGCACCGTCGGTACGCCCTCCGGCGGGACGGTGGCGGTACACCAGCTCGTTGGTATCGGCCCCTATGTTTGGACGGTGACGTTGGACGTGTGGGCCCGGGGAGGCGGTGCCTGATGCGCTCAACGAGCATGGAGAGGTCCGAAGGCGGGCAAATGCTGCTCGCCACCGGCGTGGTCCTCCTGATGTCCCTTCTCTCGATGGCGATTTTCGGCGTCAAGGTTGCAGGACTAACGTTGCCCCACGACCCGGCTTCGGACGACGTCATCGTCACCACCGAAGAGGTGCTTGAGATCCTCGAGCCGCTGACACAGGCACGAACGGAATTGTGGATGGAAGGCGGCCTTGAGGGGCTTGAGGCGGCAGAATTGGCCCTCGAAACGGTTCACGACGACCTGCTCCACCACGGGGAAATTCGCGGTGTTGAGGTCAAATTGACCGATTTGGCCGTGGTCCAAATCGACGACACCACCCTTTCGGTTACCGGTGAACTCGGGGTTTCCGACGGCGAAGCGATGTTAAGTTTCGACGTCGACTTCACGGTGACGCTTTGATCACGAGGTTGCTTCGTGCACCGCACGGTTGAGCAGCGTGTGAATGCGTTCAACATCGTCGTCGACTCTCGTGGGGTCCACCAGCGTCCAGTTGGTGATTTTCGCACGCTCAACAAAAGCGTCCTGAATGGCCCGGATGCGCTTGAAGTTCGCCAAATAGCGGTCCGAGCGTCGGTACGAATGGGCGTCCCTGGTCTTCAACATGTTCTGGTGGGCGCGTTCCTCGTCGACCATCATCACCACGCCGAGGGCCACGCCACCCGCCTCTTCCCAAGCGCGCAACCAGCGCGAAGCGGGGACGAGATGGACGCCTTCGATGAGCAGGTCGATGCCTTCCCTTCGCGCTCGGTCAATGCTTGCGCCGATACCGGCTTCGACCGCACGGCACGTTTCGGTCCAATCCAGGACCGCCTCACCGCTTTCACCCGTTGAAAAGGAAGAGCGGTGCAAAGCGGGAACGCTTTGTTCGGTATCGGTCGCCCTCATGATTTCCCGAATCGCATCGGTTGACATCACTCGGGTAAAACCGGACCGTTGCGCCACACCAACGGCAGCGGTGGACTTTCCCACCCCCGTCGCTCCAGCGATGAGCAGGAGACGGGGTGGCCGAGTGGTCAGCGTTTGCGCCGTGCTTTGCGCAAGACCAACGGTTCGGGCCATGCCTACGACGATGGCGCAACGGCACATGAGGCTTCTGTCAGCGTTGTGGTTTCTTTGGGGGGTTTTGGTGCGGACCGCCTCACCGATGCCCCTTTGAAGCGCTTGGACCTCCCCGATGCATGAGCGAAGAACAGATGTGGATTGGAGGCGAATGGTGCGCATCGTCCACCGGCGAGACGAGCGATGTTCTCAACCCCGCAACGGGCGAGGTCATCGCCACGGTTCCACGTGCGAGCATCGAGGATGTCGAGCGCTGCGTGGCTTCCTCCAGAGCGGCCTTCGAACATCCCGATTGGAAAGCGATGGACCCTGCTCAGCGCGGTCGAATCTTGAACAAAATGGCGGCGGTCACGTACGCGAAAGCGAAGGAATTTGCCGTTTTGGAATCCACCAACAACGGGAAGACCTTCCGTGAAGCACTTTCGGAAATCCGCTACGGTGCATGGACCTTGGAGTACTTTGCTGGTCTCTCCGATAAGATCGAAGGCAGCACGATTCCCGTCCCCGGTCCTCGTCTGAATTACACCTTGCGTCAACCGTTGGGGGTTACCGCTCACATCGTGCCGTGGAACTTTCCCCTGCAACTCGCCCTGCGCTCCATCGCACCGGCGCTTGCTGCTGGATGCACGGTGATTGCGAAACCGGCGTCGTGGACCCCGCTCTCGCTCTTGGCTTGGGCAAAAGCGGTCGATGAAGCCGACACGGGGCTGCCCTCCGGGGTCCTCCAAGTGTTGACGGGTTCGGGCGCTCTGGTGGGTGACGGGCTTGCCGGTCACGGTGGCGTTGACGGCGTGGTCTTGACCGGCGGTGTACCGACGGGACAAACCGTGATGGCCAAAGCCAGTGAAAACTTGACCCCCGTTACCCTTGAATTGGGTGGGAAAGGCGCGAACATCGTCTTCCCCGACGCCAACCTCCGATACGCAGCGAAAGCGATTTGCTTTGGCATCTTCATGAACGCCGGCCAAATGTGTTGGGCCGGGTCGAGGCTTCTTGTGCACGAAGACGTTCACGATGAATTGGTGAAAGCGGTCTGCGATGAAGTCAGCAAATGGGCCGTCGGCCCCGGCATGGAGGAAGGTGTGCGCATGGGCAGTTTGGTCCACGAACGCCATCGGGCTGAAGTTCTTGAGAAATTGGAAGCCGGCCTTGCGCAGGGCGGCACCGTCGTTCTCGGTGGGAAGGCTTTGGAGCGAGAAGGGGCGTTCATGGAGGCCACCGTCGTGACGGGCGTCGGTCATAATGACCTGTTGTTCCAAGATGAATTGTTTGGCCCTGTTCTCGCCGTCACGTCCTTTGCGAACGACGAGGAAGCGCTTGCGTTGGCCAACAACACACCGTTCGGATTGCTCAACGGCGTTTGGACCAACGACCTGGGTCGTGCTCACCGCCTTGCACGGGATTTGGAATGCGGTATGGTGTCCATCAACGAGTACCCCATCACCTTCCCTCAAACGGCGTTCACGGGCTGGAAGCATTCCGGCATTGGCGTTGAACAAAGCCAGGACGCCCTTCGGTTTTACACCAAGGTCAAGAACGTCAACGTCAAGTTGTGAGGGAGAGCGATGAGCGTCCAAGTGGAGCAGCGCGGTCCGGTTCGAATCATCACGATGGCTGGTCAGTCCTCAACCCAATCGTTTTCTCGGGCCTTCCTGCCACAAATTGCCGCAGCCGTTGACGACGGCTTGAGGGACGGGGCGACAAAGGCCATCGTCCTGACCGGCGAAGGTCGATTTTTCTCAGCAGGAGCCGACATCAACGCCTTTCAACAATCCATTGACGACAACGAGGCCCCCGAACTGATTCGAGAACTCACGGGCATCCTCCACCCCTTGCTTCAGCGCATGCGGACCTCCTCCACGGTTGTGGTTGCTGCGCTCAACGGAGTGTCGGCAGGGGGCGGGTTGGGCTTGGCGCTAGCCTGTGATGCAAGGGTTGGCACCGACGATGCTCGGATGGCGGCCTCCTATGCGGGTATGGGGTTGTCACCTGACGGAGGTACCACGTGGTTGCTGCCCCGGCTGGTCGGTGAACAACGAGCGCGTCAATTCTTCTTCGGCAACGAGATTTGGTCCGGCCGTGAGGCCTATGGCCACGGTGCAATCGACGTGCTGGTGGACCCCGACGCTTTGCTTGAAACGGCCGTTGGCCTGGCTACGATGTGGTCTTCTTGGGGACAACACACCAAGGAAGCGACGAAACACCTCTTGCATGTCCAAGCCGACAACGATTTCGCCACGCATCTCGACCATGAACGAACGCTCATTGAGGCGGCGGGCACCACCGAAGCTTTTCGTGAAGGCGTCGCCGCTTTCCTTGAGAAGCGAAGTCCCCGTTTTGAGTAACTCAGTTCATTTGGTAGTGGACGGTTGGTGGTTTTCCTCCACCGAGGCGTAACAGCCCGATGATCAACGCCACGAGGCCCCCGCATATCGAACAGCAGCCAGCGAAAAACGACGTGCCCATCAAGGCGGCACTCCCTACAATCTCGCCGAGAACGGGGATGAGCATGGCGTCAATGTCCACGACTTTCATCGAAACGTTGTTGGCGTTGGAGACAAAAATTTCCTCGCCGATTTCACATTCATTGAACGAATCGGTTTCCACCTCCTGCTCGACGAGGGTGTTGCAGATGACGCCCACGATCACGTGGTCTTCGATATCGTAGTAGTCCCACATGGCGGTGCAATCAACGGTAGCGACACGCTCCCCGATATCATCTCCGTCGGAATCGGTGAAACTCAACTCTCCAAGGTTGTCGCAAGCGTCCGGAACACCGTTTTCATCGATATCCTCTTTCGGGTCACCTGGAATGAGCAGGTACCATCCCT
>JAURDA010000070.1 GCA_030828165.1 Candidatus Poseidonia sp.
GCTGCGTTTCATAACCACGAATCAACATCTCTTTTGCTGGCCAAACCACATGCCCGATGTAGCGTTTCTTGGCTCCGTGGCTGAAGAACACCGAGAGGCCTTTCTCGAATTCCAACACCGCCGCATCCCGGCTGTAGGTCGCCGCAAGCGATTGCCCGAACTCCACCATGCTGGCCACGGCCGCTTCGTGGGCTTTCACCAGGGCCTGGGCGGCTTTATCACCCGTTTGAGCGCTCGCCAGTTGTTCATCGGAAAGTTGCCGGGGGGCGTCGGGTGAGACGGGGCTTCGGACAAAGATGGAGTCGGTATCGGAGTACACCACGCCATGGCCTTCTTTTTCAACCGCAGCGATGATGCCCTTGATGTTTTGACGCGCCCAAGCGGTGATGGACGAACCCAAATCTCGGTGAGTGAACCGATAGAAACCACTTGCAAACACCCCATAGAAGGTGTTCATCAGAATTTTTACGGCGTATTGCATAGCGTCGTGGAAGGCTTCAGCCACAGGGTCTTCGGATGATTGGGCGGCCTTGATGGCCACTTTGTGTTCATCCCGCTGAGCCATCAGGCCTTCAAGCAGGGCCGGCACCATGCCTTTCCGGTCTTCGGCAAGCCGGAATTTACTCTCGATGGGTGAGGTATGATAGCGACCTTCCCCCGGAGGGTCAGGTTGAGCCGGGTCGATGCGCGTGGTGTAACAGATGTTGTGACCGATCATGATCGAGGGGTACATGCTCTTGAAGTCAAGAACCGCAATCCAAGGGTGAAGCCCCGCCTCTACGTCGTGCACATATCCACCGGTGATTTGCCCTACTTTGGCTTCGGCTGAACCGGTCATCGGCACGGCAATGTTCCGCTTATCGGCCAGACGAATCACCAGCGAATCGATGAGTTGGCTGGTGCTGCCGTTCGCTGCTGTCTCAAAGGGCACCATAGCCACGGCGGCCACGGCCTCTTTCCGGCGTACGGCTTGAATGGCTTGCAGGATATCAAGGGGGAGTTGAGCGTCTCGTACACAATAGGCCAACACCTCATCGGGTCTGGTCGCCCATTCATGGTCCATGTTTGAGGCGTCGACATCCATCTTGTGCTTTTCTTCGTCGTCGGGAAACAGCAATGTGGCCACGAACGAAAGGGTCTCGCGACGAGGTTTCAGGGCCTGCCGTGCTTGCCACCAAGCATCCATGACGACGCGCCCGGACAGGTTCCATGCTCGGTTGCTCTGCCGTTTGGGCACCAACGCATCCCGTTGACGCTTCAGTTCCGATTCCAACGGTGGAGCCCGCCCCCAGCCAAACAAGGCGTTCGTCCCTTCCCAGCCGCGGCCGCGTTGAAGAACAGCGGTGCGGTCGGCCAACCTCGGGAGGTCGAAATTATCGATGTTGTAGCCCGTGATGATGTCCGGGTCGGTGGATTGGACGGTGGCGGTCAAGCCCTCGAGAATATCTTGTTCCGTTCCGCGATAGGAGAAGACTTCGCGTTGGCCCGTTCCGAGATGTTCGACGCATGCGGCGGCGCACAGCACGGTTTCGTGCTCAATACTGGTCTCCAAATCAAACGAGAAGACGGTGTAGGGGACTTGGAAGGGTTCGGTGGAAACGATGTCGCTGACATCGCATTGAAGCGTGCAATCGACACCGTACCGGCCAGCACCTCCCGCTTCGATAACTTCGGGCTTGGCCACGGGATGGTCATCGGTTCGGCGATCGACCACGGTGCCGTTGAAAGCGACATGCATCCCAACATCGCCGTCGAGGAAGAAACGATTCACGAACGGAATGTCACCGGAAAAAATCTGCCAGGACCTTGACTTGAGCACTTTTCTCAACGAAGGGACGTGGAAGGGTTGTTCCACCTCAACCGTCCACACGGGGCGGTCGCCCAATTGCGTCCATTTGACGACCGGACCCGACACCTGAACAACGTGTTCCATCGCCTGAACATGGGTCAGACGGTCTTGCACAAACGAGGGCAGGTCGCCGTTGACGTCCCAGGTTCCAATCGGTGCGATCTCAAAGGTCGGGCGCAGGCCGTGCACGAGCAAACAAATGGATTCGCCTTTGTCGGACCGACCGAATAATTCCACCACCGTCATGGGTTGAGGCTTACCGTCGACGACGGCTTGAGAAGAACGATAACGTCCGCTCACGATGCCCATGCGTCCCTTCACTTGGCGACCCCCATGGAGTTCAGCGTTTCACCCCATTAGAACCCATCTACGCTCATCGATGAGCAAACGAGGATGAACGGCAAAAAATGCAAGAGCAATCCTTGAAAGCCTCATCCCAATGGCTCATTTTGAGAGGGCGGGTGAGCATGGACGAATCGTTTGACTGGGACAGCCTCACATTTTCTCTGACGCCCACCGATACGATGTACCTCACGAGCACCAAGGCCGACGAGCCCTGGATGCCTGGCGAATTACGCCCCTACGGCGACATTCCCATGTCTCCTGCGGCGGGAGTCCTCAACTACGGCCAAGGTCTGTTTGAGGGCATGAAGGCCTACAGGACATCCAAGGGCCGCATCGTCTTCTTTCGACCCGAAGAAAATGCGCGCCGAATGCAACGCGGCGCCGACCGGCTGAAGATGCCCCCGGTGCCCGAATCCGTCTTCATCGACGCAGTAGAGCAGGTGGTCGCCGCCAACCAACACTGGGTACCGCCCTCCGGCCAAGGCGCCATGTACGTCCGACCGCTCTTGATGGGCAGCGGCCCCGTGCTCGGAGTCTCACCTGCACCCTCCTACACCTTCCTCATCTATGTCACGCCCGTCGGCCCTTACTTCAAGGGCGGGATGATGGCCATCGACCTGCTTATCTCAGAAAACCACCATCGGGCTGCACCAGGTGGCTCCGGAGGCGTCAAAGCCATTGGCAACTATGCTCCCGGGATGAAACCCAGCAAGGAAGCAAAGGCCCAAGGCTATGCTGAAGTGATTTACCTCGATGCTGAAACCCACACCGATATCGAGGAAGTGGGTGCTGCGAACTTCTTCTGCGTGAAGGAAAACGTGCTCTACACGCCAGAATTGACCGGGACGATTCTTCCCGGCATCACTCGCGATTCCATTATCCAACTCGCCCGGCACCGCGGCTACGAAGTGGTCGAAGGCAAAGTCTCGGCTGACTTCGCCATGGCCGCCGATGAGGCCTTCTGCTGCGGGACGGCGGCGGTGATTTCACCGATCGGTTCGATCACCCACGACGGCGTCAAATCCGTATACGGCGATGGTCAACCAGGAGCGATTACGGTGGAACTCTACGATGCTTTGACGGGCATCCAAAACGAGACCGAAGAGGACGTCTTTGGTTGGCTTCACCCATTACCGTGACGTCGGGACACAAAGGCCCACGCCAAAAACATCGACAGAAGCGTCGCCGACCCAGAAAGGAATGGTGTGTCTTCCGGCTCTTCCTGCTCTTCGGCTTCTTCTTCCACCAAAGGAGGTGCAGGTTCGACCGTAATTTGCCCCACCATGCCCGCGGATGCGTGAGGTTCGCAGACGAAATCATAGGTCCCGTTGCTGCCACGCTCAAAAGTGTAGGCGTAGTCCACGGCACGGGCAGGTTCACCCGAATCGAAGACGCCGTTGGCTTCTACGGCGTTGTGGGGAAGGGCTTGTCCGCTCCAAAAGAAGCGGACCGTATCGCCTTCGGTGATGGTCACTTGTGAAGGTGAGAAACGAAGGTTGGTGCTGTCAACGCTGATCACGAAGATCTCGGGTTCCTCGGTTTGAGGCTGGAGGTCTCCTTGTACACCACCCGCCAGCAACAAGACGGTCAACAATACCAGGAGGGTTCGCATGTTCGGAAATGACCCCCAAAGGTTATCAATTTCTGTTTTGAAATCAACGGTTTTTGAAACTCTTTCGCTTTTTGAAACTGCTTCGTTGTGGTGTGTTTTTCCGCTGAGAGCGAGCTCGGCGGTCGCCTGCCTTGGGTCCGCTGGTGGATTGTTTGACAGCTTCTTGGCGCTGGTTGCGTTGCATTTCACGCCATTGGCCGCCGATGAGTTGGAGGACCTCTTCTTTGCTCCCTGCCCCGATGGATTCCTTGGCTCCCTTGGCCGATATCCAGAGGCGCCCCTCGCGTCCGTGAGGGCGACGAGGGTGCGAGATGTTCTCCTCCCGTTTGATTTTGCGCAGACCCACAGCACGTGCCGCCATGAACAGGCCTTCGAGGTCAGGTTTGAGGACGGAGGCATCCTTCGGAACACGGCGACCCGAACGGCGTGATTGCTTCATGTCAAAATAGCCCGGCCAAACACAAAGTCGGTCAGGGTTGTGATCCATGGTCTCGCCTCATACGCCGGTCACGGCGTGTTCTCTTGAAGCCGTCGCTTGGCTTCACTCAAGCAAAACGCCGTTGATAACGCCGTCCTTTCCAGGTCGGGAGGTGATGCGCACTCGACCCTTGTCGGTCTCAATGACGGCGCCCTTCACGAGGATGTTTCGTCGAACATAGTTGGGGTCGGAAGCGTTCTCAACCACGCTGTGGATGGTTCCAAGCGTCGTTTTCCCCGTCTTTGGATTGTTGATGCTGACCTGGTTGGCCGCCATCACTCGCACCATTCTGTTGCCGCCGGTCTTGCGGTAGATCTTTCGCTTGGGCTCACCAACGAGAGCAAATTGCTTCTCGGTGGAGATTTCAGTGGCTCGCTTACCGCGTGCCTGAACCTTGCGTCCGCCAGATGGTTTGCG
>JAURDA010000071.1 GCA_030828165.1 Candidatus Poseidonia sp.
TGCTGGCCTGAGCGCCGAGCAACGCCCCGTGAAGGTCGCTCAAGCGGTCGGGATTGACCCCCAAATCGCTTTGGCCGAGTCTTGAGGAGGAGTAGAGCGAGATTTGCGTGCCGTCGCCTTGCGAGGCAAAACCAACGACGACATCATCGGGGAAGCGCCAAAACGGGGTGATGGCCACGCGATGGGCAAAGTACGCACCTTCCACCTCATCGGATTGGTAGATTTCGTCCAAACCTTGCGCTTCCGACCACGCTTCCCAAGCCGCTCGCACCTCGCTCAAGTTGGCGTCGACCAGCACCGAAAGGCCGCCCTCCATCCGAACGTTCGTTTCGGCGGAGAGCGAAGCGCAATTCATCGTTCCTTCCGGGCACTCGGGCATCGCCGTGTGCTCGGGCGTGGGGGCCCCGACGAAAATCCAACCCTGAACAACGAGCCACGGTGAACACAACACGAGCACGATGAGCACGGGCTTTCGCCATGCAGGCGCAGGGTCGGATTCGGTCATGCATCACGCCTCCACGGGCCGTCCGTCGCTGCTCCATCCACGAAGCGCATAATACGCCTTCAT
Organism: Candidatus Poseidonia sp.; assembly: GCA_030828165.1. Taxonomy (GTDB): domain Archaea; phylum Thermoplasmatota; class Poseidoniia; order Poseidoniales; family Poseidoniaceae; genus Poseidonia. The sequence goes on from JAURDA010000071.1 coordinate 569, forward strand.
GCACGCCTCCTCATCGGCATCGTCCACAAAGGACACCATCCCCGAGGCGATGCCGCTTGGAATCGGTTCCTTGCGCAAGCGCCACGAAAGCAGGTCTTCTTCAGTGGCGATTTTGCCCTGCCGAGCCCAGTGTTCCACGTTCCACCGACGAGCTTGGTCCCATTGCACCCTCGCTCGTTCCATCAAGTCGTCCCACGTGCACGCCTCGCCGGTCGTGGCCGTCCATGCCTGCACCATGACCTCGTTGGTCGTGGCCCCTTTGGCGAAGGCGCAGAGGATCATCGAATCTCGAATGACGATGCTGTGTTGGCTCTCAACGAGTTCTTCCATCAAATCCACCGCCGAGCGGTCGGGCAAGCCGGTCGGTTCTTTGTAGCCCGCTCGCATGTGGGAAGCGCCGACGTTGGCGGTCATGTAGGCCATCGCATTGCCACGTTTCCCACGAGGGTCCCAGGCCGGCAAGTCCAGGCCTTTGCAGTGCGCCGTCAGGCGTGTCGTCGGATGTCCCGTCAGGGCCTCGATGTGCTCGCTCGCCGCCACGGCGCCGGCGGCCAGCGTCCCGAACAGAGAACCGTCCCCCGGCGTGGCGTGGGCCAAGAGATGCAATGCCAGAGGCGGCAGTTCGGGAACGCCAAAAGCCCACGGCACGACGTCGCCTTCCGAGAAGGACCCGAAGGCAAAGGGAGCGTGGAAGTGGTCCGCCCACGTTTCGGGCAACCAACCCCGTTGCGCAACTTCGCACATCAGGGAGAGGGCGGCCCCGCCGGAAATGGTGTCGATGCCAAGGCGGTTGCATGCATCGTTGCCGTCCATCACGTCGAGGCTGGAGCCGATGCCGAGGTTGGAGCCCAACATGGCGAGGGTCTCGTATTCGGGGCGGTCAACGCGATTCATGTGGACGGGTCGACCCCGAATCTTGACGCCGTCCACCGTCGGCCGGTCGGCCGCTTCGCACGCGATGGGGCACGGCGCACAGCATCCGGATTGTTTGGCGTCGGGAAGGGAGGCGTGCCAGTGCTCGCCCGACAATTCGTGCGTGGACATGCTCGAGACGATGCCGACCGCCTTCGCTCCCTCGGCCACGGCTTGCGGCGTTTGGCCGCCCGCTCCGCCGCCAACTTTGAGTTCGGCGAGGTCGGGAATTTGCGCATCGGTGGAGGCATAATTGGCCGTGGGCATGCGGCCGTTTTCTGCAGCGTAGAGCGGCCCACGGCTGGTCCCAAAGGCGTAGAACGGGTCGCCGAATTTGCGACGTGTCCCCATTTCCTTCCGCTGTTCTTTGATCGCTTCACCCAAGGAGAACGCCTCGGCGTAGCGGACGCCGGCAGCTGCTTCCTTGCTGACCTTGACCGTCACGGCCTTGAGCCGTTTGAAACCGAAGGAGGCTCCGGTCCCGCCCCGCCCGGCCGAGCGGCGACCGGCCGTGATGGGGGAGGCAATGCGGACACCGTTCTCGCCCGCAGGACCTATAGAAAGGCACTCACCGAGTCCATCAAGCGTTTGTTCAACCTCCCACGTCGTCGTTCCGACAAGGTCCTCCGCGGGGTGAAGGGTGGCGAGGCCGTCGTGGATCTCAAGACGAACCCACGTTTCGCTCGCTCCGGTGATGAAGAGGCCGTCCCAGCCCGCTTTGCGCAGGTCATGGCCGATGTTGCCGCCGCTGTAGGTGTCGATGTAACACTCGGTGAGCGGGGAGCGGGTCACGACCACGGCGCGCCCCGAGGAACCAACCTTCGTGCCCTGATAGGGGCCGGTCATGAACAACAGCGGGGTGCTCGGATGAGAGGCAGCGTCCATTCGGCCGGTCACCGGATGGTGGTTGGCGCAGGCCGCTTCGTAATCGGTGGTGTCCCATTCCACGAGCAGTTTCGTGGCGAGGGCTTTGCCGCCCATGTGCTGAAGGCACCATTCGTGGGGGATGTTGCGAGCCTCGCACGTTCCCGCCGTGAGGTCGACCCAGAGCACCCGTCCGGGGAAGCCGTCAAAGCGCCACGGGTGGGTCATGGAGGTGGGTTTGCGAGGACCACGAAAAAGCCACCGCAGCCTCAAGGGGTCGTGTACATTTCGTCGTGTGTGGTCGGGTAGAGTCCCGCAGCCACGACCACCGCCAGCACGACGGAGGCCTGAACCATCCAGAGGTTCTGCGCGGTGAATTCGTCAAGCATCAGCGAGGTGGCCATGGCGGCGGCTTCCAGCGCCGCGGTGGCGAACTGGACCTTGCCCATGTGGATGGAGGGCGATTGGAGCCACAACCAGGACCCCACGACGTTGGTCCCGATGAGCGCTGCCCCGATGGTGCGCAACCACGCCGTGTTGACGGCCTCGGCCTTCAGCAGGTCGCAGAACACGTCAGGGACCAGCAAGAGCATGAGGCCGTAGCCAAGCGAAGCCCAGAGGTTGACCTGCATGGCGAGCGTACCGATTCGTAGGTTGTCCATGACAACCGGTTTTCACGGACCGGTTATGGGCTTGGCGGCCCCCTTGACCTCAGAGGTCGTCCTTTCGCTGCCAGCCGGCCTCGGTGCGCTCGTAGACAATGGGCACGCCCGTGGGGACTTCCAAGCCGAGCACTTCCTCTTTCGAGAGTCCGTCCAGATGCATGATGATGCTGCGTAGCGAGTTGCCGTGGGCGGCGACGAAGACGTTCTTGCCTCCGTCGATGGCGGGAATCAGCGTGGCCTCCAAGTAGGGAATCGTGCGGGCGGCGGTCAGTTCGAGGGATTCACCGTTCGGTGGTGGCACGTCGTAGGAGCGCCGCCAGATGTGGACCTGGTCAGCGCCGTATTGGTCCCGTGTCGCCTGCTTGTTGAGGCCTTGAAGGTCGCCGTACATGCGCTCGTTGAGCTGCCAGGCCACGTGCACCGGCAACAGACCGTCTTGACCGGCCTCGCCCCGAATTTGCGCCCATTCCCGCATGCGGGCTTCGTTCTCCGACATCCCGTCCTCCACTTCAGAAGGGTACTGGAAGACCGGTGTTTTGCCGCTGCCGTGTTCGGAAAGGGCGATCATCGCCGTCATTTGGGCTCGGATGAGCGTGGAGACGTGGACTTCGTCAATGGGGAGGTGGGCGATGGCACGACCGCCGTCACGCGCCTCGTCGATGCCCGTGGGCGAGAGCGGAACATCGACCCAACCGGTGAACAGACCGGCAGCGTTCCACATCGATTGGCCGTGGCGCATCAGGATTAGCAGGGACATGCAGGTGCCTCAAACCGTCAACGGGACGCCAGGGCATGAAGGTGGCGCTCGGTCAAAGAATCGAGATAATGGAGAGCAAAATGGCAGGAAGGAGCCCCCAAGCAAAGACCATAGAAAGTCGTAGCAAACTCCGGTCTGCGTATTTCTGAAACTTTTTTTGCAGTTTACCGTCGAGATCCTCTTTCGCCCAGTCTGTTAATTTGCCCGTCACGCGTTCGGGAAAACTGATCAAGCGGTCAACAAAGCTGATGGCAACCGTTCCTGCAGGCGTTTTGCCTTCCTCTGTTTCTTTTCGCTGAAGTTTTCCTTTGACGACACCAATTGCAGCACGAACGCCCAATTTCACAACGGTTTTCTGAACGGATCCCCTAACGTGTACGAGAAATCGTAATCCGTCAAGTGCATTTCCAGCGATTGATTTGACCTGTTTTGTTTCTTTGTGAAGTCGACTCAACTTATCATAAATTGAAAAAGAACGCCACCAATCAAGAATGAGCCAGAACAACAAGATCGCTCCCAGCATAAGAAGTTCAAACATTGAAACCGTTGATACGGAATGCAAATCCAATTCATAGAAAATGATAGCACCGTAAAGAGCGAGGTAGGGAGAGAGGCCAAGAAGGATTTCATCACGAACAAACCTGCGTAGTCCTGGAATTTCTAAAGAGGCGAGCAGACGACTACCCTCGACCACTTTTCTCTCAAAGATATGAATGAATTTTACCAACGGAACCGTG
>JAURDA010000072.1 GCA_030828165.1 Candidatus Poseidonia sp.
AGAGATGGAGGCCTGGTTGCTTGCATGGACGAATGCGAAAAACGAGGCCGAAGCATGAACTTCGCCGACTCCCGAAGACCGCTCCTCGGCCTTCATCCCCTCCAGTGGCTTGTGCTGGCCTTCGTGATCGCTTTGGGCATCGTCCCCCTCTCCCTTGCCTTTACTCGCCTCTGGGCCGTCACCGGAATCACGCCTTGGGAGGCCGTGACCCAAGTCTACGAACTCCCTGCGGCCAAGGACGCCCTCTCGTTTGCCGTCCTCGAAGCCACGGTTTCAACCGCGTTCACGGTGGCCATTGGACTGCCATTGGCTTGGGCCTTTGGCCGGTATTCTTGGAGGCGAATGCGCCTGAAGCGTTCGCTTCTGTTCCTTCCCTTCGTAACGCCCCCGATCGTTGCCGCCGCTGGATTTCTCGCCTTGCTTTCACCCGGAGGCATCGTGTATGCCCTGGGCATCGATTTGCGAGGAGAGACCGGCATCATCGGCTGGATGGCATCGGTCACCGGATGGGAGCATCCCGGTCATTTCATCGCCCTCATCGCTGCGCACGTTTGGTTCAACCTCTCCCTCGTGGTGCGGTTTGTTGAGCCCGTCGTCGCCCAACTTGACCCGCAATGGGAGGAACAATTGCGCTTGCTCCCCGCTGGACAAACTCGACTCGGGCGCATCCAACACCTCTGGATGCCCATCCTGGGGCCAGCGACCACGGTGGCTGCAGCGTACACCTTCTTCTTCAGCTTCACGTCCTTTGCGATGGTCAAATGGCTCGCACCAGCCTCCAACACCCTCGAATCGCTCCTTGGTGAAATGGGAGGGACGGCAGGGATTGAGGGCTATCGCGTGGATACCAGCCTCGCCGTGCTCGGCATAGCGACCTTCCAAACCGTGATGATGCTGTTGATGCTCGCTCTCGCAGGTCGTTTTGAGCGGAAGCACAGTCAGGTTTTGTCGCTGCATCACGAAACGGCCAATCGGAAAAAGCACGGCGCCGCTCCTACGGCATGGGCTTGGTTTGCAAACGGGCTGCTCGTCCTGCTTCTCGCACCGCTGGTATCGGTAGTGGTGGCCTCGTTCCGAGTCCGCTCAACCAACGGTGCCCTCGCCGGTTCCGAATGGACCCTTGAAGGTTGGAAACGTGCGTGGTCGGGGGATTTCTCCACCGTGCCGGTGTACGATGCTTTGGCCAATTCATTGACCTACGCTGCGCTTACACTGGTTGTTGCCTTGCCGCTGGGCTACGCCGTCGCTTCGAGTTTGGTCAGGTTGCGGCAAGGAGGTCATCGACGCGTGGCGGGCATGCTGGATTCGCTTTGCATGCTCCCCCTCTCCATGTCGGCGGTCATGGTTGGCTTGGGCATGGTGGCGGGCATTTTACGTTGGTATCCCGACCTGTTTTCCTTCCCCTACCTCCCGGTCGTGCCGCACGTCATGCTGGTGTTGCCGTTTGTGATCCGCTTGCTCACCCCTGCGATGGAACGAATAGAGCCAAAATTTGCTGAGCAGGCGTCGTTGCTCTCGCTGAGTCCGTTCGCCTTTTGGTGGCACTCCAGAGGCTCGTTTTTGGTCGTCCCCGCCACGATGGCGGGCTCGCTTTGTCTGGCTTTTTCCCTGGGGGAATTCGGTGCGACCTACTTGGTCGTGCGGGTTGGGTCGTGGGATTCGCTTTCCATCATGGTGGACCAAGTCGGTTCCCGACCGAAGTTTGACCCCTTCGTGCTCCCCACGGCAATGGCGCTCGCGACGGTGTTGATGGTCGTGACCTTGATGGTGCTCACCGTCAACGAGCGAGCACGGGCATGGAGGGTGCGACATGAGGTTTGAGATCAAAGCGGGAACGGTGGAAGTGGAGCACGGTGCCATCTTCAGCGGGCTCGACCTCGCCGTGACCTCCGGGGAAATCGTCACGATTTTGGGCCCGAGTGGGTGCGGGAAAACAACCCTTTTGCGCGCCTGCTGTGGACTCACGGCGCTTTCTTCAGGGGAACGCTGGCTTGGCGATGAAGCCCTTCAACCCGGGATTCACCCCGACATCACCTTGCTGTTCCAGCAACCCGTCCTGTACCCTCACCTCAACGTCGCACAGAACATCGCCCTTGGCGGCTCAAAGGCAGAAGGGAAAAAGCAACTTGCCGACCGCGTGGATGCGGTTTTGACGGCCATCGGGTTGGACGGCTTTCAGCAACGGGGCGTCGCCTCCCTTTCGGGTGGGGAAGCGCAGCGCGTGGCCTTTGGAAGAGCCCTCATGCAAGACCCCAAGGTGATGCTTCTCGACGAACCGTTCGCCTCGGTGGACGTGGCCCGTCGATTGGCGTTGGCGGAAATGACCCGAGAACACCTGAAGGAGCGGAACATCACGGTCATTCACGTGACCCACGATGAGGAGGAAGCGAACATCATGTCGGACCGCCTCCTAAGGTGGTCCGAAGTGCAGCCAGCACCCCCGGACGGTGAAGAAGAGTGAACCGCCCAGAAGGGCAACCGTGGACGGTGCTCGAACGCTGGTTTCCTCAACGCGAATCGTGGTCACGCACCTCTCATGCCGCATGGTTGGGGGCCCTGTTCGTGGTCTTCTGCGCCCTGCCGTATGCCCTCATCAACCGTTTTGCAGGGTGGCGCGAGGCCTCCGTACTCGCTGTCCTCACGCCCTTGGACACCGCTTTGCCGTTTCTGCCGTGGATGGTCGTGTTCTACATCTCGTTCTACGCGTATTTTCCCCTCATGTTCTGGCTGGGCGCAGCGGAACATCGTCGCCACCAAGGTGAACGCTTGACGCTCCGCCTGATGCAAGCAACGTGGATGGCGTTCGTGATTTTTCTTGTCTTCCCGGTTGAAGTGGACCTGCGCCACCAAGTTGTTCATTCCAACGACGGTTTCGCCCCGCTTTTTGCTGCGTTGCATGCCATCGATACCCCTTACAACGCCTGGCCCTCGCTTCATGTGCTCCAAAGCCTGCTCGTGGTGTTGACCGTGCAGGGCTGGCTTGCAAACGACGGGGCATTGCGCCCCTTGTTGCGAGGCATCCTTTGGTCAGCATGGGCCTTGCTTACCCTGTCAACGTTGCTCGTCAAGCAGCACTACATCTTTGATGCGGTGACCGCTTTGGTCATCGGAACCGTGCTTTGGCGGTTGTGGTTCAAACCCGTCATCAACCAAACAGCGCATTGACCGTGTCTGGGCTGGTCAGATAAATCGTGAGTCCAACACCGGCCATGATCATCATCCACGACCCGATCATTTTGATGTGACCCGTTGCACGGCGTAGGAAATTGATCATCACTTGTCGGCCCATCCCGACCAACATCGTTACGGCGATCATCAAAATGAGCAAACCGACCATGAGCCCGGCAATACCGAAGCCGATGGCCGAGGTTCCCAAGGTGCTGAGGAAGACGACGAACGGTAGCACTGCAGCCGCCGTGCAATCGATGGAGGCGGCCGCATATCCAATGCCGTAAAGGTACATGTTTCGACGTGGCGTGAAGGTGTCGTCGGCTTCGGTGGTGCTGTATTTGTCCACGAGGTTTTGCACGAAGCCCATGAGGTGCGAAGTGATGCCCAACAACATCAGCGAGCCCAAGACGACCAGCAAAATGGCGATGAAGATGGCGATGTAGTGGATGATACCGGACTTGGCGAAGGCCTCGCCCATGAGCAAGGCGACGATACCGATGAGCCCGAAGAAGGTCCACATTCCCAAACCGGAAAGCACACCAATGTTGAACGAGCTGGGCATTCGCGTTTTCAGTTTGCCCTGTTCGATCAGTTCGTCTTCCCTTGCACCCAACGAAAGGTAGTACGAGATGAAGCCGGGAAGCACCGGGAAGGCACACGGCGAGAAGTACACCAGAATGGACAAAATCAGGCCGAGAACGAACACCGCGGTGAACGAGGTTTCGGGCTCTTCCCAACCGATGCGTGAACCGAAGGTTTCGGAAACGTCTTCCTTCAGGGCATCTTCGAGCACACCGTCAAACTTCTTCCAACCGTCCGCAGGGGAGCCCGTGGCTTGCTGGGCGATGATGTAGCCCTCTTCGTCGATGATGAGAACCACCGGAATTTGCCCGGTTCCGCCCGTGGTGAACAACCGCACGGGGTCGGTGGTGCTGCCGTCCTCAAGCACCGCCGCGTTGACCGAACCGAATCCCGTGGGATAGAGCGGAACCGTGTAGGGCCCGCCGCTTTCGTTCATGTATTCCACGGATTCACCGTACCAAGCACCGTAAGCAAAGAGTTTGAGGCTCTTGTTGGAAGCGTTTGCCGTCGCCTGCCAGGCGTCCATGTTCTCTTCGAGGTGGGCCTGAACGGCGTGGCAGTTGCTGCAATCGCGTGCCATCAAATCGAGAACGATGACGCTGCCCCGATGTTCGTTGAGGTTGAACCACCCCGTCTC
>JAURDA010000073.1 GCA_030828165.1 Candidatus Poseidonia sp.
AGGCTTGCGTCGGGCATGCCCACCGGCGACCGAGCGGGGAGGGTGAACACGCCCCATCCGTACATGCCCGCCAGAAGGAAAAACGCCGTGGCAGAAAAGAAGCCGGCCAAGCGCGAGTCCCGCCCCAATTTCCCGACGGTGAGGCGTTGCACCCACAACGGCCAGTCCAGCCGGGTTGTTTCGGTGGCCAAGAGAAGCAAGGAGATGGTGAGCAACACGAACGGCAACACCGAACGCAGGTCGTCGTACCAACCCAATTCTGGGCCGAAGGCGATACGGGCCACCACGATGAGGGGCAACGAAAGGAAGAGACCGAGTTGCGAGCCCCGTGCCGACCACGCCACGCCCCGAGCAGCGTTCCCCGAGAGCAACATGCGGTGACCCGGCAGCAACGAGAGGGCGGTGTCACCGTCGGGCGCGCCGATCAGCGCCGAGGGGATGTAATTGAGGAAGGTGTGAACGGTGCCCGTGGCGACGATGATGGCGGCGACGGCTGAAAGCGGGATGCCCAAATTGAGCAGAGCAGGGGACAACGCCAGCAAGATGAGGGCGACGTTGTTGACGTGAAATCCGGGGATCAATCCCGTTAGCGAACCCAGAGCTACACCGAAGAACAGGGCGCCCAAGAGCCACGCCAAGTCCAAGAAATAACCCTCAAGCATCGTTTCACCTAGGCTTGTGATTGGGCGTATTCGTCTCGGTCCGTGACCCCGTCGTCGTCGCTGTCTTCGGAGGTGATGGAGGTGCCAAACGCATCCTCCAAGGTGTCGCTCAAACCGTCGCCGTCCGTATCCAGTGCATCGGCTTGGTCGAGGCTGTAGACCAAACTCAATCCGTCGTCGCTTTGGGTCTGACGCAAGCGGCCGAACCAGGTCATGGATTGGTCAGCGTGGAGCGAATCGGTGCCGATGGCTTGGCCTTGGGGTTGAAGGAGGATGGAGTCGTTCGAGCCGTCCCGAACAAGGCGCCAAACCCCGTCGTCCTGAACGGCTTTGCCGTTGAGGTGAACCATTTGGTCCCGGTTGTAACTCCATTGAATGGCACCGTCGTCCCAAAGAAGGACCCGTGCTTGAGGAACGGGGCCAAGCGTATAGTCGTGGACGATGAGGCGAATTCGCATGTCCTCATCATCCCAAGTAACCGAGACGTTGCTGATGATGCTTTGACCGGCTTCAAGCCACACCGTTCGTGGGCCCGGCAAGGTGACGGCAACCGTCGTCCAACCGGGCATGTACGCCGCCACGTCGACGAAGAACGCCTCTTCCTGCTCCACGCTGGGTTCAACGGCGTATTTCACGTACGCCGACAAGGTGTAGGTGGCGTCGGGGTTTTCGACCATGCCGACGGGGTCAGCGGACAGCATGGCGAGAAGGCCGACCGGTGTTTGTGGATCCACCAGGGTCGGGCTTACACCCATGTTCCCATCGATGCACCACGAGGAGGTGGAAGAGGACCACATCAAGCGTCCCTCAACGGTTTGGAGGGTGTTGCTAATGCTTGTGTTGGCTTCGGCGTCTCGGTCCTCTTCGCTGGGCAGCACACAGATGGTTTGCCCGCTGGGTCCAGACAACGCCCACGGGCCGTCGCCGGTGACCAAGATCCCGGTCATCGTGACCGTTTGGCCCGATTGGTAACTCCACGTCGCCTCCGCACTCCAGTCGAGTTGAGGGATGTTGAGGACATGGTTGCGGTCAACCAAAATGTCCGGGCCTTGGATTTGGAGACTCCAACGGAGATCTCGCTGCTGGTAAGTGAGGATGCCTTGGACCTCCACTTTTGAGGTCGCCTCAATCCACTGGCCGATGGCCGAACGAACGATGAGGTGCATCTGATGTTCGGAGTTGCCGTAGTTGGGGTGGTCACCGAGGTAGGCGGAGGTGAACGTGGCGTCGGGGGCGATCGATTCGCCGATGAAACCGGTGAGTTGAATCACTTCACCAGCGTAGTCTTCAGGGCTTTGAGCGACGTCGGCGATTGCCAATCGCTGGACATCGGGAAGGTCGTCGCTGGTCCACTCCATGGCTCCAGCGCCGAGGGATTGGAGCCAAATGCGCCCGTCGTATTCGATGATGTCGCCCATCACGGTCACCGTGGTGCCGATGGGGGGCATCACGCCGGGCCTGAACCATCGAGCCTCCACCACGCCGGTCCCGTCGTCGATGATGGCGTCGATGCGGTCGTCACCCGATGCATAGGGGTCCTCAACCCATGAAATCAACGTGCCTTCGACCTTGACGACTTCGTTTTTGTATTCCAACAACTGTTCAATTTGAATGACTTCGGGCTCTCGGACGTAGGCATACCAATTGAGCGTGGCCACGAGGAACATGGCGAGGGCAAACATCACCCACAACTGCTGACCCCGGGTTTCGGGGTCCTCGTTCGTGATGCGGTCCATGAGGCCCTTGACCGCATCCGCCATGCTCCGCCGTGACCTTTGAACCGCTTAGGGGTTATCGCTCGTCTCTTTCCCAAAAAAGGCCGAGAGGCCTATAAAGAGCCAATTTGACGGCAAGGCATCATGAACGGCAGGGACAGGGTGATTCGTGATGAAATTCACCGGGATATTTTGGTGCCGGCCGCCCATGCAAACATCATCGACACGCCCGAGTTCCAGCGCTTGCGAGCGATTCAGCAACTCTCAACCTGTGAGTACGTCTTCCCCGCAGCCACGCACAATCGCTTTGCGCATTCTCTGGGAGCATACCATCTCGCAGGGATGTTGTCCGACCATGTGAACGAAGTTCATCCTGGCTTGTTGAGCGACGACGACCAAGAATTGGTTCAACTCGCAGCGCTCCTCCACGACATCGGTCATCCGCCCTACTCTCACCTCCTGGAAACGCCTCGTGTGTACGCAACCTTTGCTTCGCACGAGCATTGGGGGCGCCGAATTTTGGAATCCCAAGAGACCGCTCTCGGCCGAGCCGTTTTGGAGGTCTTGGGGACCAAGCGCTTGGGGCGCTTGTTTGCCCTGATGGACGGGGCTGATGAACACGAAGGCGTCGCCATCCCTCGTTTTATGAAGGAAATCGTCAGCAGTCAACTCGATGTTGACCGGATGGATTACATGATTCGAGACCAAGCCAACACGGGCGCTCAAATCGGTGGGTTTGACAGCGCCCGCGTCATTCGTGCCCTTCGGGTCGGCGAGGACGGTGGATTTGTGGTGAAGCGATGGGGCCTGCCGGCGATTGAAGCCTACCTCGTCACGCGATACCACATGTACCAGCAGGTCTACTTTCACAAGGTCAACATGTTGACGCAAGCCTATCTTGTGAACATGCTCGAGCGTGCGAGGACGCTGGCTTCCTCGGGAAGCCTCACGCTCTCCGAGGAACTCTCCCACATGCTGCTCAACGAAGACCTCCAACCCGAGCACTACGTCTTGCTCAACGACGCCCACGTCAAAGTCGCCATGCCGCACTGGGCCAACGACGACGACGAGGAACTCTCGTTCTACGCCAGCCGACTTCTCTCCCGGAAAGATTTCCACAAATCGCTCCGCATCGCCAATTTGACGGTCGAAATGGCGGAGGTCGTCGTGCCTCGAGTGAACGAAGTGTTGGTGGCCAACGGTTACACGCCCCGCTTGCACCTCATTCAAGCCCGGATCAGCAAACGCGGTTACTTGCCCTACGACGGGGGTATCGTGGTCGAGGACGGGCGAGACGTCGCCGAACATTCGGCCTTGATTCGCTCCTTGGTCCAACCCCACGAACAATGCCTCATCTTCGTGCCGGAAGCCGTGAGGGATGAACTCGAACAAAGCGTTCGCGAGTGGATCAAACCGACCCAATCTTCCTTGAGTCAGTTTGATTGAGCACGAGAAGGTTCATCATGCGAAGGTGTGACCTCACCTCCGAGGGCCTGTAGCTTAGTTGGTTAGAGCGCCCGGCTCATAACCGGGAGGTCAGGGGTTCAACTCCCTTCGGGCCCACACATTCGCTTTGCTGCTCCGAAGCCTTCTTTTCGCACATCACGCCCATAACCGTTATGAGGTGGGGGAGGTTGGGAAGACCGATAGGTGAGACGATGTCGGCATGGAAGCGAGTGGTTGCTTTGATGGGAATCTACCTCTGTTCGCTTTTGGTCGTGGCGGTCCCCGCCTCGGCACAAGTGTCCGGTGCCGCCGTCTCCATGACGTGCGCCCCGGGGCAAATTCAGGTCGAGGTCAAGCCAGGTGCGACCTTGACGGGATACACTACGTGCACCGTCTCCAACCCCACGGCATACGTCGA
>JAURDA010000074.1 GCA_030828165.1 Candidatus Poseidonia sp.
CCGATTTCATGGCCTTCTCCGCCCACAAAATGTGCGGTCCAACCGGGATCGGCGCCCTGCTTGTTCAGCCCGATTCTTTTGAGCAAATGCAGCCTTTCATGGGAGGAGGCGACATGATTGAAACCGTCAGCATTGAAGGTTCGACCTACCAAACCAACGAGCACAAATTCGAGGCGGGGACGCCTCGCATCGCCGAAGCCATCGGTTGGTCGGCTGCCTTGGACTGGATGGAGTCCTTTGACCTCGATGCGGAGCATGAACGCATGGTTGGCATCGCCCGGTGGGTGGCAGGCGAACTGCGCAAGCTCGGCATGGCGGTCTACGGTCGCCATGACGACGACGATGCCGCCGTCGTGTCCTTCCTTCACCCCACCATCAACAGCGAGGACATGGCCCACCTGCTCGACGCCCGAGGCTACGCTGTCCGAACGGGGCACCATTGTGCGCAACCTTTGCTTCACCGACTCGGCATCACGGGTACGGTGCGAGCCTCGTTTTATGTCTACAACACCCGAGAAGAAGCCGAAGGTTTGGTCGCTGAACTCAAGGAGATTGTGGAGAAATTTGCATGACGTTCTATCCTGAAGCCCTTCGTGAACTGGTTGAGGAATTCCAAGAGGTCGAGGACAAGCGGGAACGCATCGAGATGTTGTTTGAACTCGCCGAGGAAGTGCTTGAACTGCCTCGTGACGCTTGGACAGACAGCACCCGTGTTCGCGGGTGTCAATCCGAAGCCCATGTCAAAGTCGGTGTTTCCGAAGGTCGCATTGAATTCCTTGGTGCAGCCGACGCCAAACTCGTTCAGGGGCTGATGGGCGTGCTCAGCATCGCCATTCAAGGCCTCGCCCCTGCGCAAGCCTTGCTCATTCCGCCCGATTTCGCAGAGGAAATGGGCTTGCTGAATTCCTTGACGGCAAGCCGCTCCAACGGTTTTCGCAACATGTACGACAAGGTGATGAAGGAGCTACGCCAGCAAACGGAGTGAGACGCATGACGACCAAAGACGACGTGATGAAATGCCTCGATGAGGTTGAGGACCCCGAATTGGAATTGTCCATTGTGGAACTTGGCCTCGTGTACGATGTTCGCTTTGAAGAAAAGGACGAGGGCCTCCACGCTGAAGTTGACCTGACCCTCACCTCACCCGGCTGTCCTGCGGCACCTGAAATCATGGCGGCGGCCCACCGTGCGGCCTTGCAAACCAGCGGTCTTTCCTCGGTTCACATCAACTTGGTCTGGACGCCACGTTGGGACCCAAAGGTCCATGCCAGCGAAGATGCGAGGATGGACATGGGCATTTGGGATTGACCGTGCTCCATCAGCACCCTCCAACAACGTTGAAGGCAATCCGAGGGGACCTCGACCCATGCGACCGGCCCACTTCGTGTTGATGCTGGTCGTCACGGCCTCGCTCTCAGGATGTTTGGGCACCGGAGGTGGCGATGAGGCAACCGGTGGCGAGGCAGGCAGTGGTGAAACCTACACGGTCGCTTCCACACTCACCAGCATCGAGGTTGAAGGCAAATCTGCCTATTACGAGGACGGCCAGTCGGTGGAATGGTCGGTTGATTCAGGCACGGTCGCCGACGCCATCAAGGCCGCCGGCGGCCACGTGGTCGGGGTCATGGTCTCGCTTTCGTACGGGGAGGACGAAACCTCGGGCGGCCCGCTCTGCACCGGTGGAGAAGCCGATCAACCGGACACGGTTTCGGCCACCGCCAGCAAGGAGGAGTGGTCCCTTACGGGCTCGGGCGAGAACCCCGGGTCCCATGAGGTGAACTTGACCTGGCACAACGCTTCCCTGCTTTCAGGAACGATTGAAGGATTGACCGTTGAGGACATTGAATCGCAATTGGCCTTCGACGACGCCGCCTTGGGCGCTTACGAGTTGACCGTTCAAGTGGACGCCGATGCCTTCAGCGGACCGTTGTGTTCCCACGACGACGAAGGCGAAGAAGTCGCCACGATGGTCAGCCTGCTCGTGTTGGATTTCACCGTACTTGACGAGAACGGGGAAGAACTCACCTCGCTCTCGGTGGGTGACGGCTCGTTGCCGCTGGTGCTCTTTGTCGGCTGGATTTTTCCGGTCGTTTTCCTCGTTGGGTACGTTTCAACCAAACAGCGAGACCGCTTCCATCTTGATTTGGACTTTGGTGAGCCCGAAACGGAGGTTGTTGGCGGGGAGTCAACTTCCGATGGCGAGACGCTCGTGGACAGCTATCGGGCCCGCGTCGTGACCCTCTCTGCGCTTTATGTCGCTCAAGGTGTCCCTTGGGGCTTCATCACCGTTACGATGGTGACCTTCCTTGCTGCAGAGGGCGCCGACGCCGGTGACTTGGCCTACCTTCTGACGCTGGGCACCCTGCCGTGGTCGTTCAAGTTCCTCTGGGGGCCCGTCATCGACCGCTTCCAAATCCCCGAATTGGGACGACGGCGACCCTGGATTCTCATCGCCCAGACCGGGATGATCGCCCTGCTCGTCACCATGTTGCTGGTGCCCGACTTGACCAACAACATCTCGCTCTTGGGAGCCTTGTTCTTTGTGTACAACGTGTTTACGGCTCTTCAGGATGTTTCCACCGATGCGTTGGCCGTCGACGTGCTTCAGTCCCACGAATTTGAACGCGTCAACAGCTACATGTTCACGGCGAAGTCATTGGGCGGTGTCATTGGTGGTGCTGGCCTTGGGACCATCATCGGCATCGTCGGCATCAAGGGCGCCTTCCTCATTCAGATTCCCATTCTGGTGGTCATCATGATGGTGCCCTTGTTCATGCGAGAGCGCCCCGGTGAGAAGCGCTTCCCTTGGGACGAGGGCGAGAAGATGGAGGTTGACGAGGACGGCGCTGCGGACGCTGGCGGCGACGGCGGTCAAGAGGCACGGGATTTTGCGATCATCTTGCGCAACATCAAGACGGCCTTTTCGGTTCGATCGGCCCAACTTGGTATTGCTGTCAGCTTGGTGATTTCATTGGCGTTCATTCTCATCCCGATTCTCCCGCTGCTCTTCCTTCAAGAATTGGGCTGGACCCAAGAAGAGTTCAACGCCACCAAGGGTGGTATCATTCTCATTGTCACCATGCTCGGGGCCATGGCGGGAGGTGAACTGGGGCGTCGGTTTGGAGGGAAATCCTCGCTGATGTTTGCCGCTTTAAGCGCCTCGTTGACCACGCTGGTTTGGGGCACGTTCGACCACCTGTGGAGCGAAGGCTGGTTCATGATGCTCGTTTGGATGGTTCACACCTTCCTCTGGGCCATCGTCTCCATCTGTGCTTATTCGCTGATGATGCGGGTGACCTGGGCGGAAGTCGGTGGGACGCAATTCACCGGTTACATGGCGATGATGAACCTCTCCGCCATCATTGGCTATCAGTTGGCGCCGATTTTTGCTGAGCGCTACAACTACCAGACCATCTTCTACATCGCTGCGGTGCTGGAGACCTTTGTTGTACTCGCATCCCTGTTTATTGACCCAGAAGAAACCGAGCGTATGCTTATCCATCTCAACTGAAGGATGTGCTCTCATTGTACTGGAAACTTCAAACATTTACCGCTGGGTTCTTGTTGCGATGTGGTTAAGTTAAGTGTGATCAAATGGAGTTTGCTTTAATTAATTCGAG
>JAURDA010000075.1 GCA_030828165.1 Candidatus Poseidonia sp.
CCAATGAAAGTTCGGCTTATCTTCATTTTCTAAAACAGCCCGCTCCTCAACAATTGTTCCAAGCGATATGAACAATCGGGACATCCCAATGCCCGTGATGAGCACATAGGACACGGTGAGATACTCAAAGTTGTCCATGCTTAGCCCAGGGGGTCGATTTCTTAATGGTTTGAGAGGGATGCCTCTAAAGATGCATGAATTTCCTTGTGCTTGTCGAGGTATCGATCTGGGAAACGAACAGGCTCAGCCGGCATGAACGCCCGATTCAAAGGTCGAACATCGAAACATCGCATCGTTCTCAATGAGCCACTCAATGACCGCCTCGGGCACGCTCGCCGCCAACACCGTTCGTGCAGCCTCGTCGTCCATCACCGTTGAGAGCATGCGCACGCTTTGCCGCACTCGCCACCCTTCGAGCGTTTCACGCTCCGAGAGAGCCACGTCGTGAACCTCCCATCCGGCTGCCCGGTACAATTCTGCAGTTGGGCCGTCCGAGGTGACCAACCGTCCATCACCGTGGGTTGTTGCAGCGTGTTCAACCCAATTGGGGGGGTCGTTGATGTCCTCTATGCACACGACGGTCACGTTGGTTCCCGTTGAGTTGGCCCAGGCTTCCACCATTGCTTGACGCTCCTCCGCCGTCCAAGGGTTGTTGGCTTCCCAACCGGCTTGGGCCGAGCCGATGGCGACCACCACCTCATCCCCGTCGGCGTGGTTGACAGCCGCCTCAACCAGTCGAGCGTGACCGAGGTGAAAGGGTTGAAAGCGTCCCAAGACGATGCAACGGGTCATGACCTCTCCTCAGGCGAAATACGCATCCACATCGATTTCAGGCACGTCGTGACCGAACTCTCGGAAGCAGGCCAGCATGCGCTTGCAACCTTCGACCATCTCATCAACCGGCGTTTCGCCCATCGAGCCCACGCGGAACATCTTGCCTTTGAGGTGGTCTTGTGCGCCGATGACTTGCGTGTGGTACTTCTCTTTGAGAGCGGTTCGCCACGTGTCGTCAATGCCTTCGGGGTACATGATGGCGGTGACCGTGTTGCTGCGTTGCCCGTCGTCAGCGAGCAGTTGGAAACCGAGGTCGAGGAAGAGTCTGCGGACGCCGTCGGCCATCGTTGCACACCGGTTCCAGCGGGTTTCGTTGCCCTCCACTTTCAGGTTCTCAAGCGCCGCACCCCAACCCATGGCGAGGTTGATGGCGGGCGTCCACGGTGTCTGGTCGTCATCGCCCTTCTTCAGGGCGGAGATCATGTCAAAATAGTAACGTGGACCGGTTTCTCCTTGCTGGTCAATGGCCTTGATCCGTTCCACGCAATGTTCGCTCAACGCCACGGCGGCAATGCCCGACGGCCCCGCCGTGCACTTTTGCGCGCCCATCACCACGGCTTCAGCTTTCCATTTTGCAGGGTGAACGGGCATGCCCCCCACGGAGGTGATGCCGTCGAGAACAAACGCAACGCCGTGCCGTTCGCACATCTCAGCGATGGCTTCAGCATCTTGGGTGATGCCCGTGCTCGTTTCGTTGTGGCAGATGAGCAAGGCTTCGTAGCATCCTCGCTCGAGCTGCTGCTCAATTTCGTAGTGGTCAAACGAGCGACCCCATTCGTATTGCAGGTGCTTTACGTTGCAAAATCGCTTGCAGATGTCGGCCACACGCTCGCCGAACTTCCCGTTGGTCGGGACGAGGACGAGGTCGTTGCTTCGGAATCGGTTGGCGATGACCATCTCCATGGCGGCCGTGCCGCTTCCGCTCACCACGACGACCTTGTAGCCGTCTTCGCCGGTCCACGATTGCGTCTTCATTTTTGGCTCGGAGGGCGTCAGGTTAAACGCGTGGCGCAGACCTGAATTCAGTTCCGCCATGACTTGGCGAAACTCAGGTCCCCGAGCCGTCATCACCGGCGTGGCCATGGCTTGCAAGCAGGCATCGCTCATGCGAACGGGGCCGGGTACGAGGAAACAGTCGCCGCTGTGCGTCATGGTCGTCGGTGTCGCTTGACGGTCTTTGAAATGCATGGAGAGCGGTCCAGCAAACCGAGGCCGTGCAAAGCGCTGGACTGATAGGGAAGGGCGGCGAGGCGTGGCCATGCTCCGTGTTGGAATCGCCATGCTCCAAGGCGCCCGCCACGAGCATGCCGAGGCGTTGCGAGGAGCATCAAAGGAACTCGGCTTTGACGTTGAAATCGTCCAATGTCGACGTCATGAAGACGTTGATAGCACGCTTGACGCCCTTGTTCTTCCGGGTGGGGAGTCAACGACCATGCGGATTGCAAGTCAACACGAATCCCTGCTCAACGGCCTCTTTGACTGGATGGACGCCCACCCGCAACGCCCGGTGTTGGGCACCTGTGCGGGAGCCATTTTGATGGCTGAACCCGGAGATGGCCGGGCGGCGTTCCTCGGTGCGTCCATCGCTCGAAATGCATGGGGGCGCCAGCGCGAATCCTTTGAGGCGGTGGTTTCGGTCACGCTTGAAGCCCCGGAAGTGGATGCTCCAAAAGCCGTTGAACCTGCCCCACGCGACCGTTTTTCCCACCAGCCTTTGGAGGTCTCGTCCCAAGCGGCCGCTTCGGTTGAAAGCGGCTTCCCGGGGGTCTTCATCCGAGCACCTCGATTCAGCAACGAAGGGCTGAGGGCGGATGCCATCGCCACGCTCGGCGAAGAAATCGTGGGGGTTCTCGACGGGGCTCGCCTCGGCGTCACCTTCCATCCTGAGTTGACGCTGGACCGACGCTTTCATCGCTGGTTGTTGACCGCAGCCACCTTGACGAAGGAGGCGGAATGATGCAATCGCTGCCGATGGCCACCGAAGTTTTGCCCGCTGAAATGGGCGAAGCCGAGGGCTGCGTGCAATGCCAGCAAGGCAGCAAACTTGTTCTCTTCGTCACGGGTAAATGTCACTGGGGATGCGATTACTGTCCCCTTTCGGAAAACCGGCGAGAGACGCCGGACATGTTCGCCAACGAGCGACGCTGTACCTCGTGGGAAGAGGTCATCGAAGAGGGCCAAGCCATGAACGCCACCGGCACGGGCATCACCGGAGGCGACCCGATGCTCGATCTCGAAAAGACCCTCGAGGCCGTTCGCCGTTTGAAAACAGCCTTCGGGCCCGAGCATCACGTTCACGCCTACACCTCCATCCCGTTTGACCCCGAACGGGCGGCTGATTTTGGCGCCGCTGGCCTCGATGAAATTCGATTTCACCTCTTGGACGGCACGACGTCAAAATACCGACCCACCATGCAAGCCTGCGTTGATGCGGGGATTGAAGTCGGCGTCGAACTCCCGTGTGAACCCGACAAGGAAGCGCAACTGTTTGCCCTCTTGGACGACTTGGAGGGGGCGCCGGTGACCTTCCTGAACCTGAACGAACTCGAAATCACCGTGGGCAACCAGGAGAACATGGACGTGCGAGGCTTCAATCTGAGCGGGGGCATTACGGCCGCCGCAGAAGGCTCGGCAGAACTGGCGCTCAGACTCAAAGAAGCGGCTAAAGACAAGCCCTTCCACCTCAAATTTTGCACGGCCAAATACAAGGATGCAGGCCAACTTCGCAACCGCTTCAAG
>JAURDA010000076.1 GCA_030828165.1 Candidatus Poseidonia sp.
GCACGACGGGGACAAAAGTGGACATCATACCGACGGAAAGGCCGGCGATGGCGTTGGTGGCTGGACCGGTCTTGGACATCTCGCCGATGTGGGGGATGGCCTTGGTCTTCACACCCATGACGGGCTCAATACCCGTGTAGTACTCGGTGACCAGGCCGATGAGGATACCGATGATGCTGCCGAGAACGACGGAGTGCATGATGCCCATCTTAACGTCGATGAAGCCTTGGCTGATGGCGGCGTAACCGCCAATCCAAAAGAGCACAGCGCCAATGAAAGTGGTGTTGCGCAAGGCAACCGCTGGGTCTTTTCCGTTCTTGAGGAAGCCCATGGAAAACACGCCGACGATGGAGGCGATGTAGCCGATGAAGCCGAGGAGAATGGGCATCATCACGTAATCCACGGTCCAGCCCGCTGAGGTACTGGCGATGATCATGGCGGCGATGATGGAGCCGACGAAGGATTCGAAGATGTCAGCACCCATACCGGCCACGTCACCGACGTTGTCGCCAACGTTGTCAGCGATAACACCGGGGTTGCGAGGATCGTCTTCAGGAATACCGGCTTCAACCTTGCCGACGAGGTCGGCGCCCACGTCGGCGGCCTTGGTGTAAATACCGCCGCCGACACGAGCGAAGAGTGCGATGGAAGAAGCACCCATGCCGAAGCCTGCAGCAGCGGAAAGGTCAGCGCCACCTTCAGCGTCGAGCCAGAGCGCAACGAGGGAGATGCCAAGCAATCCCAAACCACCCACGGAGAGGCCCATCACAGCACCGCCGTTGTAGGAGACGGCCAAAGCACCGGCTCGGCCTTCGGACTTGGCGGCCATAGCGGTTCGCCCGTTGGCTGAGGTTGCCGCACGCATACCGGAGAAACCGGCAAGAACGGAGGCAATCGCCCCGAGGAAGAAGGCAATGGCCGTGTTGGCGTCGTTGATCACGAACAGCAATCCGCCGACGGCCACACAGAAGATGGCGAGTACACGGTACTCGGCAAAGAGGAACGCCATGGCGCCCTTCTGGATTTCGTCTGTGATGTCAGCGACCACTTTGTTGTCGATCTTCACTTTGTTTACTTGCTGGTAGAGCACGAACGCAATCACCAAACCAAGGGCGCCTGCGCCTGCTGAAATCAGTGCAATGTTTTCCATCATCAGTATCACCTGTTGCCCTGCGCCACTTGAGAACCCTTCATAAGCCGTTCCCACCAAAAACGGCCCTTTGTTTCGGTTTTCAAGTCCAGCAAGCCGTCGCAGAGCGGGTTCCTGCGGGGGCAATCGTTCAAAGAGGGGGAAGCGGTCCCCGCACCATGGTCATCACGGCCGAGGAAATCCTCGCTGAAATCGGGCCCGTTCAAGCGGTACTTGACGAGCACGACGGCGTGGTCACCGTCATCGATACTTCCGACGGCAACATCATGCTCTCGCTCGACGGCGGATGCACGGGTTGTTCATCCACGCCGATGACGGCCATGCAGATTTACTACTCGCTGAAAAAGCTCGAGGCCGTCAACGATGTCATCTTTGTCAACGGTGAACTGCCCGAATACATGCGAACCTTTATCGACCAAAAAATGGCCAAAGAAGCCCAGGAAGGGGACGGGGACGGAGCGAAGGATGACGAAGGCCCTCAGGGCGAAATCGTTTGATCACTCCTCTTCCTTCATGCGACCGATGCTGTGAGGGTTTGCACCGAACGAGACGTTCTCTCCCTTGATGTTCATCCGAGCTGAGAGCGCCAGAATCACACAAAACAAGGCCAACGGGCGGGGAAGGTAACTCGAACCCCACAGCGA
Source organism: Candidatus Poseidonia sp. (assembly GCA_030828165.1). GTDB lineage: Archaea > Thermoplasmatota > Poseidoniia > Poseidoniales > Poseidoniaceae > Poseidonia. Next base: position 1,795 of record JAURDA010000076.1, read on the forward strand.
ACCCCCCACGCTCGGGAGCACCCACAGCACGATGGCAGCAGCGATGAGCAGGACGAAAATGAGGTTTTGAGCCGCCGCTTCAGCCTTCGGTGACCGGGAAAACGTCGCGATGAAGGTGAACAGCACCGCCGAGAGACCGCACAAGGCCTCCGCCACGACCTCAACCAGCGCCGCCTCAACCATGGCCTTCCCACACGCCCTTGCTTCTTGAACATGGGGCTTGGCGAACCTTTGTAGAGGGTTGCCAGCCTCTAGCGTCCATGGCCGGCGGCTCGTTTGCACTTCCAAAACCACGACCGAACGGCCCTCCCTTTTTCTCACGCAACCAGGTCGCCAACGTGCTCCACCAAGTGGCGGTCCTGCTCGAACTCCAAGGAGCCAACGTGTTTCGCGTCCGCTCCTACCAGAACGCCAGCCGCATGCTCGGCAGTTTGACCGAAGACCTCGGTGAACTGGTGGCGAGCGGTGAAATTTTCGACATGAAAGGCATCGGAAAAGGCCTTGGCAGTGCACTGAGCCAAGCCATCGGCGAAGGAAAATGGCCCGACGACTGGGTCGACCTCCACACCTCAACGCCGCCCGGACTCATCGAGATGCTCGGCATCCCGGGCCTCGGCCCCAAGCGAATCAAACTCATGGCAGATGAACTCGGCGTTGACTCGGTGGCCAGCCTCAAGCAAGCCGCTTTGGACAACAAAATTGCCCCGATGAAGGGCTTCGGCGCCAAATCGCAGCAACGCATGCTCGACGGGATTGAACTCCTCTCCCGATTCCGTGCCCGTCGTCGCCTTGACATCGGGTTGCGCTACGGCGAGGCCTTCCAACGAAAGATTGCGGCCTTGGACGGCGTTCATCGTGCAACCCTCGCCGGCAGTGCCCGACGTCGAAAGGACACGATTGGCGACCTTGACGTCGTGGTGGCGGTCGATGAAGCCGACCACGAATCGGTGGCGAACGCCATCTTGAACCTCTCCGGAATCGCCGACGTCAAAGGAGCAGGCGATTCAAAGATCAGCCTGATTCTGGACACCACGATTTTCGACGAATCCTTCACCGTGGGCCACATTGACCCCAACGTGCTCGATGCGATTGGAGGCGACGATTACGAACAACTCGAGGCCGGGGGCACCATCGATGCTCAGGTTCGTTTGGTCCCGCCTCATGTGGAGCCGTTCACGCTGGCCTACTTCACCGGAAGCAAGGAACACAACATTGCCATGCGGCAACGCGCCATTGACCGAGGTTTGCGCTTGAACGAATTCGGCCTTATCCCCGAGGCAATGGCGGGCGAACTCAAGGGCATGGAGGCGGCCGTTCATTCGCTTTCAGCAGCGGACGAAGCCGCCATCTATGCGCACCTTGACTTGGCGTATGTCCCGCCAGAATTGCGTGAAGACATGGGCGAAGTGGATGCTGCCGCCAGCGGCAGCCTTCCCAACCTCATCCAAATGGGGGATATCCGTGGAGCCTTGCACAACCACACCACGCTCTCCGACGGCGAGGCGAGTCTCGAGTTGATGGCGGACACGGCCCGCAAAATGGGCTGGAATTGGCTCGGCATCGCCGACCACTCCCCCACGTTGAAAATCGCCAACGGTGCGAGCTCAGCCGACCTGCTGGAACAGG
>JAURDA010000077.1 GCA_030828165.1 Candidatus Poseidonia sp.
CCTGCTGTGATTTGGAGTCCGTATCTTTCTGAACCGATCCAGCCACCGGTACAGTAGTTCCGAGCACATCATTTTGTCAATCGGCGCCCAATAAGGAATCCAAGAACAAGGCTTCCACTGAATACACCCATCTCGATGAGACTGTCAAACACGGATTGGGCTTCTTGAATCGCGAATTCCCTCTGGCCGACCAATCCTGCGGTAAGCCGATGCCAATCAATGACGAGAATGCCTCGGGCTTCAAGCCACTTGATCAACACAAATTGTATGATGAGAATGCTCCGGATCGTTTTTGAGGCTAATTGGAAGACTACGCCAATGATGAGTCCGATGATGACGCCTTGCGTGATGTTTTCTCCCAAGAGTGCTACGATGTCCATAGGCTCACGACGCTCACGAGGGGTATAACTTTGGCGGAAAAGGTCAACATTCTGCCGTCATTCGTCACTCATCAACGGCTGCGGATGCTGCAATAAAGCCATTCAATGATGAGACGATGCTCTCATATAGGGAAGGCAAGTGGGATGCCTGTTCACCATGAAGCGAGGGTCACGGGCTTGGAAAAAAACCGGCAATCAACGTTGGAAGTGGCGCAAGAAGAAATTGCGACGCCGAAAGCGAGCACGCCGACAAGCGAAGGCCTGATGCTCAAGGTTGAATATACACGGGAGTATAGTATAGCTTGGTAGTATCGCGGGCTCCAGTTGCACAGGAATGACGACGAGTGGGTTTGCTGAAAGTTGATGACCAACTGGAGCGCCGACCTGTTGCAATCCTGCAGACTGCCCATCTGATGCGCAGTTTCAGAAGAAATCCGCTGGGGGGGGTTCAAATCCCTCTGCTCCCACCACCCTCCGACCTTCTTGTTCTGCTCGTTTGGGCCGAACACGAGCCCATCATCGTCCAAAGCCACCCTCCATGCCGCCTCCCGAGACGCTCGTCGTCATCTCGACTCGTTCGGACACCGCATCGTTAGGTTGATGCCCCCCTCGAGGCTCGCAGGAAGTGAGGGAAAACCGTGCAACGCCCGCTCGCTCTGGTCATGCTCGTCGTTTTGATGGCGCCCGTCACGGGCTCCTTGGTCGTGAAATCCGAGCCCGTCGCTTGGGCGGCGGTTGACGAATCCGGCTTCCAATGGATGCCCGTTGACGCTCGCACCACGGTTCCCGAACAGGCCGAAGCGCCTTGGCTGAACGACGAGACGCCGTGGTGGGAGCGAACCGCTCTTGACCAAAACCGCAACAAGGTCCACGACAGTTTGGAATCCATGGTCGGCCTTGCCGGCATCGGCCTCTCCTACGCCGAGCCCGTCAACGACCACCACTTGGCCGAGTTGGCGGCGCTCAACCTCACCGTCGTGGACGTTATCGACGCCGTTGACGCCGTGTTGCTCGGCCAAATCGACGTTTCGTTGGTCCCCGATTTGGCTGCGCTCGACGGCGTGGTGATGGTGGAACGTTACGGCCAAATCCACCTCTACGGCGACATCCAAACGCCTGCGGTCAAGGCGCGCAACTCCAGCATGTACCCCGTGGGGGCGTGGGACCTCGGCTACACCGGCGGGGGCGTGAACATCGCCATGGTTGACACGGGCGTTGACAACGAACACCCGGGTCTGAACGAGAAGTTCATCGCCGGCTACGACGCCGTCTGCTACCTCCACACCGACCCAACCTGCACGGCGGGTGGTGCTCGTGAAACCGACGGCACCTACGACCCCGACGACGGCAATCAGCACGGCACCGCCTGCATGGGCATGGCGGCGGCGACCGGCGTGGACGCCAACGGGGAGCAAACCGACTTCTACGGTTCAGCCCCTGACGCCGACCTTGTTGACGTTCGAATCGGGACCGATGCTGGGGCGGGTCCGTTTGAGAATTACTTGCTCTCTCAGGAGTTTTACGAGTCGGCGATGAACGGCTTGCAGTGGATCATCGACAACAAGGAAACGGCATGGCAGGGGGCTGACGAGGCGAATTACGGCATCGACATCATCTCCCTGTCCTGGGGCATCACCTCTCACGAGGGCGGTGGCTCGGACGGCGAAGACATGCACAGCCGCATTCTCAACGAGGCCATGGAGGCCGGCATCGTCGTGAGCGTTGCGGCCGGCAACGACGGACCGGACAACGACGGTCTTTCGGGCATGGGTTCTTCCAGCCTCTCCATCACGGTGGGCGCTACCGACGACAAGAACACCGTCGACCGAAGCGACGACACCGTCGCCTCCTATTCCTCGCGAGGTCCTCGGCGAGACAACGGCAATGGAAACCCGCTCGACGAGCTGAAACCCGAAATTTCGGCGCCCGGCACCAACATCGTTCAAGCCGAAGGGTGCGTGACCTCTGGAGGTTGCATCAACTTGCTTGGTGGGTCGGCAGAAGACAACGGCTACACCGGGCGCGGTTCGGGAACGTCCTACGCTACTCCCGCCGTTTCAGGAATCCTGGCCATGATGATTCAAGCCAACCCTGATCTCTCCCCGGCCGAAATGAAAGAGATCCTCAAACTCACGGCAGAACGTCGTGGCGAAGCCTCGGCTCCCGAGGTTGACCCCTTTTGGAACCGCGACTTTGGCTGGGGCATGGTGGACGCCTACGCAGCGGTTCAACTCGCTGAACACCTGCGGGACAACAACCTGACCGGCAACGTGGACGTGACGACCCAAGTCCACGTCACCAATGCGAGCGTGAACGCTTCGACAGGCCTCTACGAGGTTCGAGGCCTCGCATGGGGTCAAGCGGGCTCGGTTGCTGCCGTGGAGGTCCGCGTGGACGGCGGTTCATGGATGGAAGTCACGTACGGAGCGGTGGACGGCGAACTTGGGGCCTTGGAACGCTTTGATTGGGTCGTGGCTTTGGATACTGGCCGCCTCTCCAAAGGCAACCACACCCTCGAGGTGCGGGGCTTGAACGAAATGGGCGTGGCCTCGCTGCCGGTGTTCGTGAGTTTTACCGGTAGCGGCGAGGGCGCAAGTGACGGTACGGGATGGGGTGAGCATGCCCTCCCCATCGCCGTTGGCCTTCTGTTGGTGGCCCTGTTGCTGGTGGTGGCCCTCGGCGCTCGCGTTGAGGAGCCCCTCACGCTCGCCTCCGTTGGAGCCTTGGAAGAACAGGTCCTCGAAGCGGTTTTGGTCGACGACGAAAACAAGCCGTCGGCCAAGGCCAAGAAGACATGACTGCATTGAAATGCAAAGCGGCTTTCGCCGTACTCATGCGAACGTTCAGCGACCGTGCTCTGGCGATTCAACCGACCGGTGTTCGCAAAATGTTCGACCTTGCTGGCGACGATGTCATTTCCTTCGGCTTGGGCGAACCGGACTTCC
>JAURDA010000078.1 GCA_030828165.1 Candidatus Poseidonia sp.
GTTTACCTTGCCCATCCTCATGGGTTCATCTTGAAGTCCCATGTAAATGACAATTTGATTTCCATGGGGTTGCAGTGGGCCGTATACAACGCTACCCTTCCAATCTTCATCTCTCAAGTGGAGGCCGCACGACCTCACGCCTGATCAGTGTCCTTGGACGACCACCCTTCGGTGTTCTCGAGGTCCTTTCGGATTTGAGACCCGATGTTAAGCGGCTCCATCGTCTGCCGCATGTCCTTCAACGCACGTTGCATGATGGCGTCGCCCAATTCTTCATGGGTTTGAGGGAGATGGCTGGCTGCGATTTCTTGAAAGATGCTCTCGGGTTTGTGTGCTCCGCTGTGATAAATGATCCGAGCCGCATAACTCGAGTACGACACCAAAAACGTCACGATCGCCAACAACAAACCGATGATGATGGCTGAACCAACGACGTTCTTGACGTGCACGAGCAAAAGCATGCACCACCACATCGCCATGCCGTACATCGAGCAGACCACGAGATAATCGGGGATCATCGCAAGGCGGCCGGTGGGACCTCTCGCACTGACGATGGCACGGAAGTTGTCGTCGTCCACCGCCGAATACACCCCGTGAACCACGAGCAGACAGTTGAGATGAACGAAATTGATGACGACGATGACGCCTCCCATGACCATGGTCCACCAGGCCAAACTTGTGTAAGGTGTTGAGGCCCAGTAGAAGTCTCTGGATTCCCCTGTCAACAGACTAAAAAACAACGAGGCATTCATCGCCAAGACCAACACCGCAGCGAGCGTATTGACTTCCCACACCGCTTTGTAGCTCTCCTTGAGGGTTTTTCCGCTCGGATAGGCTTCGTTGTACGCATCCTTCCACAGCCGGCGATGGTCAATCGGATAGAACCATTCGAGTACGGGAACGAGTTTGAAGAAATTACGAAGTGGCCGGTTTTGAAACTTTTCTGAGGATTTCTCGCTCGTGCTCATGGCGAGGCCACGAATCGCCTCAGTTATCAATGGAGAACACTTTTCCTTTCAATGAAACAGGGTTTTTATGCCCCGTTCAGGCGTCTCGAACCGCATCAAAGAGGTCATAGAGAGCCACGGTCTACCGAAGATATGCGCAGCAGCGAAACGCTTCTCCTCATCGACTGCCAGACCGGTTTCGACCACCCCGTTTGGGGCCAACGCAACAATCCAGCGTTCGAGGTCCATGCTCAGGCCGTACTCGCCCGCTGGCGGGAAAGAGGAAGGCCCGTCGTGCATGTCCGACACGCCTCGTTGGAGCCCCAAAGCCCTCTCAGGGCAGAGGAAGCAGGCTTCGCCTTCTTCCCCTGGGCTGAACCCCTCGAAAACGAGGTGGAGTTTGTCAAAAACGTGAACAGTTGTTTCATCGGAACCGACTTGGAAGATTGGCTGCGAAATCAAGGCTATCACAAACTCGTGCTTCTTGGTTTGACCACCAATCACTGTGTTTCGACGACGGCTGCTATGGCGGGCAACCTCGGTTTTGAGGTGACGCTGGTCGGTGACGCCTGCGCAACCTTCCCTCGCACGGCTCACGATGGTGAACGCTTTGACGCCGATGTGGTGCACAGAACGGCCTTGGCCAGTTTGCACGAAGAATTCTGCAACGTCGTCAACACCCGAAGACTGCTCGCTGAGGATTGATCCGGCCGGCGGCCTTCCCATCGGGTTGTGGGGCGCAGAGCCCTATCGCTCTGGACCAAGATGTTCCGTTCACGCCGCTGCTTCAGGTGGGCTTGGACTCCATCCGGTGGTGGTGTTGAAGCGAGCTGAAGCCGTGAGGTCCCACATGGATTGAATGTAGGTGAGGTTGGTTTCCTTGCCGATTTCAACGTGGTAGACGTAGCCCTGTTCGTTGACGAACACGGCGTGGGGGATGGATTTCACATCGACACTTTTTGCGAGTTCTGGATGAAGCATGAACGGGCGGGTGAGGGTGCGGTTGAGGTTCACTTCGGTGCGGTTTTGCCACTCGCTCATGTTGGCGTATTCCTCGCGGGCTTCCATGGAAAACACCGCAATCCGTCCTTCGGGAATCACCAGGTCGTACGCATCGATGGTGGATTCGCAATGGGCGCACCAGGGCGCAGAAAAGTACGCCATGTAGGAAAGGTTGCTGAACTCGTCGTTGGCGTGAGAGAGGTTGTTGTGGTCGTCGGCCGACCATGATGGGAACATCGTGGCGGTCGGAGCGGTCTCAACCACCGAAGGTTCTTCATCGCCCGTCACCGTTTCTTCCGTCACGCATCCAGCGAGCATCATGGTCAACACGGTCATGAAGGCCAACCACCGGTTCATGGACGAGGGTTGTGGTCGCCTCACTTAATGGTCGCGCAAGGTTGCGGGTTCCGCCTGTTTCAGTTCGTGGCGAAAGGACGCCAAGCTCAGCAGCAGACCGGCGACCAGAACGTATTCGGCCGGTGCAGCGATGCGAATGCCCGACTGGGCTTGGTTGAGGAACGCCTCCGTGGTCAAGTCGGAGGCGTCAATCCCGTTCACGGCGAGTTGGAAACTGACGACCATCACGAAAAAGCCCACTCCCGCCATGGCAAGACCGGTTTTTCGCCAACGTTGACCCGTTGGATGGGCCCGCTGTCCTAGGGCACGTTGGGCAAGCGCCACCCAAAGGATACCGCCGCCAAAGGCCAACATAGAGGTCAAAATATGGGGGTTGATGTGGTCGTACATGTCGAGGTTCGCCACCAAGACGGTGTTCGTTGCGGCGATGATCGCCACCACGGTGGCTGCAAACCACAGGCCATCTCGCTCCGCCTCGAGGGCGTGGTAGAGGTGCCAGGCGTAGGTCAATTGAATCAACCCGGCCAACGTGAGGCCCAAGGAGAACACGCTGTCCTGGAGTCCGGAGTAATCCGCTTCGGAGATGAAAAACGGATAGGCTCGGGCATCGCTCAAGCCATGAATGCTCATGGCCAGCAAAATGCTTGCTGCGGGAACGGCCCAACTGGCCGTCGAAAGGCGAAGGCCTTGCGTCGGCGTCACCGGAAGGCGTCGACCGTATCTTGGATGCATGTGTCCAAATCCTCCCAATCCATCCCGAGCACGTCCTCGGCTTTGGAACTTGAGTAATTGGTATCGCCGCCCATCATGTTCCGTGCAACGGCGCGAGTCAAGTAACGTTGCCGCCCGAACTTGCCGCCCAACCAGTCCTGCAGGACGGCCAAGGGCACAAGGGCGTTGGGGAGCCCGTATTTCGGCACCTTGCTCTTCGGGTTCAGCA
>JAURDA010000079.1 GCA_030828165.1 Candidatus Poseidonia sp.
GAAGACCTGCTCAAGTGGCAGACCCAGTACAGAGGGAAAGGTGGGGCTGGGAAAGCGAAGAAGTGAGTGAGTCATTCTGGGGTGTACCTCCCTCGGCACGTCCACCATTCTATAGAATCAATTAGCCTGTTTACGGCAACTTCTGCACATCGCCCTGTCCGAGCCGTTTGGTGTACGAAGGCCGTTGGACGGGCGATTGCAGATTTCACAGCGACGACTTCGTTGAGATGAATTGCAACGGTGGCATCGACTTCCCACCAATGGCATTCGACATCGATCGCATGTTCGCATGCTCCAAAGCGCGTTTGACTCATCATAAACATTGGATAGGGAAGGAATTCAACGCCGCCGCTGTCTGAGGAACAGTATCACCAACCCCAGCATCCATACCGTGACCATAGGCGAAAATACCCGGGGGGAAACGAGGTATATGTCCACGAGTTGACCGCCGGGTCCGCCTTCGCAACCGGGAGGAGGAGGTCCAATGCCCGGACCCCATGTTTCGCCGAGCCCTGAACAGTCAACTTCGCCGCCATCGTCGAGGAAGGTCTCGCCGTGATAGCACAGCAAGAAGTAGGGGAAACCCATGTCACCCTCGCCGTTCATCATGGTGGAATGGTAGTGGTAAATCCCCTCGGGAAATTCAGGTGTGGGGCCAAAATGACCGTTGCACACATCAAGGTGGCCGAGGCCTTGCATATACTCGTAATCGTCAATGCCGTTGTAGCCCGTCTCGCCTTCCTTGAGCTTGTAAGAACTCCTCATTTCAACGACGTTCATTTGGTCGTCGTAGCCCCACAGGCCGTAGATGGGGTAACCGTCCATCGCCACACCAATGACGGCCGAGTGCGAACCGTTCGCCGTGTTCTGCGCCACCGCAGCAGGCGTGCTGATATCGTAATCGAACATGTCCTCGCCTTCGGCGGGGTGCCAGTGAAGGCAATTGGCGTCAGCGTGGTAGTGGAAGGTCCCGCCTTGGCCGTTGTGGGCGTGGCACACGCCGAGTTCAATCGGCTGCCGGTCCTCGTTGTACACGCCGTGTTGGCTGGCAACAGCGTCCCCGCCAGGGCCGTCTTCGGGGCCGTAGAACGGCACGCCGTTGATGGCAATCGCGATCTCGCCGAGGGCCGCTGCGCACTCGTAATCGCCGTTCGCTTCGGGACAGTTGGTTGAATCATGGCCACCGGTGGTGTCGTTGACCGGGGAACGAGGGACGGTCCATTCGTAATTTTGCGCACGGGTGCAGTCGTTGGCTTGGGTGCACGCCAGCGTGGATTCAAAATCATGGTCGGGCAGTCCATTGGTCGTGATGGTGATGTGTGTAGCGTTCATCGTAATACTGACCGAGCATTCGTGGGTTTCGACCGCTGAAGTGGAGAGGTCGTCCACCTGCGTGATGTTCTGTCCTGATTGGCAACGGAAGACATCAAGCCAGAACTGGCCCATGTCGGATGGGTCGTAGGTCGGTTGGGTGGGTTCGGTTGTGTTGCCGGTTTCGTTGCCCGTTTCGTTACCGGTCTCACCACCGGTCCCGTTGCCTGTCTCGCCGCCCGTGTTGTTGCCCGTGTTGTTGCCCGTCTGGTTACCGCTGTTGTTGCCGGTGGTGGTTCCATCATCGGTTGGATTGGTTTCGTTTTCGGAAGTTGTTCGATTGATTTCGATGAACGTGGTGTTCGATGTGGTCTCTTCTTCGTCGTGCGTAGCCGTGATGTTGAGGTAAATCTGTTCAGCACTGCTTTGCACCGTCAGCGACCAGGCACCGTCCGTGTTGGGCTGCGTAGAGATGGTGACGTCCTCGTCAAGACTCAACCTGACGGTGATCTCATCGGGATGCAGATGGTCGACACCGCCAAGAATGGCAATGCTGGACCCGTCGTCAATCACGTTGCTGACCGATAACACCGGAGCAGGGTGCGTGTGGAACATGGAATGCGGGTCTAAGGGCACACAATCGTAGCCGTTCTCCGCAGAGGCATTGAACACTTTTTGAGTACCGACAAGGCACGTGCTTTCTTCGACAGTCTCTTCCTCGGTGTCGTCACCGCTCATCGATTCAGCCTCGTCTTCTGGAACCAACATGACTGCGAGCAAACTGGCACCAAGAAGAAGAGCGAGCACGAACCAAGCGGCATCTTTGTTCACAGGTCGACATCGGCCTGCAAAAGCACTTGAAGTTAATCTGCAGCCGTATCGTTGAATCTTGCGTTCAATCAAACCTTGATATGGACGAAGCAGCAGCGGACTTCATGGAACGCATGATCGTCGGCGGAGGATGCTTTTGGTGCGTTGAAGGCGCCTACAAACACATCCACGGCGTGGAGTCTGCCCTTCCCGCTTATGCAGGCGGCCATGACCCCCACCCGACGTACGAAGCCGTGTGCAGTGGAATGACGGGCCACGCTGAGGTGGTTGAAGTGGTGTTTGACCCGTCCATCGTCTCGTTTGAGACCCTGCTCGAGGTGTTCTTCACCGTCCACGACCCGACCCAACTCAACCGCCAGGGCAACGACATTGGAACCCAATACCGGTCGTGCATCATGCCGCTTTCCGAAGAACAGCGAGCTGCGGCCGAGGCCATGATCGCCGACATGGGCAACGTCTACGACGACCCCATCGTAACCACGCTCGAGGAACCGATTTACTTCCTGATCGCCGAGAAAAAGCATCACGACTACTACGCACGAAATCCCTACCAGGGCTACTGCGCGGCCGTTGTTGGACCAAAAATTGCGAAAGTTCGCGCCAAGCACACTCATCTCTACCGGTGAAGCATGCCAACTCCTTGCGCTTTTTGTCCAAAGAGGAGAAAATTGTCCCAGTTTACCGCTCGAACGCACCATGGACGCGATGGGTGAGGTTCAAGAATCGCCGATGAAGCCATTCTACCATGCCCAACAGCATTCCCAAGCCGCCCACCCCCGTCAACGAACCCATCCTCGGCTACCTGCCGGGCAGCAAGGAGCGCGCTGACCTCAAGGCTGAGCTCATGCGTCAGTCGGCCGAAGTCCTCGAAATCCCGTGCATCATCAACGGTGAAGAGGTCTTCACCGGCGATGTGGTCGAGCAGGTCATGCCTCACAACCACGGCCATGTCATCGCTCGCGTCCACATGGCCGGCGAGAAAGAAGTGAACGCCGCCATCGACGCCGCCCTGAACGCTCACGAAATGTGGTCGACGATGCCTTGGCAGGCACGTGCCGCCATTTTCCTCAAGGCCAGCGAACTGCT
>JAURDA010000007.1 GCA_030828165.1 Candidatus Poseidonia sp.
CGGCTGCCGGCGTCCAAGTTCATGGAGGCGACGTCGGCGGCGCTGACCAACTGGTCGTTCACAAACACCCAGGTGCCTGCGGAGCGGTTGGCGGTTTCTGCAATCTCAGCTTGGGTCATCACGGCGGCGCTGTGACCGGTGCTGTCGGCGATTTCAACTTCGAAGGTGGGCGCATCGGCGCCACCAACGAGGCCGGGCATCAAGCGAATGCGGCTGCCGGCGTCCAAGTTCATGGAGGCGACGTCGGCGGCGCTGACCAACTGGTCGTTCACAAACACCCAGGTGCCCTGGGATTGGGTGGCCTTCTCGGCGATTTCGTTCTGTGACATCTGCACAACGGAGTGCCCAGATGCGTCTGCTATTTCTACGTCAAACACGGTCTTTTCTTTCATGGTCGTTCCCTTCCGAAGTGTTGACTCCTTGACTACATATAAAGTCCCGAAATTCACGAACCCGTTGGGTTCGTTCAACCTCAAAACGTTCCGGTCGTCCAAGCCATTCACCTCGCCGGTAAAGGCCGCTCAAGCGTATATGAAGAATCATCAAATCTTGAGGTTGGCTTGGCGGGCAAGCAGGTGAATGTGCATGCTGTGTTCCAACATTGCAGCGTTTGCCCATGCCTGGTCAAAATCCGCTCCCACAGCGTATGCGCCGTTGCCGCGGACCACAACGCATCGCATGCCGCCTTGCTGAAGTGCTTCAGCCACTTGACGAAGGAATTCTTCGGGATGGTCAGGGTCGGGGTCGACGATGATGATCTTCCCAATGTGTTGTTTTCCTACGGCGTCCAACGGCGTCAAGAGGACCAAGTCCTGCTCGCAACTGGCGGCTGTTGTGTGCGGGCCATGCATATGGATCACGGCCGCAGGACCTCCGGTAACCACGGAAACCGAAGCCAACACGACCTCCATGACGTGCCAGTCCCCGGGTGCTCCACGGGGCGACATGCTCCCCAGAGGAGCAGCGCACAAACTGCGCTCGTTCATTCGGGGCAAGGTCACCATGTTGCGACTTGAGATCATGAGGTTGGGCTGCTCAGGGTGAATCATGGCCACCGAACCCATGGTCGCCCGTACGAGGTGCTCCCTGTCCAACTGCCTCCCGATGCGGACGAAATCCGAAACCACATGCGAGGGAATCACGATGTTCTCATCGACGTGCGGGGGCATCGCCGGCTCTTCCAATTGCTCGATGACCTCGGTCGCTCCCGCCATCGACTGGCGAAGACGAGCGTTTTCCATGTGAAGGCGTTCGAGTTCCGCCTCTTTTTCGGCGAGAACATCGGTGGTGGGCGAATCGGCGACGGGTTGAGTTGATTCACTCTCGGCAGGAACGGGTTCGGCCGTTTCCGTGACCGGCGGTTCCGATGGAGGTTCAGGAACGGGTTCCGGTGCAGGTTCTGCCGCTGGTTCTGCCGCTGGTTCTTCGGAAGGGGTTTCAACGGATTCGGGTTCAGAAGGTGAGGCAAGGGCTGCGGGTCCTTCGACGGGCGATGTCGCTTCGGATTCCTGCAAGTCGGGTTCGCTCGGTGTCTCGGAGGGTGGACCAGAAGGCGGTCCACCGGGAGGGCCCGAGGGGGGTCCGCTTGGAGGACCTGACGGTGGTCCCGACGGCGGCCCACTTGGAGGCCCCGAGGGTGGGCCACTTGGAGGACCTGAAGGAGGGCCGGAGGGGGGCCCCGAGGGTGGGCCTGTGGGCGGAGAAACGGGTGTTTCGGTTGTTTCCTCGCTCGAGGTCAAGGTCGCTTCGTTGGCCTCATCCTCGGTCATGTTTTCTTCCGTTTGTGCCTCCGCGACCTGGGATTCAAGGGCCTCGATGTCGCCAAAAGCACCGCCCAGCATGCTCTCAAGTTGGGAACTCTCTTCTTCTTCTCGGGCTTTTTCAGCAGAAGTTTTCGGTTTGACCACGGTAGCACCCAATTCACCCACATGGCGCGGCTTAAATAGCGGTTGCGTCCCCGAAGGGCTGAAACTGCCCGCTTGGTGTAGAGGTTATCATGCAGGATTGTCATTCCTGCGACCCGGGTTCAATTCCCGGAGTGGGCGCCATCACTCTTCCTCGAGATTGGTTGATGTTGGCTTTGAGGCCGGGAACACCAACCAAAGGAACGGCACAACGAACAACGCATCGAGGTTTTTTCCGTATTCGATGGCAAACGTTGACTCAAAGGCGATGAACGATTTTGCATCCGGTGTACCGTTGAGAGGGACAGCCAGAGAGACGTTGGTCCGATTCTCGGGTTGAACCAAGCCCAAATCGTATCCTGAAAACGAGGCGTCAAGCTCCATACCAAGCCATTTGAGGTTGAGGTCAGAGTTGGCCTCGGGGTGGGCAAACGCGCTGTTTTCGAGATCAAAACCGGGTGAGTTTTGAGCCGTTGACTGCCCCCCTAAATCCGCCACATAGGCGGTGGGGAAGAGGATGAAAATCGCCAACAAGGCAAGAGAGAACGCCCCGACACGCCAAGCTCGGGCCCACTTGAATCCCTTCCAAACGGCAAATTCGGCGACCAGTAACAACAGGAAACTGGTCGTGACGAACAGTCGGCCCAAGCCGAGCCAATCCGTGTCCGATGATGCGGTGACCTCGCTATCGCCTTCCGTATTTTCATCGCTGGCGTTGGTTTCGACTTGGCGGTCTCGCTGAAGCGAGTACAAAACGAACGAAGTTGCCTTTTCCATCTTCACATCAATGGCCGTTTGGTCTTTATCAACGGCAACGATTGAGTGAATTTCGGTGGGCGCAGGACGGCCTTCGGTGTAGGCTGCGTCAACCGTAGCAACCAACCAAGCCGAAATGAAGACATGAAGCAACAACAGGCCAGTGAAGGACAGGCGAAGCAAGCTCAACACTGGATGAGGCTTCGGTCGCTTCAACACGACCTTGCCTCCCTGTTGGAGTACTTCATCACTCGTCTTCTTCTCGTCCGCTTTGGGCGAAGGCCACAGCGAGACCGATCATGGCAACCAGAGCGAACGGCGACATGAAGGGCAGGAGGCCAGCGTCTTCAGCGATGTCTTCGGCGGAGGGGGTTCCTTCGCCGTCCTCGCCGTTGTCGTCGGTTGAATCGGTGATATCCAACGTGGAGGTGTCAACGCCGGCTTCTTCGAGGGCTTCAGCAAGCGAGTCAAGATCGTGGTTTTCAACATCAACGATGTCCTCAAGAGTGTCGATGTCGGCCATAGCGGTCTGGGCTTCTTGGGCGGAAACACCGGTGATGTAGTTGATGCTGGCGAAGACCATGGGGAGGTCGGTGCTGTAGCCGGTCGTTTCGGGACCTGCGAGCACGTACCCGTTGTCGTCCTCGTCCCAAGCGTAAACGCCCACGCCAACGATGGTGGCGTGTTCGGTGCTCCAGAGCGGAGCCCACATGCCGTCAACGTAGGGGAATTCGGGGGTCTCTTGGTTTTCGGCCACTTCGGTGAAGGTCTGTTCCAGGTTCTCGCCAAAGGCCGTCAGCACCTCTTCAAGGCCGGAGTCGGCAAAGGCTTCGGCAATGGCCATCAAGCGGTCGCTTGGCTCGGGTTCTTCGGTGACATCGCCGCATGTGAATTGCTCATCAAAGGGTGTCGTCTCACCGTCGACAAACAATTCAGCAACAAGGCAATATTCGCCGGTTGAGGAAACGTCGTACGTTTCCACGAGGTCGGCTGCTGAAGAGCCGCCGTATGGGACCGACCATGAATTCAAAGCGGATTCGGATTCGTCAAAGAGCGTCACCACAAGGGTTACGTCGTTGTATTGTCCGTTCCAATCAGACGACTCAACCCACAAGTCAAGCTCGTACCCGTTGCTCTCAACGTCAACATAATCGATGGAAGGGCCGTTCCAGCCCGACTCACAGTAGGCGTCTGTTTCGAGGAGGAAGTTCCCCAATGAATCGTAAAGTTCGGCGCCGATGCACTGCTCGAAGTCGCCGTAGCCTCCGGAGGTTGACACGGGCGTGTCGGTCGTGATGTACATGCTGTCACCGGGCGAGAAGTAAACGTCACAGGCGGAATAATCGGAACACACCAAGAGTTCGTTCGCATTCATGATCATGTTGCCTTCGCCGTCATCCATCCAAATGTCCAACATCATGTAGAAAGCGCTGCCCTCGTCTGCACCGTCGCTGCAGTCGTCCATGCCGTCGTTCACGGCCTCGAACGAAATCGTGGCGTCGTCAGCGTCGCAGTAGAAATCGGTGGGGTTGGTGGCGTCGTACTCGTCCGAACCGTCTGCGCAATCGGCCTCACCGTCGTTGACCCACTGGAAGGGCACTGAGGTGCTCCAGTCGCTGCAGTAAAACCAGTCATCGGCCACCTCGTTGCTCGCAACTTCATCGGAGCCGTCGGTACAGTCTTCCCATCCATCGTTGACCGACGAGAAAGGAATCTCTGAACCGTCATCGCAGGTGTAGACGGTATACTCTTCGTACTGCGATTCGTCCGATCCGTCGTCGCAGTCTGCGAAGCCATCGTTCACCCAAGAGAGAATGAACGTATCCGAACCGTCTGCACAGGTGAACATCGAGGTTTCTTCCCCAGTGGTCTCGTCGTACTGGGATTCATCCGAGCCGTCTGAGCAGTCTTCTTCGCCGTCGTTGACCCACGAGAGGTAGATGGTACTCGAATTATCAGCGCACTCCATCATCGTGGTTTCTTCACCGTAAACGGCTACGTCGGATTCGTCGTCGCAGTCAGGGTAGTCGTCGTTCACGTAGGACCAAGGAACGAGTTCTCCGTCATCGCAAACAAACCAAACCTCTTCATCCTCGTCCATGCCAAGTGCGCTTGGTTCAACGGAGCCCCAGAAGGCGTAGACAGGGTTTCCTTGATCGTCAGAGGCGTCGGACGATTGCAAGTAGAAATCCATCTCGTCCGAGCCGTCTGCACAGTCTTCCCATCCATCGTTGACCGACCAGATGTTGATGACTTCGCCGTTGTCGCAGGTCCACTCGTATTCGCTGTTGTCATACTCGTGGTCATCGCCTTCGGCAGAACCGAACCACTCCTCGAGCAAGTCTCCGACGGATTCGTCAAGTTGCGCTTCAACGTCTTCAGCGACGGCTTCCCCGAAGGCGCTGCTGGAATAAGCGAGCACGTTTCCGAGCAGGCTGAACATCACGGGGTTTCCGGGTGGGCAGGAGTCGCAGCCTTGTGCGGCCACCGGAGTGCCGTCACCGAGGTCAACTTCGAGGGCTTCCTCCATCATCGAGAACACAACCCATCCCATCTCTGCATCTTCTTCGTAGTCGCCGGAGTTTTGGAACGCATCCGATATGGTGAGGTCAAACTGACCAGCATCGAAACCAAAGTCTTCGGTTGGAAGGCCGGTAAGATAGACTTCATAGTCGGCCGAACCGGTGTACGAGCCGTCAACGAGACCGCAGTCGTCGTAGACATAAGTCTCGCCCCAATCTTCTTCGTAGACGCCGATATCCATCTCGTCCTCAACACAGTCCCAGGAGGTGTAGTCGTTTTCGGCCGCTTCGATGTAGATGGGGCTGGCGGATCCGAGGCGCCAAACGGCGTCTGAAGAGATGGAATACTCGAAGTTGATTCCCGTGTCAAAGTCAACGGTCATCTCCTCGCCACCGCCTTCAAGGGCGATGTCAACGCCGAGGTTCATGTCGTTGCCCACCGTCATGTCAACGCCGATGTCGGCACCGACCAGTTCGTAAGCATCGTTGAGGTACTCGGTGTAGAGGATGTCAACCGTAAGCACGTTTTCGGCTTCAGCGATCACGTCAATGTCAAAGGAAGTCGGGTCGCCGCCGAAAGAGGCGCCTTCTGACCAATCGGTAAGCAGCACAAAGTTGGAGAGAATGCCGTGACGCAAGGTCACGTCGCTGGTTCGGCTCCAGACTTCAAGGTCGTCGCCGTCCAAGTTCTGAATGGTTTGAGGGGTGATGTCCTCGGTCTGATGAACGTACACGTTGGTGGCGCCCGTGGTCAACTGGCCCAAGTCAAGGTTGAACCCGGCGTCCGTAGCGTCGTCCATGATTTCGGTGAAGAGGGCTTGAATGTCCAAGCCGCTCACGTTTTGCAAGTCGGAGTCAAGACTGGTCCAGTCGTATTCTACGCCGTAGTAGTATTCTGAAGCTTGTTCGGGTTGGGCTTGAACCGTTGCAAGCGGAGAAAGCGCCGTCAACAACAAAAGGGTCACAAGCAGGCCAGATGGGGTACGCCGAGGGGTGTTCATCGGTTTGGCGTTCGTTTGACTCCATTTTAAGTGTATTCCAGCCAACTTAGGAGCGTTTTCTCCGGCGTCCGCCGTATCAGCCGTCTCGTCGCCGACGGCACACTTCAACGAAATTTTCGAACATTTCCTTGCCAAATTCAGAATCGTTAACTTCCGGGTGAAACTGCAGACCGAAGCGGGTTCCTTCTTCGTTTTCCATGCCTTGAACGGCGCACGAAGGGCTGCTGGCTGTCACAAAAAACCCATCGGGAACGGCGTGCACTTCATCGTTGTGCGATTCCCAGACCGTTTGGACGGGGCTGGTCCCGGAAAAAATCGTTCCCCCGCCGTTCACCAGTTCAATCTCCATGGCACCGAATTCTGGCTCAGGGGACTCTCGTGCGTCGCCGCCGTAATGCCGGGCCATGAACTGATGTCCTGCGCATATGCCGAGAATCGGGATGTCCAACACCAAAAAAGCGGCACAGTTGCCCAATTCACCGCTCAAGCCCACCCGTGCTGCGCCTCCGGAAAGAATCAATCCGTCGAGCTCCCGGAGGTCGTCAACCGGTGTTGTGTTGTCGATGATTTGCGTGTCCACCTTCAAGTAGCGTAGCATCCGCCACTCCCTGTGGGTCCACTGGCCACCGTTGTCAACCACATCAATGACCAGGGGTTTGTCCGTCATCGTACTCGACGCGCTGGCGGCGTGGAACGACCATGAACATGCCGATGCAACCAAGAGGAGGCGGGTGCTCCCCGTTCCATGAGCAGAACCGTTGCTGTGGGCCTCGCGTTCTGCGTTCTCGTTTGCCTGTTGCCCGCTTCCGAAGCCTGCGAGACCGAAGTCGCCAACGCTTTGGAAGGAAAATTCCCTTCGCCAACAGGCATTTCTCCCAACAAAGACGATTCCATTCGGGAATCCGTTCACCTCGCCAGCATCGGCCAGCACGTTGGTCGTGAACTGCTCTGGCAGGTGTTGATGGGGGCCAACTTGACCGAACGAGCCATCGCTGACGAAATCAATCGCGCCATGATCGAGAACGGGTCAAACCCCGACTGGCCGTCGTTTTCGACCATCGTCGCCTCCGGGGCAAACGGCGCCATCCCTCATGGCGACCCGGCCAACGACGGCGCAGGGCCAAAACAGGTCATGGTCGGCGATGTTGTCGTCATCGACTTGGGCGGCCGGGTGAACGACTGGGTCAGCGACGTCACACGAACCTACGTCGTGGGCGGGACGACCAACGCCACGATTCTCAAAGCCTACATGGCGGTGTACGATGCGCAAAACCTCACCTTCCCGCTCATTGAAGCCGGCACGCCAGCGTGGGCGCTGGACGATATCGCCCGTACGCACATCGAGGAGCAGGGGTTCGGTGACCAATTCATTCATTCCCTCGGGCATGGATTCGGCGTTTGTGTCCACGAACCGCCGTTGCTTTCCGGCGGCACGGACGACCCGTTGTTTGGCTTGTCGTACAACCAACAGCCGCTGGCCCCCTACGACGCCATCACGATCGAGCCCGGCATCTACCTCGACGGATGGTTCGGCATCCGAATCGAAGACGATTTTTTGGTGAATCAGGAGAGTCACGAGTTCTTGACCGCCGACCTGCCCCGGGATTTGGATTGGTTCCAAATTGAGGTGGACGATTACGATGCTTCGAAGGCGTTCTCTGCAGACAACGACGAAGATGCGGACGTTGATCGTTTACTGCCTTCGCCGATCGGTTTGATCGAAATCGTGTGTCTGGTTGGCCTTGCCGGTTGGCGAAGCCAGCGTTTGAACCGGGATTTTGAAGAAGTCGATGTTCTCAACGATGATGCACCGTGACGGTCCCGCAAACGCGGCACCAAACCTTCGTTCCGTCCTTTCGAGGGGTTGTCCCGGCGATGTCAATGCTCGCACCGCACTCGCACTTGACCACGTTGTCCATGGAATCGGCGAGGAGCAGGTGCTTCATCAAGTGAACGCTTCAATCCCATGCGATGATGGTCTGAAAGACAACGAAACAGCGGGTCGAAGAAAACCCCTTGATCTCCTCAACGGACACGTCTTCGCAACGCCCGTTCGCCTCACTCACGGCGTCATGGATGCGCTGAGGGCACGCCGAAAGCAGGGTTCGCTCAACGATGGCCCAGCCTCGCAGAAGCGAACGGTTCTGTTTTCGCAACAACGGCAGCAGGCTTGGGAGATGGTCGAGACTGTCGTGGGGAAGATTGACGAGCAAAACGTCCGCTACGCCAACCAATTCCGGTCGTTCCGACCACTTCAGCGCATCTTCACAAAACACGACCTTTGGCTCAAATTCGGTGGTGGGAGCGGTCCAATCGGCGATGTTCAACGCAAGGAGGCCAACCGCATCCGGGTTCAAATCCCCGGCGAGGAAGCCTTCGAGAAGGTCGGGTTCGGCCAACAGAAGAGGAAGGGAAGGGCCGACGCCAGCGTAGGGGTCGGCCACCACGAGCGGGCGGTTGAGCAGCGCACGAAACCGCTGCATCGCCTTCAACGTCTCAAGGCGTTGGGTCGATAGGCGGGCGGAGAAATACACCGAGCCCGGGTCCACCCAGATCGAAACACCGTGTTCCCGAATCTGGGTTCTCGTCGACACCGAACCGTCCCGGCTTGCAAGAGGGTTGAGTTGACGAACCCTGAATTCGCCCTCGACCCCGGCGTCCGCGCAAACCAATCGCACGTTGGGAAGCTGTTCCAACATCGCCTGAGCCATCACTTTTGCATGGGGCTCCACGTCGGGTTCAACCTTCACCATCAGAACATCGCCTTGAATTTCGTAAGCCGAAGGCCAGAACGATTCGGGGAGGTGGTGCAACTCCACGGGGAGTCGTTCGCGCCAATGGGTCGGCCCTTTCGACCGCGGTTCTGTATCAACAACCTGCATGCCCTCCCAAACCTCGTCGTCATCCGCCGGGGCAGATTGGGTCAAGGGAACCCCGCGGTGGTCGCTTTCGAGAGGCACAACACCCGTGGGGGCAAGCCAACCGTTTGAGCGACAAAACGCAAGCCACCGCTCGGTTTCATGACTCGGCACGCTCAAATGACGCATGGCCCTCGCCCTGTCCAAGCCCCTTGGAGGTTTGAGTATGGCGGCGCAGAAGGGAACCAGAAACGTACTCCCGTCCACCGGGTTGGTGCTCATCGGCATCGGCATGGGAACGGTTGAAGGGTTGACCTTGGAGGCCATCAACGCCGCAAAGGCCGCCGGCCACCGATGGTACGAAGCCTACACGGCGCTTTGGCCCGAGGCTTCGTTGGCGGTGTTGGAAGAAACCGTTGGGCCGGTCGAGCGGGTCATGCGCCCCGACATTGAGGCCCCGGAGCGTTTGTTTTCATTGGCGTCCACCTCGCTGGTTGCACTTCTCGTGGTGGGCGACCCGCTACAGGCGACCACCCACGTCGACCTCCAACTGCGAGCGATCGAACACGGTATACCGTGCGCCGTCGTCCACGGCATTTCCATCACCAACCTCGTGACCGGGGCCGTGGGCTTGTCAAATTACAGGTTCGGACGCCAAACCACCTTGACCTACCCTTACGGCGATTGGGTAGCCACATCCCCGCTCGAAGTGCTGGCGAGCAACAAGGAACAGAACCTGCACACCTTGGCTTTGCTCGATCTTGACCCAACCGGTCAAGGAACCGGCGAACAGCGCCCGATGTGCCCCGCTGATGCGGTGAACTCGCTGAGAATGATGTGGCAGAAACTTGCCGAAGAGGACGAAGGCCCGCATGCTGACGTAAACGGCCTTGAGGCGTTTCGTCGTTTCGCCTTCACGCGCTACCTCGACCAAACGTTCGAGGACATTTCCGTCGTTCTTTGTTCGGATATGGGTACGCCTGAGCAGCAAATCGTCACGACGACCCTTGGCCAGCTCAGCGACGAGCCGGGTGGCCGCCTCAACTGTCTTGTCTTTCCAGCCAACGCGAGTGAGGTTGAAGAGAAGGCTTTGACTCGTTGGGTCCGAGGTGAGTAAGTGTTCGGCCTATCTGACGAGATTGTTCTGCTCTTGTCCTTTGTGCTGTTCATGTGTTTCTTCGCTGGTGTGGGCCTTGCCTCCATGCGGGTGAAACAGGACACAACGGACGATTACTTGGTCGCTGGCCGCGGGATGCACCCTGCGCTCGCTGCCCTCAGCGCCGTGAGCACCTGGAATTCCGGCTACATGTTCATCGGTTTCATCGGTTTCATCTTCGTTCAGGGCTATTCCGGCATTTGGATTGGCCTTGTCTCCACCATCGGCCAAGCCGTTGCTTGGATTTGGTTGTACAAGTTCATTCAGAAAGAAGGCAACGAACGTGGCGTCCGTTCCCTTTCCTCCCTCGTCTCACGGACCACGGGTGCTCCTGAAGCAAAGTTAGCAGCAATCCTCTCCGTCGTCTTCCTGGCCATCTACGCAGCGGCCCAGCTCGTCGCTGGCGGCGTTGCGCTCCGAGCCATGTTGGGCTGGTCCGAAGTCATTGGCATCCTCATCGGCTTTGTCTTGGTCGTGGCGTATTGCTATGCAGGCGGCATTCGTGCCTCCATTTGGACCGATGCGGCTCAGTCTTGCGTGATGATCGTGGGGTCCACCATTCTCTGTTACGTCGCCGTCTCGGAAGCAGGCGGGTTTTCGGGTCTTCACCGGACCTTGGAAAGCGTTGACCCCGGCATGGTGAACCTGTTTCCTGCCGACCTCACCTTCGGCGTGACCTTGTGGATCGGCGCCTTCTTCCTCGGTGGACTTGGCGTAGCGGGTCAACCTCAGGTGGTTTCCCGAGTGATGACCCTCAAGGACGACAAAGACCGCAAGCAAGCCGCCATCTGGTTCTTCGTCTGGCAGACCCCGTTCATCGCGCTCATGTTCATCATCGGGTTGGCCTGCAGGGCCATCTTCCTCGATTTGGACGCCTCCGACGCACAAGACGGGCTTCCGTTGCTCGCCATGGAAGTGCTCAATCCCTTCCTTGCTGGCGTGATTCTGGCTTCGATTTTTGCGGCGACCATGTCCACGGCCGACAGTCAGGTCTTGGCGTGCACGGCTGCCATTACCGATGACGTCAAGCCCGAATGGAGTCAAGAGCACAAAACCACCAAGCGCGTAACCATGGTCGTCGCCGTTTTCGTGACGTTGATCGCCTTGGGCGGTCAGCAATTCCCCGGGTTTGGCGACTCCGTGTTCGCCTTGGTCGTCTTGGCCGTGTACGGATTGGGCGGCATCTTCGTCCCCCTCTTGTTGATTCGAATGATGGGTTACGAACCCGATACCGAACACACGATTTGGATGATGGTGGCCGCTCTCAGCGCCGTGATCGTCTGGAGCGCAAGCGGATACGGCGAGGACATCTTCCCGTCCATTCCCGCCATGAGTTCAGCCTTCGCCACGCACTTCATTCTCTGTTGGAAGCGAGATGCGTCCAACCCGAACCCGTTGGGCCGATACAGTCTGCCCACGCAACAAACGGCAACGGTTGCGGCAATAGCCATTCTCGTTCTCTTTGGAGCCTTGGAAGGCACTTACCAAGCCGTGGCCCCCGAGGGCAACGGCGGCTCGTCGGGCAACGACCCCTACCAACTCACCTACACCGTGAGCGAATGGACCGAAAGTCAGTCCTTGACCCTCAGCGACGGCGAAACGCAAACCTTCGAAGTCTCGATCGACGAGAGCATGACGGCGGTGCTGATCGCTGAACTGACCATCACCTACACCGATACTGGAGAAACCGGGACCCAAGCGTGTGACGAGGTCATCACCAGCCCGGATTACAGCGGCCTCGCCGGTCCGTTTTCGGAGAGCGACGACGCCGACCGCAGCACGACGGCCTGCGACACCACGACCGGCGTGGGAAGCATTCGGCCCAACGCCGACCTGAACCAATACGCGGCGGAAGGCGCGGGCGATTACGCCCTGAACGGGACCGAGTCGGACTTGCTCGGCGTGCTTGAGATGCTGGGTACCTCTCCCGAGATGGTCGGCACCCTCACGATGGACGTCACCGTCGAGGTGAACAACGGATTCCCCCCCATCCCCGGTGATGACGGCGAAACCGTGACCGTGACGCTGACGATGCTGGTGTTCCAACCCAGCGGCATGACGCCCCTCACAGCGTGAAGGTCATGCCCTGCTCGCCCACACGCCAGCCGAGGGTCGTCACCTCGCGATGCTCTTCCGAATTGACGTCGTGAAGCGGGTTGGTGTGGTTCAGGTGAACGAACACGATGTCGGGGTCACCCTCCTGGCGTCGGCCCAAACGCTCCAACGATTCCTGAACGGGCGGGTGAGGCACTTCGTTTTGCACCCTTCCTTCGAGTTCATCAGCGCTCCAAAACGTCCCGTCGATCAGCGCGATATCGACTTGCAATTGCGTCAACCACGCCCGAATGGAGGGGGCGCCATGAGTGGTGAGCGTTTCGTCCCAACGGTCGTGGTCGGGCAAAAAAAGGAGGCCGCGATTCGGCCCCCGGAAGACCAAGGCGTGCATGTCCGAAAGTTCGGCTCGGTGCGGTACTGGAACCGCTTCAACCGACAAGCCAGGCCCCAACGTGGTGGGTTCATGCCCGCTGAGCACCACGGTTGAAAAGACCCCCTGCTCGACCAAGAGCGCCCAAGCCGGCGTTGCGTTCACCAAGTTCAACATCGACGAGGAGGCGTACAGCGACAGCCCCCGTGCATTCAGTGTCTCACGACCAAAAAGGCCCAAGCCGTCCACGTGGCCAAAATGGGCGTGGGTCAGAAGCACCGAATCGATCGGAGGATGATTCCAACGAAGCAGTTGTTGGCCAAGCGCCCGTGTGGCCTCCACCAAATGGCCTCGGCCGTCATCGTCCACGAACCCCAAACTGACGGGGTCACGAACATCCACTGCGGTGAGGTCGGCGCAGCACGGCTTTGTGCACCCCGGTTGAGGGCGCCCCCCGTCCTGCGCCGTTCCGAGAAGCGTCACCGTGACCATGGCGAGACGATGCGCCTTCTCGTCAAGAGGGCTTTCACGCGAAGGGCTCAAACGCATCCACCCGCAGGGCATCAGCGGGGAGCACCGTGGCCGCACCGTCAAAAGTGGAATTCCCAGGAAAAAAGAAACAACGCATTCAGATGAAGGGGACCAAGCAAGCCAACGAAGCAACGGCAAAAAAACTGGCCCGCGACCTTGGCAAATTCCTTGACGACCCGCGCAGCCACCTCCCGGCCATGACCTTCTCTGGAAAATTGCGGTGGGGAAGGACCGACCCCGTCACAAAAACCTTGAATGAAATTGAGAAAATCATCCACAAAAAGGACGATCTCAAGTGGTTATCAAAACGAATGATGGCCAAACGAGGCGACGATGTTGCCAAAGCCTTCGCAGGCTCGCTCCACGCTGCCCACGATACGGAATTCACGATGGTGGGCCAATTCAACTCCGGTTCGTTTGGCGGCGGGTCCTATGTTCGCCGGGGCGACGGGAAGCCCGGTTACATGGCGGGTATCCAAAATTTCAGCAATGTCACCCTTCGCATGCTGCCTTGGGAAGCCCATGCAAAACACGGCATGTACTTCTTCAGCTGGGAAGGCGGCTTTGTCTGCACCGGCCCCAACCCGATTCCGCCCGAGGCGTGGTTGGAAGACGTGCTTGATCGGTCCCGGTTTTCCTTCACGAGCAGCGAAGTGGACGGTCGACCTGTGTGGTACACCGAGGGCCTTGACGCCGGGGCCATCGTTGCAAAAAGCCCCTCCGGACAGGGTTACATTTCCCTGCATTTCCACGGCGGTCAAGTCGTTGGATTGGGCCTCGATGCGCTTCAAACCTTCACCAAAAAGGACAGTCCGTTCATCCACCACCTCGCCCTTTCCATGTTGCCCCCGTTGTTGCCTTCCGTGCTGACCTTGGATGCGGTTTGGTCGCCCAACGGCTGGCCTGAGGAACGGCCGCTCCCCGAAGAAAGTCGGGAGAGCATGGACCGAATTTTGGATGCGTGGCAGGGACTGACCATGAACGAGGGCGTGGTGGGGGCCTCGATGAAACAAGGCGTCATGGAGGGCATTGAAGACGGCATTCTCATCGACGAAGATTGGCTTGACGGGACATCGTTTGATGATCTTTTGACCGCCCTCGCATCCATGCCCGGCTCCCCTGAGGAGCACCAACTCACGGCTGAAATCCTCAGGTTGGCCGTGACCAACCCTCACGAGGACACCGAGGGGCTGAGAATCGAGGCGAAAGGAAGCGCAGAACAACGCGACGGGCGCAGCCTTCGCATCATGTCGGGCGCCACGTGCGGCGATGTTTTGACGACGTTCTGGGCCACCCACGGCTTGGAAGCGTTGGGCGTCCTTGGCTTGACCGGGTCGGAAGCGGAAACCATTTGGAAGGACCAAAACGATTCACCCAAACCGTTTGGAAAGTTCCTCAAGAGTTTGGACCAAGCACGGGCGCTTGCGAAACAGCGCGCTCGGTTCCCCGATTGCAACGCGGGCGGTGCAGCGGCTCAGATTCACCGTTACATCGTGGACGGCCTCACCAAAGGGATGGGTTCCATCGAACGTGAAGCGACTTCTCGCCACGATGATGTCGACGGAGCGGCGGCTTCGTGGGCTTGGTTGGTTGCCGTGGGGCGCTCCGGGGGCCAAGAGTGGCACTTTGAGTCGAATGCTCGGGACCGCGGAGGTGTATGGGCGGTGCCGACCGGCGTGCTCGTTCAACTCGGGGAGCGCCTGCTCGCTGCCGATGAGAGTGAACTTTCCGACCTCCAAACCGAATGGGATGAGGCGTTTGCGACCTTGCTAGTCACGACGGGTCAGTGATCAGGCAAGAACAAGGTACGCCGCCACGCCCACGAGCGCAAGGCCAAAGATTTGGTTGAGGGTTTTTCCCGAAGTCTCCGAGGTGAACACCGAGCGAAGGTACGAGCCAAACATGGCCCAAGTGAGGACGGCTGGCCAGCCAAACGAAAGGTTGAGCAGCACCAGCAACACCTTGGCAAGCAAACCGCTGCCGAAGAGATGGCCAAAAGTCGTCATCAAAACCAAGAAATGAACCCAAGCTTTTCCGTTCACGATTTGAAGCATGAAGCCGGTTTGAAAGCCAAGTTGGTGTTCGACGTCTTCTGCCTTGACGGTGGAACTCCGCATCACGGACACCCCGATGTAGGCGATGTAGAGCGCCCCGACCACGCCAAGAGCGTTGAAGAACGCTTCATAGCGCTCAATCGTGTTCGTGGCCATGCCGATGAGGACGCCCAAAATGGACCATCCAACGCCCATGCCGAGAATCATCGGGAGGGTGTCTCGCACGCCAAACCTCGACCCGTGCGCTGCGCAAAGGATGTTGTTGGGCCCGGGCGTGAAACACATCGGGACAATGAACACCAAGGCCGCAACGAGCAGTTCGGTGTCCACCGACCTTCCCCCTTCAGACGGCAGCGAGTGCTTGGGCGATGTCGGCCCAAAGGTCGTCCTTGTCTTCGATACCGATGCTCAATCGGACAAAGCCCGGGACAACGCCTGCGGCCACCCGAACATCCTCGGGAACGAACATGTGGCTGGAGTTGAACGGACATTCGATCAACGATTCGACGCCACCAAGGCTCGTGGCCTCGTAAATGATGTTCAAATTCCGCATGAACTTGAGCGCCGCATCGTCGCCGCCTTTGACGACAAAAGCCACCATCCCGGACCCCTTCGGCATCGTTCGTTGAGCAACTTCGTAATCGGGATGGCTTTCAAGTTGCGTGTGATAGACGCGGACCACCATTGGATGAGCTTCCAACCGACGAGCGATTTCGGCGGCGTTCTCGCAAATACGCGGCATGCGGACATCAAGGGTTCGCATGCCCCGTTCCAACAGGTAGCTGGAGTGGGCATCGGGGCTGCCTCCAAAGTGGATTTTCCGCTTGAATATCTCAGCGATCAGGTCCTTGCTGCCGACAACGGCACCGCCAATGAGGTCCGAATGGCCGCCGAGGTACTTCGTGGTTGAATGAATCACCAAATCAACGCCCATGGTGAGCGGTTGACAGCCCCAGGGCGAGGCGAAGGTGTTGTCGATCACGATGAGCAGGTCGTGTCGCTTCGCAACGGCGACCATGGCCTCGATATCGCACACCTTCAGGACGGGGTTGGTCAGGGTTTCGATGTAGAGCATCTTCGTGTTCTCTTGAATGGCCGCTTCGTACGAAGACGGGTCCTGCATGTCGGCCATCGTGGTGTGAACACCAAAGCGGGGCAGTTCGGTTGCGAGCAGACCGTACGTGCCGCCGTAGACGTCGGCACTCGCCACCACGTGGTCTCCCTGTTCGAGAAGGGCGAGCATCGTTGTCGAGATGGCCGCCATGCCCGAGGAGAAGGTTTCAGCGTCTTCTCCGCCCTCAAGAGCCGTCAACTTTTGAGCGACGGCGTCGGAGTTTACGGTTGACATGCGAGCATAAAGAAGCGTGTGCTGAGCCCCTGCTGCCCATCCCGCATAGCGCTCCTCGGTGAGTTTGTAGGTCGAGGATTGGAAGATCGGCGTGTTCACGGCGTCACCGATGTGCTGTGTCCCGCTGTGAACGACGTGCGTGCCGAATTTGGTGTCGTCTTTGTTGGTGCCCATCGTTCTCTCCGATAATCACGAGCCGAACGCGCTCTTTCAACCATTCTCTCCATCGGCGTGGACATTCTTCGCCGATGCCTCGACCGGTGAGGTCACTTCCACCAAGATGTTTCCAGCGAGGAGAACCCCGCCGCCGAACACAATCCACCACGTCCAAGGAACCAATCCAAGGGCGAGACCAAAGAGCGTGGCCCAAACGGGTTCAAGCGCATAGATAACGGCAGCTTGAACGGGGTGCATGTGACGCTGATAGAGGTTCAAGGCGACCAAACAAAAGAAGGAGCCGCCCACGCCAAGAAGCACCAAAGGAAGAAGGACGCCTTTCCGAGAAAGAACGGCTTGAGCCATCTCGATCGGAGCAGAGGAGGTCGCAACGGCCAAAACTGCAGAACCCCCGCCGATGATGAGAAACTGGGTGAGCGTGAGCTTCAGCGGGTCGTGTTCAAGCGTCCAATGCTGCGTGTAGATGATGTGCAACGCAAAGAAAAAGGCACACACGACCGTGATGACCTCCCCCCACCCCCACGAAAGGTGAGGTGGGCCCTGGATGAAGCCGGCACCAAGGGTTGCCATCAACACGCCCCAGTAGAGGGCGCGCCGCGGCGTGTTGTCGGCCATCACCACCGTCAAAACCGCCGTCATCACCACGTAAAGCGAGGTCAAGAAGGCTGAAGTTGCGGGGTTGATGTCGTTGAGGGCCACCATTTGCCCGACGAAACCAACGAGCATCAACGAGCCAAGAACGGCCCCTCCTTTCCAAATTACCCGGGACCTCACGCCGCTTCGTGCGGACGGTAAGAAGGTGACAACGAGGACGAGCGCGATGAAAAAGCGAAGGCTGACCAAGAACGCCACCACGGGAAATTCGCCGTATTCGGCCAATTCCAATTCCAACGCATTGAGCGCCTGCTTCATCCAAATGAACGTGGCGCCCCAAATCAGGGTCACGGCGAGAAGGATCGCCGCTGCTTTCCGGCGGTTCGGCTCAAAGGACGTGTCGGATTCCATCCCCTTTCACCGTTCCCCGGGAAACTTTGACAGGCCATGAGGCTGGTGGTTGACTTGGCAGGGCAACCATATCCTCAAAGGGTGCCCATGACCCAAACCAAGCATGGGAAGCCCTCGAACGGGAGACGATGTCGTCTGGAAGCAACCCATTGATTCAGGGCCGGCTCCGGAGGACAAGAGCAGTTTTGACGCGGTTGTCGTCGGTGGAGGTCCGGGTGGGTCAGCGGCCGCTGGCTACCTCGCCATGGAAGGAAAGCGCGTGCTGCTCATCGAAAAGGAGACGTGGCCTCGTGACAAGATCTGCGGCGACGCCGTCGGTGGAAAATCGCTCAGCCACGTCAAAGCCTTGGGCGTGAAAGAAACGCTGGAGGCCACGCCTCATTTTCGCGTCACGGGCATCGTGTTCTCGTCCCCAAAGGGGGCCAGCGTGCGTGTTGCGCTGCCCGAGGAAGACGTCCAGCGGCTCGAGGCGGGGTATTCGCTGCCTCGCCAACAATTTGACCATTTGCTGTTCAACCAAGTCCAACAGCTCGTACGAGATGCCGGTGGCTCAATCATTCAAGGAGGGGATGTTCGCGAGGTGTTGTACGACGACGGTCAAGGCGGTCAAGACCCCGGAAAAGGCTCAGGAACCGAACGGCACGCCAAGGGCATTATGGTCCGAATCGGAGGTCGAAGCGGAGAGGAATTCACCTATTTTGCTCCAACCGTCGTTGGCGCCGCAGGCTACCGGTGCCCCGTAGCGAAATCCATGCTCGAAGAGACCTATGAAGAGCCCATGGTGGACCGATCACACTACTGTGCAGGCTACCGAGAGTACTGGCGCGGCGTCAAAGGATGCGAGGACAACGTTGGCGATATCGAGATTCATTTTGTTGACACCGTCATCCCCGGATATTTCTGGCTCTTCCCCGTCGCTGAGGGAGTCGTGAACGTCGGCATCGGCATGGTGATGTCCCTCTTGGATAAGCAATCCAAGAAGCTCAAGGCCCTCCAAGCCGAAGTCATTGCCCAGCACCCCTTGTTCAAAGAGCGCTTCGCTGACGCTTCGATGATTCCCGGTACAGGCAAAGGTTGGCAATTGCCGTTTGGTTCGCCCAGAAAGAAGGCGAGTCGGCAACCAAGGCGTTCAGCAAGCAACGGGATTTACCTGGTGGGCGACGCAGCTTCGCTGGTCGATCCGTTTAGCGGCGAAGGTGTGGGCAACGCACTCGTCAGCGGCGAAATGGCGGCGAAGCACATCATGGAAGGCAAATCCCCAGAAGAATACCAAGAAGCCCTTTGGAAAGCACTTGGACCCGAACTCACGAATTCCTTCCGCATGCAAAAGATGAGTCGCCGTGCATGGTTGCTCAATTGGTTCGTGGGCAAAGCCTCGAAGAAGCCGGCCATTCAAGAGATGATGACGGAGATGATCGCGAGCAAAGAAGCGCAAGAAAACCTCCACTCACCATGGTTCATGTTCAAGACCTTGATGTTCTAAGGCCGCACCATGGACTCCACCCTCTCGGACATCGACGCCGTGTTTCTTGATTTGGACGGCACCATTTACCTCGGGGGCGAACTCATCGAAGGAGCCGAGGACTTTCTTCAACGGTGCAGAGACCAAGGTGTTCAACGCTACTTCCTCTCCAATAATTCGTCGAAGTCCGTGACGCAATACTTGTCAAAACTTCACGCGCTTGGCCTTGAAGCAAGCGAAGAGGATGTTTTGCTCTCAACGCACGACCTGTTGGCGTGGCTCAGTGAAAACAACGTCACCAAAACGTGGATGGTCGGCACCGAAGGCATGCGAAGCATGCTTGAAGAGCAGGGCATTGCTACCTCAAGCAGCGATCCAGAATACGTCGTTCTCGGGTACGATACGGAGTTGACCTACGACAAAATCGCACAAGCGAGCATCCACATGCATGCTGGCGTTCCCTTGGTCGCCAGTCACCCCGACATGGTGTGCCCGAGCCCGGACGGTGGCTTGCCCGACGTAGGGGCGTACTTGGCGATGTTCAAGGCGACGACAGGGGTTGACCCTGAACACATCACGGGCAAGCCCAATGCGGGCATGATCCTCCACAAAATCGAGGCCTTGGGACTCCGGCCGGAACGGTGTGCCATGGTTGGAGACCGCCTCTACACCGACATGGCCATGGCGAGTCGAGCAGGCGTTGTTGGGGTTCTCGTCCTGTCCGGTGAAGCGACCCGAGCCGATGTCGATGCGCTTCCGCCAAACGCAGAACAACGGCCGACCGTCATCGTCAACAGCGTCGATGAACTCCTCCGGTGACCGGCATGAAGTTCGCTCAACGACTGAAATGGTGGAGGGAGCGGCGGCGACACCATCCACCCGACGACATTCATCGCGCCGGTGAATTGGCCGAGCAGCGACTGGCGAAGATCAGCCGTGCCGCAGGCAAAAAAAACGGATGGCATGTGTTTGAGTCCGTGCGGATCCCCGATGTTGAACAGGGTGGAAAGCGGGAAATCGACCTGGTCATCGTTGGCGGAAACACCCTGCTCGTGGTTGAACAAAAGCACTGGTCAGGTTCCTTCGAAATCAACGGGGATGAAGAGTTCATTCAGCATCGAAAAAACGGGACGACCCACAACCACAGCACCGTCAACCAGCGCATTGCCCGGAAATCCCGAATGCTTGTGGCCATGCACAACGAACGGGTGGGCAACGATGACGGGGTTGATGTGCGGGTTGTGTTGGCCTTCACCAATCGAAATTTGGATTGGCCGGCCAACGTCATGGGCTTGGGCAGCGCGGTCAAGGACGAGGCGGGTTTCATCGCCCTCTTGGAAGACGAAAACCCCGGCCCTCTCAACGAAGCTCTGCTGGAGACCTTGCAGGGATTCGGCACCTGGGATGAAGTGGAATTGAACGGCGGGCTGATGTGCAAAGGCGATGTCTTGGATTTAGGATTGGGAGAGGCCATCAACGAATGGCAGGGCGGGCGCAGGTCACCGTTGAAAGGAGCGGTTGTTCACCCAAGAGGGATTCTTTCGCTTTTTAGGACCTCTGCAAGCCGACTCACCCTCCACGCTGGAGAGCGTCATGTCGAAGCCCAACTCCCGTATGGGAAATCGTTGAAAATGCATGTTGTCGGCAGGAAAAGTCCAGAGGACATCCCGTGGTCAACCGTGGCCTCCATCAACCTCTCAACCCCCTCGTTGAACGACGGGTTGGGCCAAGACCTTGAGAAGCCTTGAAGCGCACGGTGCTCAGGCCCCAACGATGGCAGTGTGGTGGATCGAGAGCATCGGATTGGTCGCCGGTGCGCTCGGAATCGTCGCTTGGATTCCCCAGATTCGTGACGTGTGGGTGCACGAACGCCACGAAGGCATTTCTTTGACCACATTCAGCGTCGTCACCGTCGCCTTGTCCTTGTGGCTTGTCTACGGGATCCTGGTTGAATCCTTGGCAATGATCGTCGCCAACGTGTTCACCCTCATCGTCATCCTTGCCGTGCTCGTCGGTGTTCGCCGCCTACGAAAGCGGGAGGCGATTGCGTAGTCATCAACAAACCGACTTCGTCGTCTGGATGATGACGGCGCCGATTTTGTACGGGTCACCGTTTGAGGCCGGGCGGCGGTCTTCGAGACGACCCACCCAACCGTCGGTTGGCACGGAGGCAGGCACGCGAATGGACGCCCCTCGGTCCGAAACGCCATAAGAAAATTGGTCGATGGACTGGGTTTCGTGCAGCCCGGTCAAGCGCTCCTCGTTGTGAGCGCCGTAAACGGCCATGTGCTTCTCGATGTTCTTGCCGAAGGCTTCACAGATGCTGTTGAACAGGTCTTCGCCGCCCTTGTCTCGCATGGCACCGTTGGAGAAATTAGCGTGCATACCCGAGCCGTTCCAATCGCCCTTGATGGGTTTGGGGTGGTATTCGATGTAGTACCCGTAGCTTTCCGTCAATCGGTCGAGGAGGTAGCGGGCAACCCAGAGTTCGTCGCCGGCTTGCTTGGCGCCTTTGGCGAAGATTTGGAACTCCCATTGTCCGCAAGCCACTTCTTGGTTGATCCCTTCAAAGTTGAGGCCTGCTTCCAAACACAGGTCTGCGTGCTCTTCCACAAGGGCGCGCCCGTGCGTGTTTTTGCCGCCAACGGAACAGTAGTACAAGCCTTGAGGGCCAGGGTAACCGCCAACGGGGAACCCAAGCGGAAGCTGCGTGTCGACGTCCATGATGAAGTACTCCTGCTCGTATCCAAACCAGAAGTCGTTGTCGTCGTCGTCAATGGTTGCTCGGCCGTTGCTGGCATGCGGGGTTCCGTCGGGGTTGAGCACTTCGCACATCACGAGGTAACCGTTCACGCGCTGGGGATCGGGGAAGATGTTCACGGGCTTGAGCAGGCAATCGGACGCACTGCCGTCGGCTTGGCGGGTGGAAGAGCCGTCAAACATCCAAATTGGGCATTCTTCGAGCGTGCCGCTGAAATCCGAGCGGACCATCGTTTTGCTACGCATGTTTTGCGTGGGTTCGTATCCGTCAAGCCAAATGTACTCCAGTTTTGCTTTATCGTCCATGGGTATCAAATGCGGCGTTTGCGAGACGGTATATGAACCATACGCTCAATTTAATGGTCAAATTACTCATCAAATGCTCAGCATTACGCTTTCCATCTGATATTTTGGTGAAATTTTGCTTTCGTTCTTTCGCCTCCGTTTTGCATTTGCGCGGTCATCTCTGCGGTTTTGTTGCATTTGAGCAAGCCAAAGAATTGGCCCCTCGTCGAGAAAAACATCGTCGCCGAACACCGTCAAGCGTTGTTGGCGGCGTCTTCGCCTTGGGGCGTGATGAGGACGTTCGCATCGTCGCGAACGATGGTTGGTATGGAGAGCGTTCCCGAGTTCACCGTAATGGGGCACGCGTTGCTGCAAGCGGGTGGAAGGTAGTCCTCGCCGCTTTGCGTCAGCACAATTTCAAGAGCATGTCCTGCTGGAAGGATCACGTCCATTCCCTGAAACTCCATGAGCATCGTTACCGAGGAAAACGGCACCACCGTCTGGGCATTGTATCCCCCAGCGTGATACCGCACGTCCATCGTTGCGTGGCCGAAACGCAAACCGGTTTCAGCGTCACGGAGTTCAGCGAAAATTTGTCCGCCGTCAAAGGACGGAGTGACCTCGAGATGCAGTGTGGGCAAGCCGCTGATGTGAGTGTCTCGGTCCATGGAAAAGGCTTCGCACGTCACGAGAACCGAAGACGAAGCCCCCACCGAACCCTGCGCATCGCAGCTTGGTGTTTCCCACATCGCATCCAACGGAGGCCACGTTTCTTCGATTCGCCATTGGCCGTCGTTGCGCTGGATTTGAGCGTGAAGTGATGGACGCTCGCCGATGCCTTTGAGATAGTACTCCATCCATTCGAACAGGTCTTGGCCCCAATCCCAACGCGTCATGTTGTGGATGGCTTCTCCACCGTACCCGCTGGGTTGGTTGTTGTGTTTGGCCCACTGGTCCGGATAGTTGTGTTCCCACTGGCCCAACATGCCGGCGACCTCGTAGCCTTCGTCGATGTAGGTCTGGTACCATTGCGTACCGGGGGGCCCGCCGAAGACTTGGTGGGGGTCAACGTTCCAATCTTGCATGCCCTGGACCCAATAGATGCTCCCTTTGTACGTCCCGAGGGCTTTGTCAATGTGGCTTCGCTCATCGTAATAATTGTCCATGTACGGGTCAAGTTCGCCCAGGCCGTACCGCGTCGGCCCCGCCAAAAATCCCTCGAGCACGTCACCGCACAAGTTGTCGAGATCGTCGCTGTCGTAGTCGAGAATGGAGCCGCCGTAATTGGAATGCATGACTTGACTGCGAGCTTCTGCGCTCCCGTTCTTGTAGAGCAACGGGCCCAAAGCCGTGGTCCCGGAAATGGGAACGATGGTCTTCAGGTATTCGCTTCCTTGGGCGGCGGCTTCCCAAGCCGTGGCGCCTTCGTAGGACTTTCCGTAAATCGCCACGTTGCCGTTGCTCCAATTTTGTTGACCCAACCATTCAACGGCGGCATGGATGCCTTGGCCCTCTCCGTCGCCGCGGTAATCGAAGCAGCCGGTGCTCTCCTCGGTGGCGAAGACGGCGACCTGTGCAAGTGCATAGCCGTGGGGGATGAAATTGTCGTAAATGAACTCGCCCCGGCCTGCCCCAACCACGTTGGTGGGCGTTGACTGGCTCCCGGGCGACCCGTAGTCAAAATAGGGACTCACGACCGCAATGACGGGGACTTTCTCTCCGGTTTCGGTGTTCGATGGAAGCCAATAGGACAGATGGACTTCAGCGGTGTTGGGTCCGCCTTCCCACGTGCCGGTTGTGTCGACTTCAATGGTGGCTTCCTGGACGGGAAGGGGTTGGTGCGGGCCTTGTTTGAGCACCATGGCGTAGGTGCCCGTCCAGTTCCAGTCAAGCGTGTGGCGGTCCCAAATCGAAGGGTACATCCCCTCCTCAGCCGTTTCAACGCCCAAGTCTCCCTCTCCAAAGCAACCCGAAAGCGGCATCAGCAGCAACAGCACGGTGAAACCGATGGCCTGTCGCATGGTGAAGGCACGCCGGGGGTCTGTCATGAACATGATGCCCGTCAGCCGAAGGCACCACAAGCATTGAGGGGGTGGTTCGTCTCCGATAAGCCATGGAAGCGTCCGCTGCATGGGGGGCTCGTTGGGGGTCTGCATCCTCGCCGATGGCGAAGCGATACATGGAAGTCGCCACCGAGAAACAATCCCTCGTCTGTTTGGCCGCCGACCGAAACACCATGGCGGGCTTGATGGCGTTGATTGAAGCCGTTGGGCCCCACATCGCCGCACTG
Source organism: Candidatus Poseidonia sp. (assembly GCA_030828165.1). Taxonomy (GTDB): domain Archaea; phylum Thermoplasmatota; class Poseidoniia; order Poseidoniales; family Poseidoniaceae; genus Poseidonia. The sequence continues at coordinate 24,535 of JAURDA010000007.1, forward strand.
AAAACCCACGTTGACCTCGTCGATGATTGGAGTCCGGAGGCGTGGGCAACCTTCTGTGAGGCGGCCGTTCGCGCCAATCTTCTCGTTTTTGAGGACCGCAAATTTGCCGACATCGGCGCCATCAGTCGGGCACAGATGGCCGGAAAATACGACATCCGTTCGTGGTCCGATTTGGTGACGGCCCACCTCATCAGCGGACCCGATATCGTGGACGGGCTGCAGGCGGGCTGGTCCGATGTCGGTCGGCAAGGCGGCGTGTTGTTGCTCGCCCAAATGTCGAGCCGTGGAAACCTCCTCCATCCGGCCTACACCGACGAAGTCGTTGCAAAAGGAAAAGCGCATCCCGGCGTTTTTGGCTTCATTGGGAACGGGTCACGACCAGCAGAATTGGCCGTTTTGCGATCAAACGTGGGCGAAGAGAAAATGATCTGGACCCCAGGCGTTAACCTCGCCGTGGGGGACGGAGCCATGGGTCAACGCTACGGCGACCCCACGGAAGCGGTGCTCGCCGGCTCAGATTGCATCATCGTCGGGTCCGGCATCCACAAGGCGGAGGACCCTGCAAAGGCTGCAAAGGCATACGCAGACGCCTCGTGGGCGGGCCTGTTGAAACGAAACGGGTGAGGTCAGCATGTGGGTGCAAATGCTGCTCGCTTCGCTCGGGTTGCTTTTGCCGGCTTGGTTGATTTGGCGGGCCGTTTCAACGGCTCGAACCCTCGAAAAGCGCCTCGCTCAAGGCGATGCAACCTTGCTGAACGACGACCGCTTCAAAGTGGACCGAGTCACCCTTGGTCCCGCAGGCACCGAACTGATTGAGGACGTTCAGTTTGTCTCGGTGGTCGCTCCCTCCTACCAACAAGGAGGCGGTCCCCATTCCTGACCTCGTTGAAATTGAACGACGTTTTTTGGTCGACGGTCGCGAAGAAAAGCCATGGCGCACGGGATCGACCGCCCACACCATTGAACAGCATTACGGCGTGGAGGAACACATCCAATCAAACGAGAGAATGCTCTCATGCGACGGCGTATTCTTAGCCGAATTCACCTCAGAACAGCACGCTGTTTGGAGACGGATGGACACAAAAATTGGGCGTTTACGACGACGAGATACGGTGTGGGTGTTGACGTTCAAATCCCGTATTGACGCAGCTGCAGCGTATGAGTTGGAATGGAACGTGCATGCTGAGGCGGCGGCGGCGTTGATGGCTCACGGGCCGTACCCCTCGGTGAAAAAAACCCGCTACGTTATGAACGGTCCCGACGGTCACGCGTGGGAAATCGACGAGTTTGAAGGAGCGTTGGCCGGGGTGGTTTTGGCTGAAGTAGAGCTCGATTCTGTGGATGAGGCGTTGGCGATTCCTCCGTGGGTGAGTCACGAAATCACGGGGTTGGCGTCCTGGTCGAATCGCGCCCTGGCTCAAACCCTTGCGGCTACGATGAACACGCACGAACCACGGCCTGAATGACCCGCTCAACGTCGTCATCGCTCAAGTGATGGTGAACAGGAATGGCAACCAGTCGGTGGCAAACCTCGTCAGTCACTGCAAAGGTTGCATCGTGTTGAGGGTGATCGGCGTATACCTGTTGGCGATGACACGGGGTTGCGTAATAAATGCGGCTGTCGATGTTGGCGCTGGAGAGCGTTTGCTGTAACTTCTCAGGGTCATCGGCGAGCAAACAATACTGATGCCAGGCATGCCGCGTTTGGGCTCGGACTTTTGGCGTGGTGATGCCGTTCAGACCTGCAAACGCCCCCTCGTAACGGGCGGCCACGCTCTGGCGTTGTGCGAGCCACGCTTCGAGCCGCTTGAGTTGGACGCGACCGATCGCCGCAGCGACCTCCGACATGCGAAGGTTTGACCCGAGTTCGTGGGATTCAAGCCGGGCATCCCGGCCGTGATTGACCAGTGCGGCCATCCGGTGAGCGAGGTCATTGCGTCGGGTCATCATCATCCCCCCTTCGCCGCCAACGGCCAAATTTTTGGACGGGAAAAACGAGAAGCACGCCACATCCCCAACGCCTCCGGCCATTTGACCCGAGGGCGTTTGCGCCCCGTGGGCTTGCGCAGCGTCCTCGATGTAGGCGATACCGTGTTCTGCACACCACGATACGATGGCGTCGTCGCTCATTTGCCCAAACAGGTGAACGCCGATGACGGCTTTTGTCCTCGGTGTACGCGCCCGTTCCAGTGCCTTGACGTCAACGCACCAATACTCGGGCTCCACGTCCACAAACACGGGCGTTGCGCCCACCAGCGAAACGCACGTCGCCGTTGCAATGTACGTGAGCGAAGGGACGAGGACTTCGTCTCCCGGACCGATTTCAAGCAGCCTCAAGGCCCCCCACAAAGCGACCGACCCGCTCTGACAGGGCGTGCCTTGAACCGCCCCGCAGTAGGAGGCAAACTCCTCGCCGAAGGCTTTGCCTTGAGGGCCCTTCACCCAATGAAGCGAGTCGAGGGTGTCCATCGCTGCTGCCCGCATCTCGTCGTCCCACGAGGGTTGGGCCATGGCGATGCGTTCCATGCTCCGGCGTTCATGTCCTCCTCCTTGAGTGTGCGTTTCGGTCAGGCTCATCATCGCGCCCTTCAAGACCCCCTCCGGTGTTCGGTCGGCCATGGTGTCCGAAGACGAGGGTCATGCCCCTTCCTCGGAAGAGGAGGCGGGGGGCGTCGGCGGCCTGGTGGAGGACCTCTTTTCAACGGAACCAACCCCCGCTCCTGCCTTGATGAAACGGTACAAACCTCGGGGATTGTTCCTCGGCCAACGCAGGGATACCAACGAAGCCATTGACATCCCTGCGCAGGTGTTGGCTCGTCACGGGGCCATGCTCGGTTCAACCGGTTCAGGAAAAACCGTGATGGCAAAGGCGCTGATCGAGGAGGCAGCCTTGGCGGGTATCCCCTCCCTCATCATCGACCCGCAAGGCGATTTGGCGCGTTTGGCGTTGGGCATCGATCCGGTGGAGTTGGAAGAAAAGGACGGCGATGTCGCCCGAGCGAAGAAATTGATTGAGCAGTGCGAAGTTCGAATCTGGACACCGTTACGAAGCAAGGGGTTGCCGTTGTGCATTGACCCGTTTCGTGCACCGCCTGCCGATCTCGACCAAGAAGAAGCCATCACGGCATGGGACATGGTGGCCGCAGGCTTTGCCAACCTGGCGGGTTTTGACGTTGAAAAGGCGCAAGGAAAAACGGTCAAGCCCTTCCTTTACGAAATCCTCGTTGAAGGCACGCGTTGTGGACTCAACGTTGGCGATTTTCAGGCCCTCGCTCGCGTGGTGCGGGAACCGCACCAAGAGTTCACTCGCCAACTCTATCCCGAATGCTTCGATGAAGACGTGGAAGAGGAGGAAAAGGTCTCACCACCCACGTGGAACGAGGTGATGGTGGAACACCGTTTGACCGACTTTGAGGAGCGCTTGCCGAAATCAACGCGAAACGACCTCGCTCGCAGGCTTGCTGCCTTCTCGTCGGGCGTGAACCAATTGTTGTTCTCCAACGGCGTGCCCATCGACATCGATGCCTTTGTCGAGCCGGCCGTTCCTGGAAAAATCCCGTTGAACATTGTGTACCTCAACACCATTCAAGACGAAAATCAGAAGCAATATTTCGTGCAAGAACTCTCCCGTGAACTCTACGATTGGATGTTGACGCAACAACCGGCTGACGGTGAACTCAAACTGCTCTTCTTCATGGACGAAGTGGCCCCGTATTTGCCGCCACACCCCCGCAATCCACCGGCAAAGGACCTCATCAAACTCATTTTCAAACAGGCGAGAAAATACGGGGTCGCCTGTGTTTTGGCAACCCAAAACGTCAGCGACGTCGACTACAAGATTCTCGCTCAAGCCAACACGACCTTCATCGGGCGGTTCACCCAACCTCAAGACGTCGAGAAGGTGCGCCACCTGCTCAAAGAGAGCGGCGGCGACCAGGACCTCGTTGCTCAATTGCCCACCCTCGGGCCCGGTCAATTCCAAATGGTCGCGCCCGACGTTGACCCGAATCCCGTTCCAATCCAGTGCCGGTGGCTGTACACCGATCACGGTGCACCGCTCAACGAAGACCAGGTGGAAGAGCTCATCACCCCCGAAATCCGGGCGTGGGCAAAAACCCGCTCAGCCGGCGGGGGGCGGTCCCGAGGCGCAGGAGCGGCTCATGCAGCCAGCCGGGGCTCTTCGTGGTCGGGCGGCAGCGATTGGGAGGACGGTGCAGCGCAAAGCATCGTTGAGGCGGCCCGCATCAAATCGGCCGGTGGAATGGCCGCTGCAGCCCACGGAATCGTTGACGACTCGGCGTTTGAAGTCAAATTGATGGGAGGGTTTGCCGTTCTTCGGGACGGTCGAGACCCGTTGTACACCATGCAAGCGGCGGTGAACCTCGCCACCGTGCTGGTCTTGGGCTGGGTCATGGCGGCGTTGATGCTGGCGTGGCGAGACGCCGACCTCTCCGGTTGGTGGTTGCTGGTCAGCGCCACGGCCTGTTTTGCAGCGGTGGGCGTCTTGGTTCTGGAGTCCGTTCTCGGCCACGACGCGGAATTGCTGCAAAAATTGAGTCGTTTTGCGCATACGTTCCAGGTTCTCTTGGTGATCTGGTTGTGGATTTTGCTTGGTTGGACCGTCTGGGGGTCGCTTGACCTTCGGGGTGCTGAGCCTATGCTCGAGGTCGTGGTGGTCTGGGTGACGTTGTTCACGGGCATTGAATATTTGACGCGCTTCCGTTTGGGGCGCATTCGTTGGAACGGCGGCTCCGCACTTGACAAAATCGTCGGCGTCACGGCCTTGCTCACCAATGCCGAACTTACGGAAATGAAGGCCACCTCGAAGGACCTTCTGAGCGCTGTTCGATGGATCGTTCACGGTGCAACCTTGGTCTGGTTGTGTTGTTTGCTCGCCCTTCAATCCGGTGTGCTCCCAACGGGCGACGAAGCCATGGCATGGGGGCGGCCAACGCTATGGCTGGCTTCCGTCTACGGTTTGATGTTCTGCAGCGAGGCGTGGCTACGGTTGCGCGGACGGTGGCCGAATGAACACAACACCTCAAATCATTGACCGGAGGGTGGTTGGGTATGGTAACCCAACTTGAAGAGCCAAAATACACGGTGGCTCGGTCATTTGATGCTTTTGAGGTGAGGCGATACGACGGGAACATTCAGGCGCGCGTTCAAACCGGCGGTGACGGCGCAGCCTCGGGCGGATTTCGGCGAGTTGCGCGCTACATCTTCGGAGGGAATCAAACCGGCGAATTCATCGCCATGACCGCTCCTGTCAGCATGTGGGACGAGAACGATGCCGGTTGGTTGGCGTTCACGATGCCATCGGCGTACGCCCTCGAAACGTTACCGAACCCCCATGATAACGGGGTTCTCTTGATAGAGCAAGAGGAAAAAACGGTGGCCGTGCTTGCCTTCTCGGGACGAACGACCGCTGGGAGAACGTCACGGCTCGAACAAAAATTGCGCAAGGCCATCGCCGCAGAAGGCTTCAGCGCCGTGGGCCCTGCTGTTCTCGCCGTCTATGAAAACCCGTGGACAACCCTACCGTTCATGCGCCGAAACGAACTTCATCTCGAAATTCAAGAGGCAACGCACCAGCGCGACGAAAAGGAATAGATACGCCGTGCGGGGATTGAGCCCCATGGAACCCCATCCATTCATCCCCCTGAGGTGGAACGAACGTTCGCACGAGGAGATGCTGGCCTTGGCGAAGGCGAATTATACTGAACTTGCTCAGCGGCGCACCACGCGTCATTTTTCATCTCGGGACGTGGACAGGCGGCTGATCGAGCTCGCCATTCTCTCCGGCTCCACTGCACCCAATGGCGCTCATCTTCAGCCTTGGACATGGGTGGCCATCCGAAGCGGTGAGTTGCAAGCAAAACTCCGGGCAGCAGCCGAAGCTGAAGAGCGAAAAACCTACTCGGAGCGTATGCCTGAGGCTTGGTCGGAAGTGCTTGCGCCACTGGGCACGGATGCGGTCAAGGCCCACCTCACCGATGCGCCTTGGATCGTTGTGCTGTTCAGGCAAAAGAAACGTGAGAGGGGCAACGGGAACTGGGGGCCGACCTATTACAGCGTTGAATCCTGTGGCATCGCCGCGGGGATGTTCATTCAAGCCGTTCACCACATGGGCTTGGTCACGCTGACCCACACGCCCTCGCCCATGGGCTTTCTGCGGGAACTCTTGGGCAGGCCTGCTCATGAAGAGGCCATGTTGGTGATGCCGGTGGGCTACCCATCTGAAGAAGCGACGGTTCCTGATATCCATCGGAAAACGCTTGACGAGGTGGCCGTCTTCCACGATGAACAGGCTTGATGAAAGGTCGCGGTGTTGATATACGCGAGGCGAGAGCGAGGGACGGCGCAGGAGTCGCCCAGCTTGGTCAAAGGCGCTGGGATGAGGTCCCAGTCCGTAACGGTTCGCAGGTTCGAATCCTGCCTCCTGCACTCTTGTTCTGAAGACGTCCCCGTATTGGATTCAGTAGCTGAACTCGAGGCGGAACACATTCTTCGCCCGCCACGATTAAGGGCGGAAGGCATGTGGTGCAGTGTATGGCTTCAAACGAAATCGATTTCATCGGCGGTGGTTTCAAACTGACGTTGCCATACACGTTTGGTGGATGGTTGTTCTGGGCTTTCGGTCTTCTCATCACCGGTTTTGGCTTCGTACAAACGGCATCGGATGGCGTCGTAGGTCTCGCTATCGCCGCTTTCGGACTGCTGATCCTGGCATCGGCTTCTCCAGGGAGCCTATCAGCCGGCCTTCACAGGTTGCGTAAGCAATCGATACCGCCCGAAGAATTGGAAGCAAAGGCTCAGGCAAGCGGGCTCACGGTGAACAACTGGTTCCTTCAGCAAACCACGTTGGTTCCCACCAACGACCCGAACGATTGGATCCTCCCTGCCCCCGGCCCCCAAACCTGGGACGCCGCCAATCCGTACGGACCTCATGGCGACGGAACACCCCTGCCAGAACACCCGGTAAAGGTGGGCACGCCCAGACCTGCAACCATGACCTCGTATGCTGTTTTCTCAGCACTCGCCGCACTCTGCGGTCTTGGGGCGGTGGCCGGAGCCATGCAAGTCGAGCCGGTTGACCCTTCCCAAGACCTCGGTGCGACGCCGGCCCTCATCGTTGCTGCGGTTGGGTTGGCCCTGCTTTTGGTTGGATACTTCAGGGCCAAAGCCTTGGGGCAAATGCTGGATACCCCAACATCACTCGTGCGTTCCGCTCCGGTGGGCCACCCCGAATTGGTGGGGCAGGTTCGACCCGGTTTGCAGGGGGGCATGACCGTGAACGTGGATGGAAGCGACGCCATGGTCATGCACAACATGGTCGGCTTCTATTGGACCTACGAGCAGAAACAATGCAGGACGGTCACGGATAGTGAGGGCAACAAAAAGGAAGAATGCTCCTGGGTCACCGTACGCTCGGACCGCGGCGGCGTCCCCTTCGTTCTTCACGACGGTACGGGCGGCATCAAAGTCAACCTCACCAGTTTCAAGCGAACCGATTACGGCCAAATGCTGAAACGATGGGATGGGGCTTTCGCCGAAACCCTCGGCAAGCAACTCATGGCTTCAGCCGTCGCAGGGTTGTTGGGCGGAGCCAAAGTGAAGGGGCACCGGTGGACGCTCTATGGCATGCGCCTTGGCGACCCCGTTTATTTGCTGGGCCAGACAAAGCCCCGTCCTGCAGAGGAGCTTCAAGCCGAGGGTTTGGACGGCACCTTGGGCAACAGCGTCATCGAAGTATGGGGCGACGAAGATGCGCCCGGTACCAAATGCACCCTCAAGCGTGGCTCGGAACTGTCCAACATCGGGAAATCTCGCTCGGGCTTTGAAATGTTAGCGGCTCCGCTTCTTCTGCTGTTGGGCGGCTTGGCTTTGCTTGGCTTGGCTTAAACAGCGGTTCGCCTGGCCTGATGATGAACGGTGGAGTAGATGGCGACAGAAGACATCGGAAACGATGCGCTTGGGATTCTCGTTGACGGCGGTTTGTTGTACGCTGCCCCGATGTTTGGGCTCTCCTTGTTGCTCGTGGTGGAGGGGCGCAAACGCATACCCCTCACCATCGGCTTGGTGGGCTTCGTTCTCGGATTCGGCCTCGTAGGCCCGTTGTACCCGTTGCTGGGCCCGTCGCCTCCACTTGAGGAGCAGGCGTTTCGCTTCGTTGCCGCTGTCGTCATCGCCGGCGTATCCGTCAGTGTAGCCCAAGTGGCGATGCGGTTTCTTGCGGCTGGACTCGTCTACGTCGTCATCACGAGCCTGATCGCAAACGGAAAACGATTTGACATCGACTTGGAGGGGGACGCTTTTCTCTCCGGTATCTTGACCCTGATCGCTTTTTTCTTGAGTTTCGGCTTCCGGCGGCTGGTTCCTGCCCTGATGGCGGGATTGGTGGGCACGCTGGGCATGATGCTTGCTGTGTACATCGCCCTAGGCTGGCCCGTTGAACGCTTGAACGGCGTTGATGCTCCCGACGCCTACTTCGCCTTCATCGGGATGTTCGTGAGCGCCTACCTGCAGTGGAAACAGATTCAGCGCAAGCGGGAAGAAGAGGAAGAGCCCGAGGTGGAGAAAGAGTACATCTTCTAGGCCATCAACCAAGAAGGTCGCCGAGTGCCAGCCCCAGCGCATACGACAGCACGGTAATGAAGGCGAGAATGCCCATCATTTCGAAAAACCGAGGAAGGAAGGCCACGCCTTTTTTGGACGACCACCAAACGTTGAAGGCAGCCACCACGCCGACCCCGAGAAGCAAGGTGACCGTGAAAGCGGCGACGTGTGCCTCCATCCCGCCAACCTCGCCATCGATGAGCAAGTAGGGCGATATCAGCACCGTCACGACGCACAAGTAGGCCGCCCAGGTCGAAAAAGCCGCTTTGACGGGGGAGCCCCCGTCGGGCTCGGCCCGTTTGGACAAAAATTCAGACGCCCCCATGCTGCACGAGGCAGCGATGCCGGTGACCATGCCCGAGAGGGCGATGAGCGACATGTCCTGAAAAGCGAACGTGAGGCCGGCTAAAATGCCGGTCATTTCGATGAGGGCATCGGAAATACCGAGGACGACGCTGCTTGAATAATCGCGCTCCTCTTCCATGGAAGGCCCACCTCGCCAACGGGGAAAAACCCTCGGCAACCGAAAAGTGTGGGGTGTTTTTCAGCGAAGGTTATCGCCTCGCCGGTGAAGCCACGACCATGCCCGTCGCATTGGTGACCGGGGCCAACCGGGGCCTCGGCCTTGAGTTAACACGTCAATTGCTAGAGAGCGGGTACACCGTTCACGCCACCTACCGAACCAGCAAGGGTGGATTGGCCGACCTTCATCACCCAGAATTGCACCTTGCTTCCATGGATGTTCGAATGCCTGAGGATATCGCCTCGGTGCTTCAACAGATCAAAACCGGGCTTGATCTCGTGGTCAACAATGCCGGAGTTTCCGACGGGCGGTGGGCGAACATCGAGGAAATTGATTTTGAGAAGGTGACAGAAGTGATGGACATCAACGCCGTTGCCCCCGTAAGGGTCACGCAGCAGGCCCTCCCGTTGTTGGATCAAAACGGTGGCGGCACGGTGGTGATGTTGTCAAGCCTGATGGCCAGCATTGCGGACTGCCAGAGCGGAAAGTCCTACGCCTACCGTGCCTCAAAAACCGCCCTGAACATGTTCACGGTGGCCATGAAGAAGGAATTGACCGATCGAAACATCTCCTTGTTGATCGTTCACCCTGGCTGGGTTGAAACGGACATGGGTGGGCCCAAGGCGCCCGTAAAAGCCGACGAAAGCGTACGAGGCATTCTCGAACGCATCGAAGAGCAGACGGTCGCCATGTCGGGTCGTTTTGTCGAATACACGGGGCGGACGCTGCCTTGGTAAGCCAAGGCAAACGTGAGCGTCGTTGGCGAACACCGCTCAGGCACACGCGGTGCAGAGGCCGCGAAGCGTCCATTCCACGCCCTCCACATCGGCCAACCCCGTAACGGTGCTTGGCGCCTTTGTGTCGGGCAGCGGGATGTCCCACAACCTGCCGCATGACGTGCACGTGGCGTGGCCGTGTGCTTCGTTGTTGCAATCGTAGCGAACCTCGCCTTCATGCTCCACCGTGGAAATCACGCCGTCGTTCGCCAAGATCGCAAGATTACGGTACACCGTAGCCAAGCCGATCCCGAGAGGGGCAAGGGCTTCGTGGACTTCTTGAGCCGTTGGATGGTCGCAGCGATTCATCACGTTGTCGAAGATGGCTTGCTTTTGCTTCGTCATCCGACGCACCGGAGGTGCATCGTGCCGCTGTGTCGGCTTCGACATGGATGAAACCCGCCTCAAGCGACGTCAAAGCGGTCGGCATTCATGACCTTGTTCCATGCAGCGATGAAATCGCTCACGAACTTGTCCGTGTTGTCGTCCTGTGCGTACACTTCAGCGATGGCGCGCAACTGCGAGTTGCTGCCGAACACCAAATCGTAGCGGGTGGCCGTGCGTACATCAGCGCCGGTGGAGCGGTCCTTGGCTTGGTAGGAGTTGCTGCCGGTTGGTGTCCAAGCGACGTTCATGTCGAGCAGGGTCGTGAAGAACGAGTTGTCAAATCCGTCGCCGCTGCCCCAAAGGCCGCGCTCGTCCGAGCTGACGCCGAGGGAGCGTAGACCGCCAACCAAGACCGTCATTTCTGGAGCGGTCAGGCCGAGCAGTTGCGCCTTGTCGAGCATCATTTCTTCGGGGGTCACGGCGTAGTTCTTCTTCAGGAAGTTGCGGAAACCACAGGAGACCGGTTCGAGCACGGCGAAGGAGGCTGCATCGGTTTGTTCCTCGGTGGCGTCACCGCGGCCGGGCGTGAACGGTACGGTTGCACCGCTGGCGGTTTCGATGCCAACGCATCCAGCGAGGACGATGGTGTCGGCGACGCTGGCACCGTGAGCCGCTGCGAGCGGTTCGAGGACGCTGAGCACCTTCGCCAACTGAGCGGGTTTGTTGGCCTCCCAGTCTTTCTGTGGAGCAAGGCGTATCCGGGCACCGTTGGCGCCACCGCGCTTGTCCGAGCCACGGAACGTCGAGGCGCTGGCCCATGCGGTTTCAACCATCTCTGCAACGGAAAGTCCGGAGCCTTTGATGGCCGCTTTGAGGGCGTCGACGTCGTAGGACGATGAGCCTGGGGTAACGGGGTCCTGCCAGATCAATTCCTCTGCAGGGACATCGGGCCCGAGGTAGCGGGCCTTGGGGCCCATGTCACGGTGGAGCAACTTGAACCAAGCACGGGCGAAAGCGTCACCAAATTCGTCCGGGTTCTCATGGAAGTGCTTCGAAATCTTGCGGTAAGCCGGGTCGCGAATCATGGCCATGTCCGCCGTCGTCATCATGGTGGGGACCTTGAGGGAAGCGTCTTCGGCATCGGGCGCCATGTCTTCTTCATCGGGGTTGGCGGGCGTCCATTGGTTGGCACCGGCTGGGCTCTTGACGAGGGTCCAGTCGTCTTCGTACTTGAACAACAAGTCGAAGTAACCGTTGTCCCACTGGGTGGGGTTGGCCGTCCAGGCGCCCTCGATGCCGCTGGTGATGGCGTCGCGGCCCTTTCCTGAGCCGTGCGAACTGATCCACCCGAAGCCTTGGTGTTCGATGTCAGCCCCTTCGGGCTCCGCACCTACAAGGCCTGCATCGCCCGCGCCGTGAGCCTTTCCAAAGGTGTGGCCGCCTGCGGTGAGGGCCACGGTTTCTTCATCGTTCATGGCCATGCGGGCAAAAGTTTCCCGAATGTCCTGTGCGCTGAGCAAGGGGTCGGGATTGCCGTTGGGGCCTTCTGGGTTCACGTAAATCAGTCCCATTTGAACCGCTGCGAGGGGGTTCTCGAGATCTTGGCGAGTCTCGCCGTATCGGTTGTCACCGAGCCATTCGTCTTCAGCGCCCCAGTAAATGTCTTCCTCGGGGTGCCAGATGTCTTCGCGACCGCCGCCGAAACCAAAGACGGGTCCGCCCATGGATTCGATGGCCACGATGCCGGTGAGCACCAGCAGGTCGGCCCAACTGATTTTGTTGCCGTATTTTTGCTTGATAGGCCAAAGCAGACGGCGTGCCTTGTCGAGGTTGCCGTTATCTGGCCAACTGTTGAGGGGAGCGTATCGCTGGGCGCCGGTGCCTGCACCGCCACGTCCGTCACCGATTCGGTAGGTGCCGGCAGCGTGCCAGGTCATGCGAATGAAGAACGGTCCGTAGTGGCCGTAGTCGGCAGGCCACCAGTCTTGGCTATCGGTCATGAGCGCCTTGAGGTCGGTTTTCAGGGCGTTGTAGTCGAGTTTACCGAAGGCCTCGGTGTAGCTGAAATTGGGGTCCATGGGGTTGGACTTGCGGTCATGCTGGTGGAGGATACCGAGGTTGAGGTTGGTCGGCCACCAATCTTGGTTGGAGCGCTTGTCGGTGGTTGAAGAGGTCATTCCGCCGTGCATGACGGGGCATTTGGCATCGCTATCGTGGTGGTGCATGAGCGGTTGCTTCTGCCCATGGCTTATAATATTGAGTTTGGTTCTCAATAACGCCAACATTCAAGCCTTGAGTGGAAAGGCAGGAACCATGAGCGATTCCCTTCCCCTCATCACGCTGGTCAAAGCAAAGGAAGTGGACGACCGCCCCAATTTAGGCGAAAGGCACCTGGGTCTTGAGCAAACGCTCTCAATGCTTTGTTCCTTCCTCTCTCTCGATGATTTTCTTCAATTTCTGAGATCGGATATTTTTGTTGGTTTCAGCAGAACCTCAGAGCCTTGGATCCAATTTGAACTCGGCTTGTACACCAACCACACCAAAACGCTGCAACTCATTCCCGAACAGCGTCACTTGACCCTTGTTGACGAGGCGATGACGGGCGCCATCGAAGACGGTATCTGGAGGGGCGAAGCCGACGAAAGGATGGAAACCGTGTTGGCCCGGTGGGTCCAAACGGTTGCAAATGAGGCTCAGTAAAAGATGGAGCAGCAGGTCAACGAACCGTCGGCGGCCCTGATTTCGCTCATCTCCACTTCGACCAATTCAAGTCCCCGAGCACGGAGCGTGGCGTGAACCGTTGGGTAGCCCTTCGCGACCAGCACTTTTCCGTTCGGCAACCCGATGGTGTTGCACCCGTAGGCTTCCTCCTCAGGCATCCAAAGGAGTTCGCACCCACTGGGAAGTTCACCAAAGGCTTCCGGAGACAAGTAACCTTCTGGAACCAAGATGGTGGAATCCGTGGGGGTTGACGAAATGCTCGTGAGGTGAAGAGCGTGGCTCGGGATATCGATCACGCGAAGTTCGTGACCGAAATCTTCGAGCAAGCTGCGCAAGCTTGCAATACCGAGATCGTTGGTCCGCGATGAGCGGCCGACAAAGAACAAATCTCCCAGGCGAATGATGTCGCCGCCGTCCATTCTCGCTTCACCGCCCATTCGACAGGTTTGAACCCCCTCGAGTTCGCTCATCAGAAATTCAGCGATGGGGGGTTGTTCTGCAACTCTGGAGGGGTGTCCCGGATGCGGAAGGAGCATCTTGCCGTCGATGACGACGGCTTGGTCTTCGACGAAGATACAATCGGGGTGGCGATCGTCGGCTTCAAGGGCATGAACCTGAACGCCGTTCGCTTCGAGGGCGGCGATGTAGGCTTGGTGTTGGGCCCGTGCAACCTCAACGTCGGTTGGTCCGCTACCGAAATAGTAGGCAAGGGCGTTGGTGAACGATTCGGGTACCCTACGGACGAGAGCCTTTCTTTTTTGGTCCACCCGAACGGAGGCCATGTGTTGTTCGGCCCGCCGATGCCCCTTAACATTTCGCCTTTTTTCGGTAGTCGTTTTCCGCTGAGCGGAAAAAGCAGGGCTGGATGCCCTTTACCGCTGTCTTCAACAGGGGGTGCTGGTTGGCTTGTCCATGGCCAGTCAACGCCGAAGCGCCCTTCTCCTGATGTGGTTGATGGTTTTGGCCCCAATGTCCGGATGTTTCGGTGAGAACGAAGCCCCCGCCGTAACGGTTGATGCCCTCGCCGTCGAGGAGGCCGATTCGCTTCAAGGAGGCATGTGGCAGCAAATTACCCTCACGGCAAAGGAAGACGTGGCCGTCTACATCCCTTACTTCGTTCAAGACCCCGGTTCACTTCGCGCCCAAAACGGTACGGTTCTCGATGTGGCCAAGGGCGAAGCCGTCGCCGTCGATGTGCTCTTCCCGCCACGCAACGAAGACGTGGTGCTTTTCCTTGGCGAATTTGGTCGGATTCACTGGCCCATCCGTGCTGCGAACCAGTCATGGATGTCGTGGCTTGAGAGCATGCCAGACGTCGGTGCTGTTGAAGCCGTTCCAAATCAGGACGAGGGGGGTGTTTGGCCTTGGTTGATTCCTGGAAACACGACCGGTGGAGACGTGGTCCCGCTCAAGTTGACGACCGTCCGTCCAGAGCGCAGTGACCTCACCGAAGAAAACGGTGCATCGGCGTCCGGCGGTTGGCTCAACGGCCGAGACGTCTACGAATGGGTGGAGTTCATCACCGATGAGACGGCGGACCCTACTGACCCTTATGACGGAGCGGTGGGCTACCTCGACCGTTGGATCGGTAACGGTAATCCTGCTTACGAGGACGCCATCGCGTACTTTGAAGGCGTGATGGTTGGCTACGGTCTTGATGTTGAAGTCCATCGCTTCCAGTCTGGCACCCTCTGGGCTGTGAACATTTGCGGCTACAAAACCGGAACCGTGTTCCCCGATGAATGGTTGGTTTTCGGAGCCCACTTTGACATCGCCCCTCCCGTAGCCTACCTTCCCGGTCCAAACCTTCCCGGCTACGGCACGCGAACCGGTGCTTACGACAACTCTGCCGGAACGAGTATGGTGTTGACCACGGCCAGCGTGCTCGCTGACTTTGACGCCCGCCGAACCATGGTTTTCTGCCTCTGGTCTTCCGAGGAGGAGGGGTTGTGGGGTTCAAGTGCATTCACGGGCGATGTCCCCGACGGCGTGACCATCAGCAATTACCTGAACCTCGACATGGCCGGCATCAACTACCCCGGCGACTATGCGCTCTCGGTCTACCTCGGCCCCGACGGGACGGGCGATGTGATCGACCAGGCGGGCATGTACCACCTCGCAGAATGGATTGGCGCCGACGCGTTTGACCTTGCCTACCAAATGGAGCGAGGCCGCACCGAATGGGAGGCGGGGGGTGAGTCGCCTCTGTGGCAGAACAACTACGAAGACACGGTGGCCATTTACGAATCCCCAACCGCCCGGAGTGACCATCAGCCCTTCCAAGACATCGGCGTGGCCACCTTGGGGTGGAACGGCGTGGTTGACGGGTATCCTTGCTACCACCGAAATTGCGACACGCTGGACACCATGAAAGGTTACATGGAAACCGACACCGCTTCTGGCGAAGCAAACCTTGTCCATTCATGGGACATCGTCACGTGGTGGGCGGTCTACGCCTTCTTGCACATGGACCAAACCCCGGTTCCAAACGAATTGTGAGGGAGCGGTAAACCCTGCTCAATCCATCAGGAAAAAATCCGGAAAGAGAAGCGAGAGGGGTAAGGCGAGAAGGAATCCGAAGATTCGAATCGCATCCTGCATCATGAACCGCCTATTCCTCCACGAGTTCATAACCGTTTGCTGGGGTTTTCGTTCAAAGCGTGTGAAGATGGCGGAGGTCCTCAAGGAAGAGGTCGAGGATCCAATCGTTATCGCCCCACCAAACTTGCAACGTTCCAAACCGGTCGACCAAGACGGTCCCCGTCGAGTGGTTGACGGTGTAATCATCGGGGTGATGTCGTGCAGTGTCACTCGTGCCAGCATCTTCAATGGTCAGGCCGACACCAAAATTCAACCAAACGCTTTGGATGGCGGCCATCGCCTCGCTGTCCGAGGTGTTGTCATCAACGGTCAAGTGGGCCCAGTTGGATTGTGTTCCCGTTTTCCATTCATGGAGGGTTGAAACGTTGTCTCGCCAGGGATCAACGGTCACCGTGAGGAACGTGGTTTTGTTCAATTCCTCGGGGGTGAGTTGGCTCTTTACCCACTTCATGTTGTGCGTGACAACGGGGCAAATATCGAGGCAATTGGTAAAAAGAAACGCCACGACGAGGGTGGTGTTTGCCGCTTCCTCTGAATAGGTCCACGAGGTGTTTTCACTGGACGTGAGGGTGAAATCCGAGACCACTGCGCCGTTCAACACATCGCCATGGGGCGCCCATTCCGCTTCGACTTGAGGTCCAAGGCAACCCGATAAGAAAAGGGTCGCAACCACGAGCGTCAACAAGGGATTCGTGTTCATTGCACCACTTCAAAGACGGTAGGGGAGGTCAATATCGAGTTGAACCAAGTACAGACCGGTCGATATGCACGAGGCGTACGTGATTCCGTCATGGTGTTCAACGGCCCAGAGGAAGGGCACCCATCCAAAATCGTAGAAACTTGAATCCAACGGGGTGCCGTCTTCACCGTGAGGCAAGTAATACGCCACCGTGGACTCTTCGTGAACGGAAATGCGATCGTCGGGGTTCGTCGGGTCGACGAGGGTCTCGATGTCAACCACCCAAAGCCCGGCGTGATAGTGTGAAATGTAGAGGCGCCCGTCCCATCCACCACCGTGGCTTTGGTCGGTGGTTTCATCGGTCTCGAAATACGTGCTGTCAAGGTTGTGGGGTGAAAACAACAGCCATTCATCGCCGTTGGGATGGGCTTCACAATCGGCCCCGTAACAGTGGTCCTCAGCGTAAGGAATCTCCCAATCACGTATCAGTTTGGGTTTGAATTTGAATTGCCCGTCTTCCATCGTATAATCGGTAGTGTCGATGAGGTAGATGATGCCCGTTCCAACCGAGGTGCTCAACACTTCCACGGCGGCCGTCACCATGTGAACGGGTTCATCGGAATAGCCGACGTGTGACAAATCGACCATATTGGGGAAGGGTTCTGCGTAGTGAATGTAGGAAACTCGGCCACCGTTTTCGTTTCCGGTCGTTCCGCTGTCGGGTTGGCCGTCGTCGTCCAAATCAAGGAAATCCATCCAAAGGCCGACTTCGGGGGCGCGCCATCGGCACATCAGGGGGTTACCAAAGCCGGTGCGGCACGTTGTCGCATGCAGCGTGTATGCCTCGGGAGAGTTCACGGGGTGCGGAACGTCCGTCACGTCACCAATTCGAAGGCCAGCTTCCCAGTAACTGCCGTAGATGAACGTGCGGCCGTAGCGAGGGTCGTTTGGGTCCTCTCCTGGCCACAGTTGTACGGTCATGTCGTGAATGTAAATCCATCCTCCTCGCGTGGTTTCCCACGCCACCTCGTATTCACCAACCTTGACGATGGTGTGGCCATAGCCAGACAAGACACCTTGGAGGTTTCGTGCCGCTGAACCGTCCAGATTCAAGTGTGCAATGGTCACGCCGCCGCACGCTTCTCCGATGGCGTCATTGCAGTCGTTGTAATCGGGGTTCGCAACGAAAATGTACCACTCGCCGTCGATCATGTGGGTGTAGAGGTTGTGCGGTCCGCTCGGGTGGTCGACATCGTACCAGCTGTCGATCAACGTGGGATTGGTCTTGTCCGTAACATCGATGAGGAGGACAGAAACTTGTGTGGGGTCACTCCATTGTCCAACGTTTGGGTCCGCATTTCCCGGGTCCACCAGTTGATTTTGCTGTATGATGTATTCTCTGCCGTTGTACTCAAGATACTTGACATCCAGTACTTGGGTGTTCGGATCGTTAAACACGCCGACAACTTCGGTGTTTTCTGGGTCCGTCACGTCCACGATGTGCATGTCGTTCCATCCCGCCAAGTAGGCGTACGTTTCACCATCCGGAGTGGTAGCAACTTGAACTTCCGCATTGCCTGCAGTGGTGAGGGGATTGAAGTCAAGCAGTTCCATGTTGGAGGTACCGGCGACGTGTTGGCTGGCGTTTTTGTGGTCGTGACCTTCGTATTGGAACAGTGGGTCGCCGCTGTTCGCAAGCACGTCGTTGGTGGTGGATTGTTCGATATCGTCTCCAAGAATGAACAAGGTTGCGGACGTCAAAAACAAGACCGTGAAGACCGCCAACAGCCATTCCTTCCCGCCCATGGCCCTCACACACCAGACATCCGTTTGGTCTTTATAACCCCTTGACTACCCTGTGACATGGGCAGAAGGTGGGCGTTGGTGGTGGCCCTCATGATGTGTGTAGGCCTCAACACGTCTCCCGCAGTCCAGGCCCACGAACAGAAAACACTCGCCGTGATTCTTCTTGACGATGGAATACCGTCTGGCAACATCACCGATCCTACCTTTGTGCAGGGCAACGCCGTTTGGTTCCGAATGGAAGACAGTACAAACAACACCTCCATGGTTGTTCAGCTCGATCTCGACCAAGACGGGGTGTTCAACGCTTCAAATGATTTTGAATCGGGTGCTTTGGTGAATGCCTGTGAATTGGATGAAAACGGTACCTTGGTCGATGAATCGTGTGCGGTTTCAGCAACCTACGCCTTCCCAGCGAATGCCAGCACGGGAACGTACACCTTCTGGATTCACCGCACCCACAACGAAAGCGAAGAAAGGTGGGAATACCATATTGTGGTTCATGAAGACGTGCATGTAGAAGAAGGGGATGGCCCTTCACCCGGTGATTGTTTTGGTCTGGGTTGTGCCGATGAAGAGACGGCTGCTGGCGACGCTGTCAATGAAGAAACGGCCGATGAAACAGAGGTGGTGTTGCTCGTCGCCATCATCGCTTTGGTGGGCATGGTGGCGACCGTTCTCTCCATCCAAAAGGAACGGCGCGAAGAAAAGACGTTTCCGAGCCTCAACGAAGAAGAGTGATTCACCCTTCGATCAGCGGGCAACGAAGGTCGTCGATGATTTCGATCACGTGCGATGAAAACAACGATGCTTTGGACAACCGCTTGGCCATGTTTTTTCGTGTGGTTCTCGTCATGTTCTCATGAATTCATTGGTTCTGTTCCTTCTTCAAAGAATCGGTCGTATGAGGGCAGACCTTGAGAAGGTGAACCGCGACGGCAGTTGCATGGGACACCGACTGGGGCGGGCCTTCTTCCTCGTCGCCTTGATGTTGTTGACCCCACTTTCGGGGTGTTTTGGCGAGCAGAACGAAGGCGGGCTCGATTCCCTGGAGGACGTCGCAATCACGCCCTCCACCCTCATCGGAGGGGTGTTTCAGGGGATGACGATCACCGCGGATGCGGACCTCTCAGCCTTTGTGCCATACCTTATTCTCAATCCAGAGAGTGGTTACGTTCAAAACTCCACCGTGGTCGACTTACGAGCAGGCGAATCGGTTCTTCTGACGGTGCTTGCACCTCCAAGAACCGACACGGCCGTCGTGCTGCTGGGTGATTACGGAAGAGAACATTGGCCGATTCGGTCAATCGATGAATCGTGGCGGACGTGGTATCAGCGCAACGGCCAAGACCGAAACGACAACCCGGGTATTCAGCGAATTGAAGGCGTAAACGGGAGTTTGGATGTGGTCCAAACCTCCAACCAAAGCGGTGGGCCTGTCTACGCTCTCCGACTTGCAATTGAACGCCCGATGGCCCCTGCCTACGGCGAAGCCGATGGTGGTCGTCACTCCACGGGCGTCGTCAACGGGAGGACGACGTTCAACTTCCTGTCCGCATTAACCGACACCTCTGCAGACCCCACCGATGCGGCAGACGGGGCCCTCGGCTACCTTGACCGTTGGGCCGGACAGGGGAACTTCGCCTACGAGGATGCGGCCCTTCACCTCCGCCAAACCTTGGAAAATTTCGGGCTCGAGGTCATCGTGCAGCGCTTTACGTACGATTCACTCACCACCGGCTCTCAAAACCCAGAGGCCTACAACATCTGCGGGTATCGGTACGGTGAAGTTGACCCGGACAAGTGGATGGTCTTCGGCGCCCACTTCGACATCGCCCCTCCCGCCAACGCCGCCGTGTTGGACCCGCACGTGTTCGGCAGAACCTACGGAACCCGCGTTGGCGCTTACGACAACACGGCAGGAACCAGCATGGTCTTGACCGTTGCTGAAGCGATGGCCAACTATCAAACCCGGAACACGATGGTGTTCTGTTTGTGGTCGGGCGAAGAAGGTGGAAAGCGTGGAAGCGACTTCTGGACCGACGAATGGGTCAAGGAAGAGAATCCAAACGTCGAGGTCACCAATTACGTCAACCTCGACATGGCCGGCGTAAATTGGCCCGGTGGAGGCGGTGCCCCGTGCGGCAACAACCACGGCCCCGACGGTGGATGCGACCCTCAGCCCGAAGTGGACCCCGACGGGTATCCAAAGGACGAGGAAGTGTGGCCCATGCGGGTTTACATCGGCCCGAGCCTTGACCACGACGTCATGAATCAGCCGGAGATGGTGGGTTTGGCCTTGTGGATCGGCTCCGACGCCATCGGCGTCGAGAAGCAAATGTCCCCTCTCCTCGGCGAAGGGCACGCTCCAGAAACGTGGAAAGTTGACGATTGGATGGCCAAAGACCGGCCGGAGATCATCGTCTACGAGGACACCACGGCCCGTTCAGACCACGCCACCTTCCAAGACAATCTCGGGACGGTCACCATGGGCTTCGGAGGGCTGGTTGACGGGTATTGGTGCTACCACCAAACCTGCGATACGCTCGATGAAATGATTGACTGGATGGACACGACCGGGAAGGATTACGGCGAAGAACAGAGCGGAACCAGCAACTTGGTGGACGCATTGGACACCATCACGTGGTGGGCAACGTATTCCTTCTTCCATTTGGATGAAAACCCAATCCGAAACGCCTACTTGTGATCAGCGCACCAGCGAAGACACCGGTTCTGCAACGCTGTAGAGCAAATTCATCGGCGACCAAACGCCGGTGAACATCGTCAACACCAAAGCTGCAAACACCAGCAAGACGCCAAAGAACACCTGTTCGTTCCAATCCTTGACTTTCAGCCCGTCAAGCGGTCCGAAAGGAAGCATGTTGAACAAACCCAAGATCAAGTTCGCACTCAACCAAAACACGCCCGCATCGATGAGCATGGCTTGCCAAACCAACGACCCGTTGACGAGATAAGTTGGCTCAAACAACGAAGACACCGTCGCCGATTGGAAGGCTCCGGTGAGGCCAAGGAGGATTCCCCAAAGCGGGATGCCGATCAAAAACAAAGCGAAATTTGTCAGCGGGCCCGCAACGGCGATGTGGCCGTTTTGGCGGCGCGTGACGAGTCCTGCCACCATCACGGCTCCCGGCGCCATGAAAAGAAAACCAAGAAACAACGAGAGGAGAATACCAAATTGAAGCCCTTTGGGGTCGGCTCGAAACTCGGCCCAACACCCGTGTTTCTTGGCCACGAGTTTGTGGCCGATTTCATGGAACAAAAAGGCCGGGCCGATGGCGATAAACATCACCGGCATGGACAACAAGAGCATCAGCAACCACGAGGACACCCCCATTGAGGAAAGGCTCGAGAGCCCTCCTACGGCCATGAACCCCAGGGCCAGCGTAAACGCGCCCATGGCCAAGCGGAGGTGTTCTTTTTCGGTGTCGCTGAAGTGCCACAGGCGTCCCGTGTGATGTTTGGGCTTCTCCCAAACTTCCTGGCCAAGAAATTGCATCAATGCGCCGGATAGTGGTGATGAACTCTCAAACTTCGCACGCCCGCCGTACGCCGGTTGATGAACGCGGTGTATTTTGGGTCGGTCTTGCCGCCGCGAAAAGGGGTCGTCGTTGAGCATATCCGCCCGGGAATCGCGTTTGCCCATGAGGGTACCATACACAGCTCAACCTTGAATCCTCGTGTCCGAGGGTTCATGTGGAGGAAAACAATGGGATGATGAGAACACCATGTCCATGCCTCGAAAAGCCATGCAGGAATTAGGCTTTCAGGCCTGTTGTCTACGGTGCGATGCGGGCGATACGCCCGGCCTCGCCCGCTGCGCCGCATGCATTCAACACCATCGCACCGTACGTGAGGTCTTGGCATCTGCCCCACCCGATGACCCGCTGTTCCAACTCGCCAAGGAGATCATGGCCATGGCCGCCTCCCCCCAACGGTACAGCCACGACGAGACCCACGGCGAATCGCTGGTGGAACAAGAGCGCTTAGCAGGGGCCTTGGTCCCTGGGCGCCCAAAACCAACCGAAGAAGACGTCTTTTCATCCTTTGAAGCGCAACGAACAGCAACCAAGGCAAACGTTCTCCGAGACGTCGGCAATCAAAACCCATGGAGCAGGTCTGGGATTGAGGCCAACGATGCAAGAGAGATTGGAGAAGCGACCCTGTTGGTGGACGGTTCGGTGGAGGCTTCGTACGGTGCCCGAACCGTCCCGAGCAAGCCCATTCAGTCGGTCGATCGTAGCGACCGTTTAGGAGAAGATACGGCACTTACCGACCGCGTGCACGCAGCGGCAACCACCGTAGCTCAGGATGAGACGGCGGCGGAAATTTTCGAAGACTTGGCCTTCAAGGAACGGCAACAAGCACGTAAAAAATTGAAATCTGCGATGGACGACATCAAAAAACTCGTTGAGGACGATTTGGAGTTTTGAGTCACAACACGGCGTCGTTGAATGTTCGCGGTGAAAACGCCTCTTCCAAGCGGTAGGAGAATCGTTGCGTTCCTTTCCCCTTGGATTTCTTTCCAAGGACCTCAACGTGCCCGAGTTCTGCAAGGTTCGAGACGTGGGTTCCCGCACAAGGGCACATGTCAATTTGGTCACCGATTTGAATCACGCGAAGTTCCCTCACGCTTTCGGGCAGCAAATCCATGTTGGTGCGGTCTGGAGGCATGATGGCGTTCATGGCTTCACGGGTCATCACCGATTCGGAAACCTGCAGGCCTTCATCGATGCGCTGGTTGGTTGCTTGAATCAATTGCTCCAGCATGACGTCATCAAAAGCGATGGGATTGAAATCGATGCGGGAACGGTCGGCGTGAATCTGGTTACCAACCGTTCGAACGCCGTTGAACAATTCGTAGGCGAGGCCGCTGACGAGGTGTTGGGCCGTATGCATCCGCATGTGGGCGTACCGGGTCTCCCAATCGATGGTCCCGCGAACTTCGTCGCCGACCTCCAATTGGTGGTCGGCGCTCACCGTGTGATGCACCGCTTGCCGTCCCCGAACCTCCGACACCTCCACGTGACCGTTTGGCCCCTCGAGGGTTCCCGTATCCCAGTGCTGGCCGCCTCCCAGTGGATAGAAGAGTGTCCGGTCAAGCACGATGTTGAAGCCCTCGATCGCCGTTACGGTCGCATCAAATCGGCGATGATAGCCGTGCTCGAGGTCTTCGAGGTACAATTTGACCGTCATGAATAGACCGAACGGAGGGGTCGCCAAGAGGTTTGCTCACTCCGGGACGGCGTGCCCCGGGCCGAAATCCTCCAGGAGGCCGGCGTGTTTCTCATCGGAGCCGTCAATGACAATGGCGGGGGTTTTCCATGCGATGGCGAGGGCGACGGTCGAGTCCCAGAGGGCTCGTAAAAAGCCGACTTCTTCGTACTCCCAACCTCGTTCTTCGGCATACTCCTTCACGATAGGGGCCGCCTTTGGGAGATTGAAATGGGAAAGAGCCGGAAGGAGGTGGTGTTCGATTTGATAGTCAAGTCCAACGAAGAAAAACGATCCGACCGGTCCGAGCTTGATGCGGCGCCCGGTTTCAATTTGCAAACGCCAATTTTCGTCGTATTCCATGACGATGGGGCGTCCAGCGTGCCCGACGATGAAAATCGCCGTCAAGTAGACGCCGACGCTTGCCCATAGCAGCACATAGAAGCCGACCGTTACTTGCCAGGTAAGTCCGAGCATGATCGGAAGAACCAACCAAAGGAAAAAGTGAGCGAGAAGCAAACCCGCATCGAGCAACCACATTTTGTTGAACCGGTTCTTCTTGGCAACAAACGGCGCCTTGATGATGTATTTGATGCCGTCATATCGCATCAAGTGACCTACAAGTGGCGTGATGATGGGCCAGAAAATGTAGGCTTGGATGTATTTTTGAAAGAAGCGTCGAACCCGTCCGCTCGTCACGTATTCCTCTTGAGAAAACGTGAGGGGCCACGAATAGATGTCGGGGTCTTTGTCGATCACGTTTGGGTGTGCGTGGTGTTTCATGTTGTGCTTTTCTCGCCAGTAATTCATTGACAATCCAGAGAACAGTGGAAACGCCAGGGAGGCAAGGGTGAGGTTTCCTGCTTTGCTTTTGCAGGCCGAGGAATGAACGCCTTCGTGGCCGATCATGGCGATGGTGGTGGTGAGTAAGCCGGTGAGCGGGAGCAACAGCAACCCCCATTTGAGAGGGAGGGCGATGTGCGCGGCATACAGGCCGCCGACAACGGCGAGCAAGATGATGATTTTCGTCCAAGATTTGGCCGTGGGCTTGTCCAAAAGGCCTTTTTCCTGCAGCTTTTTCCGCAAATCTGCCATCGGATGTGCTCCCATCTGCGTCACCAACGCACGAGGCGTTCCGGTTGGCGCTAACAAGTGGAGACTAAGAAAGTGGTGTTTCCAAGCACACCAAATAGTCCTGTTCACACAAGTTTTTGCAAAAAGGAACGGACACGACCAACGGCAGCGTCAAACGTGAGATCCTCGAGCGAACAGGGAAGATTTGCTTCATAGGTTTCAACAAAGCCTCGCTCGGGAATCCATGATGGTTTTTCAGCCCACCATAATTCGGCGAGACCGTCGCTTCGATGCAATTCCAACGCTGCATTGGGTGCTTGCTTTGCGTCGGCTTGCAAGAGCAACGCCCCATACCATGGCTGGAGGGGTTCGCTTCGGTACTCAATACGGTGTTCAGGTTTTACCTGATGCTCGAGACCGCCTGGTCTTGAACCACCGAACTTGGTGAAGTCAACAATACGATTGAGAACGACTTCGGAGGGGAACGAACGCTCTCCTGCTGTGAGGTCAACTTTGAACCCCTTAGGGTTGGAGGTGGTGTTGAGGACACGGGTTCTTGGAAAGCAGTTCACGCCTTTCTTAGTTGCTTGATGAGAAAGAAATTTCATCGCCCATTCCATACGAAAGGCCCATCCATGCTCATTTTCGTGAAGCGTCAAAAAATCACGTTGTTCTTTCGATAACCAATTTCCGAGAACTTCCAAATCGATCAGCCATCCTGGATACTGAACCGGCATCCCAAGTTCTGCATCGATTTCAAACAAGAAAACTTCGTGCTCATGTTTCCGAAGTTCGAGAGCGAGCAAGAGACTTTCAAGTGTAGCACCAAGAAGTCCGATGTTCATAGCAGACCCTTCCATTTTTATTCAACTTCGTGAGGCTTTAATTCCAGGGCGAAAACAGGGCATGATGGAATGCATAATCGACAATGGGTGCAATGTTCTTCATCCACGTAGACCATTCGATTTGTCAAAGTTAGAATGTCCACTGGACATAATGCAATGCACGCGCCGCAACCAAAACACCGATCTTCGTCAACGGTGAACCGGTGGTTTTGGAGTCGGCCCATGACCTTTGGAATGAATCCCTATTCATGGAGACTTCGTTTTCCAAAGGAACATGTTGACGTCTTTCAACGAAGTGAGGATGGGGATATGAATAGACCCCTTCATTTCCATTGGAGATATTTTGAACCTTGCAATTCAGAACGGGAGAAGGGAGAGAGAGATTCAGAACGGAAAAAACCCGTTGGATATGGTCGCGAGTAGTTAATCAAGTTTAGGAAAAGAAAAATTGAACTTTCAAGTCGATGAAGATCGAATACCTCTCCAATGGAAGCAAGGGGGTCTGACCCACATCTTCATGAGAGGTCACACAAACCCAAAGACATGGTCCTTTATGCTCCAGGCCGAACGAGTTCGTATCCAGAAGACCCTCCATCATCCGGCTTGCGTTTCCATTACCTTGGCGGCGGTGATGAAGTTGGGAACGTAGGAATTGTTCTTGAAGATGCCAACGGTACTCGAATTCTTCTCGATTATGGTTTGGCTCCAACTTCGCCACCACGTTATCCTTCAGAAGCTCCACCCGTTCACGATGCTGTTATCACCCATTCTCATATCGATCATCTTGGAATGGCACCATGGCTTTGTGCGCACCACCGAACACGATTGCACGGCACTTCGATTACAGCCCAACTTTCCGAGATGATGTGGCATGATTGTTACAAAGTAAGTTCCATCGAAAAATACCCTCTGGCTTGGGATAAACGAGACATTGATACTGCCTTGGACTCATGGTATGTCCATGATTTTGGAACATCATGGAAACATCACGATTGGACAATGACCTTGCATCCCGCAGGTCATATTCCGGGTGCGGCGATGCTTCACATTGAATTGCCCTTCACCAGCGTCCTCATGACGGGCGATTTCGATACACGTGATTCCCCTCTCGTCTCAGGAGCAAAGCCGGTTCGTGCAGACGTATTGTTCGTCGAAGGAACCTACGGAGGGCGTGATCATCCCGAAAAAGCGGTGGAGATACAACGTTTCATCGATGCCGTTGAACGCGTGGTGAAGGCCGGAGGCAAAGTCCTCATCCCCGCCTTTGCAAACGGACGAACTCAAGACGTCGTTATGCTTCTCCATCAGCATCTTCCTTGGCTCGATGTTCACGTTGACGGAATGGGAAAACGGGTCGCGAAAACCCACCTTGAACACGCCTCTACCCTGCGAGACGGAAGCGCTTTGGAGCGGGCCTGGCGATGGGCAAAACAAGTATCAAGCAAATCCGACAAGAAGAAAGCCCTTGCCGGAGACGTCATTGTGACAACCTCGGGAATGCTCGACGGCGGCCCAGCCCTTTGGTACCTTAACCGCCTACGTCACGATGCGAAAAACGCTGTGTTCTTCACCGGATATCAAGCCCGTGACACGGGCGGGCGCGGGTTGTTGGATACCGGGCGTGTCGAAATCTACGGAACCCCCGTTCACATTGATCTGGAACTCCTCCAATTCTCTTTTTCAACCCACGCAGGCCACCAAGAAATTCTTGATTTTGCAAAGGCCTGCGAAGCGAAGCATGTGATCGTTTACCACACGGATCCGAACCATGCACGACCCCCGCTGGTTACGGCCCTTGAAGCACAAGGGCATACCGTTCATCAACCAGTCAACGGTGAATCGTACGTCCTTGACTTTTGATGTCAGGAAGCGAAGTCATTGAATACATCCACGCATAGGGACAGGACGAGTCCCATGGCGAGGAAAGCACCATCCGGCGGCAAGAAAGGAAAGAAGAAGCGCAAGATGCGGCTTTCCCTCAAGCAATCCAAGATGAACACAGCCGCCGACAAATACAGCGACTCGCTCGGCTGGTCGCAAGATGTAGGCCGAACCTTGGCTGACGCACCCGCCCCAAAGGGCCCCGAGACACTGAAAGTGCAATGCGATATGTGCGGTTCAATGCTCAAGATTCCAAAACCAAAGCGCTCCAAATACACCGTTACGTGCACGTACCCCGAGTGCGGCCACGAAATGAAATTTGATTGAAATGGGCCGACGACTCGGCCCTTGTTTTGTTGCGCTTCTGCTCCTTTCAGGATGCCTTACCGCCCCGGATGCATCAGCGGATGCCGAATTTCGACTGGGCACCACCACCTCCATGCGCGACTCAGGATTGTTGGATATCTTGGTCGAGGAGTTCGAGTCCTTGCACGGAATTGACGTGGAATACGTTGCGGTTGGAACGGGTGCAGCCCTCAACCTCGGTGCGAACGGCGATGTCGATGCGCTTATCGTTCATGCGCCCGACCAAGAAGAAGCCTTCATCGCCCAAGGCCACGGCGTTAACCGAACGCAAATCGCCTGGAACGCCTTTGTCTTGCTCTCGCCCGTCAAACTGCCCGACGCCCTTCTTGATGCCTTCACCTTCATTGCGGAGGAAGAACACTGTTTTGTGTCCCGAGGAGACAATTCGGGAACGCACATGAAAGAACAAGCCGTCTGGGAGCAGGTGGCGAACATAAGTTCCGTTGAACTTGTTCACGACATCAATGGACTCCACCCTGAAGGCGATTGGTATTATTCAATCGGGCAGGGCATGGGGGCGACCATCAACATGGCAGACGAAAAGCAATGCATCACGCTCACCGATCGAGGAACAGCCCTTCAGTTTCAGCCGAAAATTGACCTCGTTCGGTACGAGTTTAACGACACCCTTGTCCATAACCCGTACGCCTATCTCCCCGTAACCGGAGGCAACGAAGAAGCCTCAACGCACTTCCTTCACTACCTGCTCAACGAAGGTCAGCAAACCATCGCCACCTACACCATCAACGGTGAACCGGCGTTCTACGTCTAGTCCCGTTGCCCAGGCACCTTGGCCAACATCTGCTTGGCATACTCGTCGTCGTGGGGCACGATTGCACCGTCTTTGAGCACGAGGATGTGGTCAGCAAGCCGTCTTGCTTGCGAGATGCTGTGGGTGGCCAAGACGATGCAAACACCGCCCTTTTTCAGCCGCAGGAGCTCGTCTTCGATGGTCTTGACATGCATCCAGCCCAAGTTCGCCGTGCATTCGTCAAGGAGCAGCAAAGACGGCATCAAACTCAGTTGCCGAGCAAGCACGAGGCGTTGGCGTTCTCCCCCTGACAAATCCAACGTTGACTGGTCAGCTTTCTCGTCAAGGCCAAACAAGCGGGCGTATCCGGTGGCCGATGGGGGAAGGTCAGGGAACCATCGCTTGGGGAGCATGAGTTCCGAGCCCACCGTGGACGAGAAGACCACGGGTTGCTGCTGAACATACACGCAGGCTCGAGGCCCACACACAACATCGTCGGTTTCCAGTCCCGCAAGGCTGCGCAAAAGGGTCGTCTTTCCCGCCCCGGATTCACCAATCACGGCGGTGACGGTGCCGGGAGCAAGATTTACCTCGGCCCCCTTCAACAGGTCAACACCGTTTTTGGAGACGGAGCAGGATTTCGTCAATGTACCTTTGAATGCGTGCGGTTCGGGGAGATCGTCTCCAGCCAAAGCAACCTTGACCAGTTGTCGGCGCGTCTCAACCAAACTTGCAAGACCCACCAAGAGCAAAGAGAGCGCAAGTAAGAGAACACCGAGCAAACCGGCGACCTCCATGTTGCCTTTCGAGGTTTCAAGCACGATGCTGGTGGTCATTACCCTTGTCTTTCCGGCGATGTTGCCGCCGACCATGATGACCGCCCCAACTTCTGCAATCGCCCGCCCGAAAGCGATGACAACGGCATGATAAACACCGTTGCGCGCAAGGCGAATTTCCATCTTTAAGCGGGTGCGCTCACCAATCCCCAACGTCGACAAGGTATCGCTGTAGGCTTTTCCAACCCCATCAAATGCAGTCCAAGAACCACCCCAGACCAGCGGTAAAATCAGCAACGTCTGTGCAAAAATCATGGCTTCAACCGTGAACAACAAGTCCAGCGCCCCAAGCGGTCCGGACCTTGACAACATGGAATAGACGAAGACACCCACGACGACAGGGGGCAGGCTGTACAATGCCGTCAGCAGGGTCTTGAGGCGACGATACGATGCACGGGATTGACGGGCACACCACGCTCCAAGGGGCACACCGATCAGGGTTGCCAAGAGGGTGGCCGTTCCGCTGGTGAGGAAGGTGGTTTGAACGGCCTGCCATACAGCGCCGCTATCCACCATGTATCGGCATTGTGGAGCCCCCCATGAGTTTACCGTTACCATCACCCTCAAGCACGGGTAGCCGTTCGCCGAATCATGGATGGCCACGAGCGCTGGTTGGAACAGTGCTCAAAATTGGGCTCGACGTTCCCCGCTCGCCGGTACAACGAGGGAACGCGAACGAGCGAGGATGCAGCCCTTCAACTGGGGTGCGACGTCGCCCACATCGCGAAATCCATCGTGTTTGAAGGCCCAGAGTCCCCGGTGATCGTCATCACCAGCGGCGCAAACCGGGTCGACCGGAAACGAAAACTCAAGCGGTTGCTCGGGTTCAAGCCAAGCATGGCTCAAGCGGAATACGTGCTACAACAAACCGGCTATGCCCCCGGTGGGGTGCCGCCGTTCGGCCATCTTTTTCCGTGCACGATGGTGATGGACGAAGACCTCTTTCTGTACGAATCCGTTTGGGGCGCAGCCGGATGCGCCGAAACCGTCTTTTCCGCCACACCAAGCGAACTTCAACGCATCACAGGGGCGCTTGTGGGCGATGTCAAACAATAGGTGAACAGCATGAGTGAAACGCCGTATTTTATCCAACTCGACGAAGCCAGGGCTCTGTGCAGTAAGACGCCTCCTGCGTTGGCCGTGGAACACGTCAGCCTTGACAACGCCCATCAGCGAACCTTAGCCGCCGACCTGCAAAGTTTGGTGAACGACCCACCGTTTGACAATTCTTCCATGGACGGTTTTGCTTGCCGGTTTGACCCGTCGGCAACCTACCCGCTGACCCTCCGCATCTTGGGGACACAGGCCGCAAGCGGTGAAAATCCCGAACTTTCCGTCGGTGTTGGCGACGCCGCCCGCATCATGACCGGCGCACCGATGCCCGCCGGAAGCGACGCGATTCTACCCATCGAAATGTGCACCGTTTCCGAAGACGGAAAAAGCGTCGTTCTGAACGAAGCACCGAAGCCCCATTTTGTCCGAAAGAAGGGGGAGAATTTGCAAGAGGGCGCCACCGCTCTCATCAAAGGAAGCTACCTTTCGCCAGCGCAAGTGGGTCTGTGTGCGACGATGGGGCATGCGACCGTCCCCGTGTATCGGCGTTTGAAAATGGGCATCATCTCGACGGGCGACGAACTCAAATTCCCTGGCGAGCCGTTGCTTCACGGTGAAATCTACGAATCCAACTCCTTTGGTTTGGCGGGGCTCGTTCGGTGGTTAGGTCATGAACCGGTTCGGTACCAAGCCGTTGCGGACTCCCTCGATGGTCTGCGAGCGGCGCTTAACAAGGCCTCTGCAGAATGCGACATCGTACTGACGTCGGGCGGCGTATCCATGGGGGAATTCGATTATGTTCGTCGCATCATGGAGACGGAAGGCGAAATTCACTTTTGGCGAATGAAAATCCGCCCAGGCTCCCCCCCGCTGTTCGGCTTGTGGAAGGGGACGCCGATCTTCGGCCTTCCCGGAAACCCCGTTTCAAGCCACGTTGTTTTCCGGATGTTGGTTGCCGATTATGTTCGCCATGCTCTTGGAAGCGACGGGCCGAAGGAATGGACGGTTCGGGCCAAACTTTGCGACCGGGTCAAATCCACCATGGATTGCGTAACGTTGCGCCGGGTTGAACTCGTTTCAACCGATGAGGGCATGATGGCCTATCAGCCAAAGCATCAGGGTTCGGGAAACCTCGATAGCCTTGCAAGCGCCAGCGGCCTTACCATGCTTCAACCGGGTGAAATCGGCGAGGTTGGCGAATGGATTGATGTGGTGGTGCTCTAGGCGGACACCATGGAGGCGACGGTTGAACAGGACGGCACGCTTCTCGAGCTCCTGAAAGAACTCCACCCCCAATCCAGTACGACCACGCTTCGCAAAATGCTCACTCAAGGGCGCGTTACCGTGAACGCTAAGGTCGCCCACCGTGCCAAACACGAGGTTGTTGCTGGAGATATCGTCAACGTCCTCCCCCGGTCAAAAGCCGAAGAACTCACGCCACCGCCAACGTCCGCCGCCGTTGATATCGAGGTGTTGTTTGAGGACGATGCCCTGCTCGTCGTGAACAAACCGGCGAACCAATTGTCGGTTGCAACCGACCGGCTGGAAGTGGACACCTTGCACAGCCGGTGCGTGGAACACGTCAAACACGCCGATCGAAACGGGTGGTGTTTCATCGTCCATCGTCTTGATCGGGACACTTCAGGGGCGATGGTACTCGCCAAGAGCAAAGATGCGAAGCGAGAACTTCAGGCCCAATTTGCAGACCGGAGCGTTCACCGCCTCTACATCGCACAAGTTGAAGGGCAGCCCAACCCCACATCCGGTACCGTGAGGACCTGGCTCATGGAAGACAAGCACCTGAATGTGAAAGCCGTCAATCCCAATCACCCGCAGGGAAAGGAAGCCATCTCCCACTACAACGTCGCCTCGTCAAACGGCGACACATCGCTGGTCGAGGTTATGATCGAAACCGGCCGACGCCATCAAATCCGCATGGCCATGCAACATCTCTGTACCCCGGTGGTCGGCGATGAAAAGCATGGCGCCACTTCGAACCCGAACGGGCGCATCATGCTCCATGCGAGTGCTTTGGAGTTCCTCCACCCGGAAACCGATGACCCCGTTCGCTTTGAGGCACCGGTTCCTCGAACCTTCGTCTAACCTCAAACCTCCGCCGAGTTCACCGGACGAAGGGAAGCAGGACTGGAAGGACCGTTGCCCTTTGGTTGAAGTGGAGGTCGCGTTTTGCACCACGGTCAGCAGGGGGGTTGGAGTGAGGTCAAAGGGGCTCGAACCCACAACCTCAAGGACGTCACCGTCAACCTCCCAAAGGGCAAATTTGTCGTTATTTCGGGTGTTTCAGGGTCCGGAAAATCCAGTTTGGCCTTTGACACCCTTTACGCCGAAGGTCAGCGCCGCTACGTCGAGAGCCTCTCGTCCTACGCTCGTCAATTCATCGGGCAAATGAAGAAAGCCGATTGCGATTCCATCGAAGGCCTCTCACCCGCCATTTCCATTGACCAAAAACAAGGCAGCCACAACCCGCGGTCGACCGTTGCCACCGTCACGGAAATCCAAGATTACCTACGTCTCCTGTGGGCGAGAGTCGGAAAACCGCACTGTCCAACCTGCGGCCAGGAGGTGGCTCGGCGAACCGTCCAAGAGATCGTTGACGACGTGTTCTGGCAGATGGAAGGACACGCCGTGGCCGTCTGGAGCCCGGTGGTGCGGGCCCGAAAAGGTACCCATGTCGAGCTGTTCCGCCAACTGGTGGAGCAAGGCTATCTCAACGGGCGCGTGAATGGCCACGAGACCTCTTTCGAGGAGCCGCCCACGCTTGACAAAAATTTCC
>JAURDA010000080.1 GCA_030828165.1 Candidatus Poseidonia sp.
AACAAAGGTTCAGAATCTAATGAAACGGGCGCATAGAGCAACCAAAAAACGCCTCAAACGGTAGTTGTACAATGGGTGTTAGCCTGTACAGACAAGACATATAAGCATCAATGGGTACCCTTGCTTGGATTTTTCAAACAAGGGTATTGCGTGGGATGGTGTCAATGACATGCTTATGGAGTCCTTTTGCAGATTTTTCCAGGTTCACTTTTGAAGACCTATGGCTCTTAATTCCGAGCGAGTTTTTCTTTTGTCAAATCTATGTACCAAAATTGAACTAAGCCCCCATTCAATGGGATTGGCTATGTGGACCGATGAACAGTTGCTCGCACAAGGATGGACACAAGCCCAAATTGAGCAATATCGGATTGAGCAGGTCATTCAAGAAACGCCAAAAGAAGTTGGTTTGAATGAGACCATTCCCGGTGGCGGTCAACACGTCGACCGTTCTCAATCAACGGCTTCAAAGAGCGGTTTGACCTCGTTGTTTGCGAACAAAACGCAGACCGTTTTGGTGGTCTGCATGTTGGTTTTGTTTCCACTCTCAATGTACTCAACGTTGTTTGCCGAAGGGCCGCAGGGACCACAAGGCGATGCTGGAGAACAAGGAGAGAACGGCACGACGGGCTCGAGTTTTGCGCTCGTTCTCAGCGCTGGAGACCTACCTCCCTGCGACGAATCAATACAGAATCAAATCTTCTTCATCGCCGATGAAGCAGGGTTCAATGTCTGCCAGAACAACACATGGAGCA
This sequence comes from Candidatus Poseidonia sp., assembly GCA_030828165.1. GTDB lineage: Archaea > Thermoplasmatota > Poseidoniia > Poseidoniales > Poseidoniaceae > Poseidonia. The sequence goes on from JAURDA010000080.1 coordinate 753, forward strand.
GCATCAGCCTCACCGGCCCTCAAGGCACGCCAGGCCAAGACGGAACCGATGGTGCAGCGGGCCAAGATGGCGTGAACGGCACCGACGGTCAGGACGGGGCCGATGGGGCAGCGGGCCAAGACGGAGAAAACGGCAGCGACGGTCAGGACGGGGCCGATGGAGCAGCGGGCCAAGACGGGGCCGATGGCGAAAACGGGTTGACATCCCTCATCGTTTCGAGCACTGAGCCAAGCGGTTCCAATTGTGCCAACGGTGGAACCCGAGTTGAGACGGGGATTGACGACGATGGCAATGGAGTCCTCAGCCCGACTGAAGTTGACGCCGGCGTGTTTGTTTGCAACGGGGAGACTGGGGCAGACGGGGCAGATGGAGCCAACGGCAGTTCAACGACGACCATGATGGTGGCCAGTCTTTCCGTCGCGCCTTCCTACCTCGGTTGCAACGGCACCGGTCAACTGCTGAAACAGGGCTTGGACGATGGGTCGGGCAACGGCTTTGCGCAAAACGGCGTGCTCGAATCAGGAGAGGTTCTGATGACCTCACTGATCTGTACCACGTTTGCAGTGGACCAAGTGCAGGACGTGAATGCAGGTACAGGCAGCAGCAATCCAGCGGAGTTTGTGACATTAAATTCAATGTTGTACTTCACCACCACCAGCCCGAGCGGCGTGTGGTCGCTGGATGTCAACGACACCCTCACGTCCATTTATTCCGGATTCGCCTCAAGCCTTGGTTCGGTTGGGTCCCTCCTGATGTTCACAGGTTCAGACGCAACCAACGGCATTGAACCCTGGGTCTATGACCCCTCGACCGGTACGGCAGGCATCGTGTCCGACATCAATCCCGGAACTTCGGGGAGTTTCGCTGGTGGCTATACCCTGCTAGGCACCACGGCGTATTTTGCAGCCCGAGATGGCGCTGGGAACTTCGACCTTTGGGCATACGAGCATGCCAACACCAGCACCTGGAAAGTTGACGACGGCGTCAATCCGCAGGAATTGGTCGCGGTGGGTTCTCACCTGTACTATTCAACACCAACCGAATTGCGCATGTGGAACACGACCTCCAACACAGCCTATGATATCGAAATCATGCCGGGCATCCTTGGCTCAAGTCCTTCGGACTTGGTCGTTCGGGGGACTCGTATCTACCTCGCAGCCAACGATGGAAGCGGGGGCGGCATTGAGTTGCAAGCCTACGAGACCACGAACAATTCGACGTGGCAAGTGGCCGACCCTCGGCCCGGTGCAGCCACCAGTTTCCCGAGTGATTTCGCCTTCATCGGTTCGAGAATCTACATGCACGCCACCGACGGAACGGACTTCGAACTGTGGGCCTACGACAGTACCAACAATTCCGTTTGGGAAGTGGCCGATATCAATCCCGGTACAGGACACAGTCGACCTGCCGACCTCACCGTCCATCAGAACACCGTGTATTTCTCGGCTGATGACGGAAGTTCAGGCAAAGAATTGTGGGCTTACAACGCCATCAACGGCACCACTTGGCAGGTCATCGACCTTCATCCAAGCGGGGGAAATATCGGGGACATCCATCTCCACGAAGGCAACGTGTACTTTGCTGGAGATGACGGCGTAGATGGAACCGAAGTGTGGCGACTCATCTTTTCACGAACGGTAACCGTTGTCTGAGAGGATTTTTATCCAGCAACCAATTGATCTTCATGATTTTGCATGGGTTTTAGCACCGCCCCCATCGAACAGATTGGTTGGTTTGAACGGTGTGAAAATTCACCATGTTTGAACCATCCATCAATCAATTCGGATGGGTTGGAAGGGGCTATCCGACACCCCATCCAACAGGAAGAAGTCGTTGGAAGGGCTTTGAGTGGGTCTGTTTGTTGGCTACCCATTTGAAGGGGCCTCCGCAGCCCTCCAAGGTGCATCTTAGCCAAGGTGGCTCCGCACAACCACCGTCGCCATGACCACACTGTTGACCCCCAAAATAAGGTGCGGCAAGAATTCAATGTTCCCTGCGATGGCCAAGCAAAGAAGAATCAGCGATTGGAACCCGTACCCGAGAAAAGACGCAAGGGTCAGTTCGAACACCAACCGAGGCGAACCTCTTCCGGTGAGTTTGGAGACGATGCTGTCCTGCCAGCTGAACAAGATCACATAGACGGCGTGCAGGATGTTGACGTTTCGTTGACGCTCCCACGGATGCGCCGTCGGTCGTCGGCGCTCATCCACTCGACTTGTTGTGTCGCCCGAACCCAATGCCCGAAGAAGGATGGAGTAGTGGTTGAACAGCGAGTATTGGAACAGAATGGCGAGGACCATGCCCGCC
>JAURDA010000081.1 GCA_030828165.1 Candidatus Poseidonia sp.
TGGCGACGCACATCGATGGTGACGACTTCGTCGGTTTCGCCAGCATTCCCCAAAACCACCGATGCGTCAGCCTTGAGGAGGTTCAAAAAGAGACCTTGGTAATTTCCGAGAACGTCAAAACGCCCGTCCTTTAATCGTTGAATTCGTCCATCGTGGTCGGTTAATTCTGCAAGTTTTTTGATGGCTGCAGCAGAGCGTTGGGAGGTGACACCCTCCCGTTCTTGAAGAGATTGAAGGGCGGTTTCAAGCCGCTTAAGTTGACCGCCGGCTCGTTCTTCACCGCGATGAATACTGCGAAGTGTGCTGATCATGTCGTCCATGCCGTTACGAATACGCTCAGTCCAACCCTTCGCATCGCCATCGTGGTAACGGGCCAACCCGCCTTGGACGTCCACGCCCTCGCCGCGGATGTGGGATACCAACTCCCGCCGTGCTTCGGAATCAAGGTGGAAGAGACGAGGGTCGCGGTAATGCAGGTGAAAGCCTCGATGGCCTGAGAACGTGACTTGCAAGTAATTTTCTTGAAAGCCGAACTCCGGTTCGAGAAAGTCGTTCCAAAGCGTCCATGCTTGTTCCTGGATGACCTCAAGCATACCAGGGAAATCTTTGTCTGTGACGCCGGGAAGGTGGTCGCCGTCCAAATCAAAAATGAGGTCCGCACCCTGCCAGAGCTTATCCCCCATTTTCAGTTCATGAGGGCGACGCCAGTAGGCTGTTGAGTAAAAGCAGGAATGCATGGCTCGTTCGGATAGGAAGCGCTGTACTTGTCCGACGTCCGAGAACGATTTGTGACGCAACGGAGGCGAGCCCCCAAACGGAATGAACATCCACTCACGAGTTCGTATTCGTGGCGGAGACCACAACGTTGCTTGGCGATAATATTGGCCAAAACGATGCGCCACCTTCGCCCATCCATCTGCCACCGTCGTCCCCAAACAAGACTGAGGGTTGAGGGTTCTTGAAGACGACCGTTTACTCTTGCTTCATCCAGAAGCGTTCGTCGGCTTGAGCGACGTCTGTAGAGGTGTCCGCTTCTGTGGCCTCTACGTAGTGTTCCCAGCACATGTAGTACTTGTCTACGACCATGGCGTTGCCGAAGGTCAATCGCATACCGCAGTTGTGGCAGCGGGGTCCAAGTTCACCGTTCGGGGCTTGGGCGAGTTGAATGTGGTCGTGGGGCATAGTCGTCCTTCCTGTTTCGGGGTATGGCTTCTGGTCTTTGAACTTGAGGTCGCTTACCTTTCGGCATCTGCAAATTCGGCCCGTTGAACCCAAGCGAGCAAATCCAACGCAACCACGCATGATTCGGCAACTTCCGGGAGCGGGTCGTTTGAGAAGCGTTCGAGGACGGGTATCACCGAGCGGTCACCGATAGCCCCCATCGCTTCAGCCGCCTCATGGCGCACCATGACATGCTCGTGCTCGTCCTCAAGCCGTTGAATGAGGGTGGGCAGGGCAGCAGGATTCTGCATTTGCCCGAGCACGTATGCAATTTCGTGACGAAGCAGAGCGCTTCCGCTCGAAAAGCCACGGCACAAAGCGAGGCAGGCCTCGTCGCTGCTCTGGTTCCGGAGTGCGAACACTGCCCGCATGCGTTGAAACATGGGTTGGTTTTCATCGCTTACGGTCCCGGACCATGTAGCGACTTCGCCCAAGACTTCAGGAGGTGCAGGGTCAACCGACCCGTATTCGCTGACCTGTGGCCGAGGTGCATCGCCAGCCATCGTCAACCCTCATGCTCCAATGAACACCATGGATTCTGTGTCAAAATCGTCTCGAATGAGGCCTATGTTTTGGCCTTCCTTGATGAAAAGTTGGATGGACTTTCTCCCTTCCTCTCGGTAGTCAATGGTTCGGTCGTTGACGTACATGCTCACGAAGGCCTGATTTGTTTCATCATCGATACCACGCCCCCATGCTTTGGCAAATTCAAGCGCCTCGTCCGGAGATTTTAGAGCGTACTCAATGCTCATTTTGGTGTATTTGGTGATGTCGTTCATCACGGTTTCACCGAGGTCGCGCCGGACAACGTTGCCCCCAAGTGGCATGGGCCAATTATCAGTGCGTCCGTTCCACCACTTTCCAAGGTCGATCAAGACGTTCAAGTCGTGGTCGGTGTAGGTTAATTGGCCCTCATGGATGATTAGACCACTTAGGTAGGTCCCATCGAGGATGCGCGGGATGATTTCGTCAAACGGCACTACAGCGACTTCCACATCGCCCCATGCGAGCCGCAGGCCGAGGTAGGCGCTGGTTTTCATACCGGGGATGGCAACCGGTTTTGAACGGGCCTCGGTTTCAGAGACGCCTTCTTTGCACACCACCATAGGGCCGTATCCTTCGCCCATTGAGGCGCCGCAATTCATCAGCGCATAATGTTCTGAGATGTCGGGGTAGGCGTGGATGGAAACTGCCGATACTTCGAGGTCTTGGTTCATGGCGCGGTGGTTCAACGTTTCAATGTCTTGAAGTTCGTGAACAAAGTTGTACCCGGGTGTCGCAAATGCACCGGTGGTCATCGCATGGAACATGAAGGCGTCATCGGGGTCTGGGCTGTGCCCAATTCGCACGATTTTATTGCCGTCGTCGTCAAGAGGGAGTTCAACCACCATGCTTTGGGCAAACCCGACCCCTTCAAGAACCAACCGTTGGTTTTTCAAAACAATCGGCCCTCAAATCGGTGCAAATTGAGGTGAATCCTTCAAGTTGCAGGCATTGGTGAGGAAACGGAAAAGGCCTTCCAGGTGGTGTTCGTTCAGACGATTAAACACCTCGCCGTAGTATTGGTCAAGGCGCTCATAGGCTAAGCCAGACTTTTCCATGGACCAAGCGATCACCTGCTCGCGGGCCCCGGGGTTCTCTTCAAATCGCTCAAGATTCTTCAGCAGAGCACGGTGCGCTTGAGCAAGAGCATCGAGTGGCGTGTCTCGCCTTGCGACAAACACGCCAAAAATCATCGGAAGGCCTTCCAACTCCATCCATGCCTTCCCAAGGTCGAGTTGA
>JAURDA010000082.1 GCA_030828165.1 Candidatus Poseidonia sp.
GCGGGAAGACCGAATTGAACTCATGCCCCACATCGATTTGGAGATTTACACCAAGGCCCAGCGGGCCGTGGATTACGTCCATGTTGACGAGCGACGCTGAAACCGCTCACTGAAGACGGATACAAAATCTGTCGCTCAGACAGCAATTAATGCGCCAACTTCAAAGGCCCTTGACGAAGACGGTTTTTTCATGTTCTCGTTGCGCTTGGTTGAGCAACCGCTGCCCTCGCTGGACCGGGATGTTGACGGGTTGGTTGCGTGGCTGATCGAGACCCTCTGTCTGGTACGAAAACGCGGTGAAGCAACCGCCGATCAAGGACGGGCTGGCGTCGTCCATCGAATGCTACGGGACCAGTTCTTTGGCCAACCCGACGTGGCCTGGGACGCCCAAATGTTGGCCGATGAGCTCGCCCAAATGCCCGCTGCGTTGAATCACCATCTCAGTCGGATGGTCGAAACGGGGTTGGTGGGCTACACCAACGAAGGCAAGGGCTGGCGCAAGTACTACCTCCGGGGCGGATCGCTTCCCAACGCCGTTGCGCATCTTCAGCAGCACGCGACGCTGGTGCTCTTGCAGCGAATGGCGTTGCTTGAAACGCATTGGGAACGAGAACCGTCCCCCCTCCCGGTGGAATTGCCTCAGGAAGAATCACCACCGTTTACCCTCGGTTTGGTCGATCACCGTCCCGTCCCAGAAAATGAAGGAAGCGTCCTGTCCCACTGGATGAACGATTTTGGCCTTTTAGGGGAACGTCCCGGCAAGGAATTGGCCGCTGATTCCCTCACCGTACAGTTGTTCACGACGTTGTTGCAACGGGATGCACCGCTTTCACTTGACGAAGCGGTGGAACTCCTCGACGGACCCAAAGCCCGAGTGGGACGAATTCTGGACCGATTTCGAGCCACGGGCATGGTTGAACGGGTGCCCCGAACCGACCGGTTGAGCACCGCTCTGTGGACCGCGATGACCACCCAATATCAGCGCCGTGGCGAAGATTGGTTGCTCAAAAAAGGCGGTTTCCAGCGCCTCCTCACCAACGAACAGCAGGGAAGCCTGCTCAAGGCACTGAAGGGCAATGTGTTGACGGTGGACGTGCTCAACGAGCACCTTGCCTCCGTTGAAGCCCGCGAACAGATGCTGCTGCTGAACCTGCTCGGCGGGCGACTGCCGATGGGTTACCGCATGGCCGGTCCAACGCCGGCCGCCGTCAAGCGCATGGTGCAGGACCGTTTGGACCGCGTCCTGCGCAGAATGGTACGCGTGGCGGGCTTGCTCGATGAGGCCTTGGCCAACCAAGAACAGCCGTAGGTGAACGGATGGCGTCGTACATCGGAGCGAAACACGAGGCTTGGGACGGGCAACCTCGCCCCCTTTTCCTCGCCCCGATGTCAGGGGTGACCGACCTCCCGTTTCGCATGCTGGCCAAGGAATGCGGAGCCGATTTCACCATCACGGAATTCACCAACTCAACCGCCCTCACACGGGAAGCCGCCACGTCCTGGCGCAGGATGGAAACCCACCCGAGCGAGTCCCCGTTTATTCCTCAAATCTTTGGCGGCGACCCCGGTGATATGGCGACTGCGGCGGAAATGCTGGCGCCCAACGCCGATATCATCGACCTAAATTTTGGCTGTCCTGCACCCAAAGTGACCAATATTTGTGCTGGAGCAGCCCTGATGGGAGAGCCGGATCGGTTGGTCAACATGGTGGCGTCCATCGTTGACCGCATCGACCTCCCCGTCACGGCAAAAATGCGTTTGGGTACCGGGAAGGGGGCGAACAACGCCACGGCGCTTTGCCGAAGTCTCGAAGATGTCGGGGCGCAACGCCTCTGCATTCACGGCCGCACGTTGCGCCAACGCTACAGCGGCGAGGCCGATTGGCACAGCATCAAAGAGGCCGTCGACGCAGTAGGTGTTCCCGTGGTGGCCAACGGCGATGTGGTTGATGCCGCAAGCGCTGCAGCCTGCCTCGAGCGAACCGGGGCCTCGGGCCTCATGGTTGGGCGGGGGGCCATCGGTCGGCCGAGCGTCTTTGCTGACATCAAAGTCGGCCTAGGCTGGATGAGCGAAGACGAGGTCCCGTGGGTGAAGGCCACCGAAGGTTGGTACGAATTGGACGAGGGCGGTCGGGCCTTTGCCTCGCGCCAATGGTGCTGGGACAGGTACATCGAACACTCCTTGGCCACCGTTGGCTTGCAGGGGAAATGGATGCAACGGCACGCCATCGCCTTCACCAAGGGTTTGCCGGGTGCAAAAAAGGTTCGAGTCTTGATGCATCAAGAGGAGACCAACGAAGGCATGGCGAACGCCATCAGCCAATTTTTGGCGGGCGAGGTTTGACCTCAGAAGGTCGATTCCCAGTCCGTGACATCGTTGTCTTCCATGGCGGCCCACGCTTCGTCGGTGGTTTCGCCGCGAACCTTGAGCACTTCTCGAGCGAGCAGCCAGTAGATGAGCGCCAGAGATTTCCGACCCTTGTTGTTGGCTGGAAGAGCAATATCCACGTTACGAAGGTGGTTGTTGGCGTCAACGAGGCCGACGATGGGCAAACCGGTAGCGACCGCTTCGCGGAGGGCTTGCTGGTCGTTGGCGGGGTCGGTCACGAACAGAATGTCGGGCTCGATGTACGAACGGAGGGATGGGTTGGTCAACGACCCGGGAATGAAACGGCCCACGGCGGAGTGGGCACCGATGGCTTCAGCGAACTTGCGGGCTGGGCGCTGCCCGTACTGACGGGCGCTGACGACCATGATGGAGGGGGCGTCGTAGGTGTTGAGCAGAGCGGCGATGGAGCGAATGCGAGCGTCCGTGGTGGGGATGTCAAGGAGGTAGAGGCCGTCTTCCCGAACACGGTCGACGAAGCGGCTCATGTCGGAACTTTTCTGTTGGGTACCGATGTTCACGGCGTGCTCCTCGTATGTTTCAGCGGACAC
>JAURDA010000083.1 GCA_030828165.1 Candidatus Poseidonia sp.
GAAAACAGGCGGTTATAAGCAAAGAGAATGTGCAAAAATCATGTCAAATCCTTTCATGGCCCTCACCGACTGGAGCGTTAACCGTCCAAAGCAGGCCTTCACCGTCGTTCTTCTCGCCATGTTTGTGCTCGCCTCGGGAGGGATGCACCTTGAATTTGACAACAGCGAGGACGGATTCTTTCCCGATGACCCGAGCGTTGACCTGCTTAACGAAGTGGAAAGCGAATACAGGGCCAACATCGATTTCATTCGGGCGATCAATGAGATCGAAGAGGGCGATTTGTTCACTTCCGAAACCTGGACACGTCTCGCCACCGTCGAGGCCATGATGCTCAACGACAGTCAATTTGCGCCGTACCACTACCCGTTGTTCGGCACGCAAGCCAACAACGGGCCAGCCGGCCACGCCATGCAATGGCTGGCCTTGCAAGACGCTTTCACGGCCGATGCTTGGCTCGGCCAGCTCCAAAGTGCAGTCGTTGGCGTGCTGACGGCCGACGATGACAACCTCACCGCTGCGCTGACCAACCTCAGCGAAGCCGCTTTGCTCGTTCCTGCCGTTGAACCCGTGACCGCCGAGCGTTTGCATGCTTGGGAGGTTGGCGAGCCCGCCTCATGGTTGGCTCGTCTCGATAACGGGACGAACCTCTCCAACGATTTGGGTGCACTCATGGGTCAACTCGAGGGCGTTTCCACCGGCCGAACGCCAGCCCAGGTCGGACAGATCATGGCGGTGACCGGCCCGCTTCAAGGCCAACTTGGGCCGCTCATGGGGTTGCAATCCGTGGATTTCAAAGAAGCCATCCTCTCAAGTCTTCCAACCGATGACGCTGAAGACCCCTGGAACAGCGATGGCCCGGTTCTGGTCACCCTTGCGGTTTCAAGCGAGCCGGCGGATTACGGCTACGAAATCATCGGCGACGTGCAGGCCGACCTTGCCGTCTGGGCCGAAGCTCTGCAGGCTGACCTTGCTCAGGCGACGGGAGATACCACCCTTCGAACGTTTTCGTTTGCCCAATTTGCCGAAAACTCCAACGCCACCATCGGCAAGGAAATCGGCATCCTGACAAGCGCCGCTCTGGTCCTTTTGGGCGTCATTCTTTGGTTCAATTTCCGCAGCCTCCGCGACACCGCCTACGTGCTCGTTTTGACGGTGGTCGCCATCGCTGCAACCTACGGTTTGTCTGGATGGTTGCAATTTGCCGGCGTGGACATGACATTCAACGCCGCAATGAATTCCATTCCCGTCCTTTTGCTGGCCATCGGGGTGGATTATGGACTTCACGTGGTCCTGAGAATCCGTGAGGAACTCAAAGAAGAAGAGACTCGCAACCCGCAAGGACGGCTCACCCTTCGTGACTTCGACCGCGCCTCGCGGCAACGGGCCGTGCGTCAAGGAACCACCCTCACGTCCATCGCTTTGCTCATCGCCATCACCACCGACGTGGTGGGTTTCCTTTCGTTCCGCTTGTCCTCGTTGGCCTTCCTCCAAGTCTTTGGAACGGTCATCGCCATCGGTTTGCTGCTCATCTATTTGCTCAGCATTTCCGCCCTGCCTGCGCTCATGCTGATGGTGCCCAACAAGCGATTGCCGCTGGCCAAGGCCAGCAAGGTCACGGTCGGACCGCTCTCCGCCAAACTGGGTGGACTCTCCCAACGCCCGGCGTTGGTGGGCGTGCTCGCCGTCGCCCTGTTGATTCCCATGATCGGAGGCTTCCAACAACTGGACGTTGCGTTTGAACAGCGTGACCAACTTGACGACAGCGTACCGGTGGTGCAGGATTTCTTGCTCATCAGCGACGGCTTCGGTACCAGTCGCTCGCCCCTGTACGTTGTCCTCGACGGCGAGGTGTTGAGCCCAGAGGGCAGGGCAGCATGGCAGCTCGCCGCAACGATGCTCTCGGCGAGGGACGATGTGAGCGGTGTACCCAACGGCGTGTGGGACGTTCTTGAGCAGGCTCGCTTGCAAGACGAGGTGCTTGACGGCATGATGCTTGGAATCGAAAGCGGGGATGCACAGGCGTGGGACGAATTGCTGTCATGGTCGCTTGAAAACACAACGGGCGTTGAGGCAACGAAGAGTTTGCTTGCCCGTGACGGCGAACAAACCGTCCTGTCCTTCCAAGCCGACACCCTTGATTGGGCTTCAACCGTTGACCTGGCAGAGAGCATCGAGGCCGCCTTGGCGGACCTTGAGGACGAGATCGGCGACGGGTTCACGCTTCGTTTGAGCGGACGCAGCCTCATCAACGCCCAGACCACCTCGGATGTGGCCTCGGCTTCGGTTCAATCGACGGCCATCGTGGCGGTGGTGATTTTGTTCATGCTGGTGGGCATCCACTCCGCCCGAAACAACAGCCTCTCCGAAGGTGTTCAGCGAGGTTTCGTATCTTGGGTTCCCCTGATGATGGTCGTGGTTTGGGTTTACGGCCTCATGGGATACACCGGCTACAACATCAACTCTCAAACGGTCACCATCGGCGCCCTCTCGCTTGGTTTGGGCGTTGATTATGCTGTTCACTTCACCACTCGATTGGAAGAGGAAGCCGAACACGCACCGTTTGCGCTCCCCGAAGAATGGGTGGCTCGGTCCACCGCCACCACCGGACGCGCCATGGCCGGTGCTGCCCTCACCACCGCCGGTGGTTTTGCGGTGCTCAACCTCTCCGCCTTGCTTCCCTTGCGCTTGTTCGGCCAAGCCTTCGTCGTGGCCATCACGCTGGCTTTGCTCTCCAGCCTGCTGATCCTCCCCGCTCTGTATTCGGCGTTCTTGAAACGGACCGCAGCCGCAGCCGCAGCAAACGGCGCATTAAACATGTGCGTTTCAACATTGGCTGCAGAGTATGCTGGCAAGCTTAGAATTAATATAGTTTCACCGTCTATCATTGAGAACTCGGTTGAGCATTATGGAATGGTGTTCGATG
>JAURDA010000084.1 GCA_030828165.1 Candidatus Poseidonia sp.
AGCACGGCATCGCTTCGCTGCTCCACCGTCGCTCGCCACGGCTCGTCGATGAGCTCGAGCCCCGGAGGGTAGATCGCCGTCCACCACGAAAGGTCCGTTTTGAGGTGAGGAGAGAGGTGCGGGGCCAAGTGCTCGAGTCGCTGCACCTGCAAGGCCCACAGCGCGTGTTGGGCGGTGCGCAACGGCTTGGTGTTGAGGAAGGTCGTGATCTCGGGGGCGTTGGGGTCAAACTCACGCCCCAGCGGGCCGTTCTTGTGGAAGCATTTCCAGCACCGACCGCACCAGCGTTCACCCACCCCTCGCAAACACGAATTGACCACGTCGGCCAACTCGCTCTGCCGGCACACCTCAAGGGCGCCGGCCTCGGAAAGGTGGTTGATCGGCAGCACGTAGGCCAGTCCTGCCTTGGCGAACATGGCTCGTGACGTCGTCCAGTAGGGGTCGGTTGCGAAATCTCGGAACACCGAACCTCGTTTCAACCACGTGTTGTCGATGGGGGTTCCAAACGCGATGCCGGCGAGGTTGAGATGGTCCGCCAAAAGGACGAGATGAACGCCGGCGGCGTGCGCATCCGAAAACCCGTTGACCTTGCCGTGGTGGGTTCGGATGCGTTCGTGATTGGAAGGGATGCACAGCACCTCTCGCCCGGTGCGCTGCTTGATGGCCCCGAAGGTCGCCAACGGCAAGGTATGGCTGAGCATGGAATCGAAATTTCGCTGATGGTAGGCCAAGATGGTGTCGTCGGGAAGCAGGAGCAGCGCCGCCGTGGAATCCACGCCCCCCGAATACGCCAAGGCCAACCGCTCACCGGGTTCTCGCGCATCGACCGACCACTGCTTGGCGGTGGGCACCCATTGACCGATGAGCATCTGCATGGCCAAATGGAGCAGCGACGGGTGGGTCTTGGCGAGCGAATAACCCTCGGGCATGTCCCAGTGCGTCCAACCCCACGGGTGACGCATCCACACACGCTGCCCTTCTTGCAACCAGTTCGAGAGAAGGTCGTCGCCGTTCCACGGGCGGTCCTCGTCGGGAGTTGGTTCGCCCTGTTCGGCTTGCTCCACCTGCGCCAGTTTGAGGCGTGCTCGTCGCTCGTAGGTCCCGTCGTCGGCCTCGGGGTGTTCGCTGATGAAGGCGAGAACCTCCTGCCACGCTTGCTGGTTGTAGAGGGAACGCAGCACGATGTCTTGGGCAAAGGCACGGTTCCCGGTCGTCAATTCTCGCCGAGCAAGGCTCGCTGCACCGCTCCAATCGCCTGCGTTGTAGGCTTTGCGAATGGGCCAACGACGCCACGCCTTCCACATCGCCAACGCCTCCGCCGCTACCGAAGCGTTCCCGTCTTTTCGTTGTCACCCTCCGATGTGGGCTACAAAGGCTAAGGCGTGGGTGCCCCGTCAACAACCCATGGCGAAGGTCCTCATCACCGGTGGAGGGGGCTACATCGGCCAGGCTTGCGCCCATGCCTTTCTCAACAAAGGGTGGGACGTCCACTTGCTTGACCGAGTGGGGCCCTGGTCAAGTCAAGGGTTTACCTTCTTGGTTGAACAAGGATGCACCTTTCAACGAGGCGACATCCGGAATGAAAACGTGATGATGGAGGCCATGCAAGGCTGCACCGCAGTGGTTCACTTGGCCGCCATTTCCTCGGTGCCGCAATCCTTCAACGACCCGGAGACGACGATGTCGATCAACGTGAAAGGAACCGAAACGGTGCTGCGCGTGGCCGAGGCGGTGGCCATTGAGCGAGTGATCATCGCCTCGAGCGCGGCGGTCTATGGTGCCCAAACCGACATGCCGCTTCACGAAGGCATGGCCGTGGAAACGCTCTCGCCGTACGCTGAATCAAAACGACGTAACGAAGAGGCTCTCAACGCCTGTCGTGAGCGGGGCATGAACGGCATCGCCCTGCGCTTCTTCAACGTGTACGGAGGTCATCAAATTCTCATGGAAGGCAACACTTCGGTCATCCCGTCGTTCATCCGTACCATGGCGGCCGAGCGAGCCCCTCACGTCCTGGGAGACGGTTTGCAATCGCGAGATTTCATTCACGTCGCCGACGTGGCCCTTGCTGTTCGAGCATTGGCAGAACGGGAAGCACCCTACGAAGCCCCCATCGTCAATGTCTGCAGCAACACCGAGCACAGTTTATTGGCCATCATCGCCATCATTCGCAAGCACCTCGAGTGGGACTGGTACCATGATGAATCGGGAGAGACCACCCACGGTGAAGAACGTGAAGGGGACATTCGTCGTTCACTGGGGTCCAACACCCTGCTCAGCAGCCTCGTTAAATGGGCCCCCAACGTCACCATTGAAGAGGGCATTCGGGAGATGGTTCGAATTCACATGGAGGGTTTGGGCCATTGAACATCGCCTGGTTCACCGTCCGGAGATGGGCCGATTTTTGCGCCACCACCACCGATGCGCTTGCGCACGGGATGGTCGCCAACGGCCACGAGTTGACGGTGTTCAACCCAGATGCTTCGGAAGAGCACCGCGACGCTCCGTGGGACCATGTTTCCCTTGAGCAGAGCGGGGTTCGTGGATTTCAAGCCCGAAGTCTGGCAAAATCGGGGGCTCGCTGGCTCTCCCGTGCAGCGAACGCCGCCGCTGTTGACGTCGTTCTCGTCGACTGGCAGCTGCTTCCGACCCTCATGCCCACCTTGCTGAAATTGAACCGACCGGTGGTGCTGGTTGACCGTTCACCCCCTGCCGATGCGGGTTTGCTTGGAACACTGCAGTGGAAGGTCTGGAAGCGAGCGTGGCGATGCCTTCGTGACGGACGCATTCAGGCGGGGACCGTGGTGTCGCCAGCCCACGCAGATTTTGTAACGAAACGGG
>JAURDA010000085.1 GCA_030828165.1 Candidatus Poseidonia sp.
GATTCGTGTTGACCGTACATGGCGAGGAAGATGGCCAGACCAATGGCCACCTCGCTTGCGGCGATGGCGATGGCGAAGATGGTGTAGACCCATCCGGTCGTATCGCCGTGATGTACGGCAGCTGCGGCGAACTGCATGTTCGCAGCGTTGAGCATCAATTCAATGCACATCAAGACAATGATGGCGTTCTTTCGGGTGAAGGCACCGGCCAAGCCAATGACGAAGAGGAGGGCGGACAATCCCGAAACCCATGCTGGATCGATCATTCTTCTTCACCTCCAAATTCCCAGAGAAGATTTTCCATTCGCTCGTCGCGAACAAGGTAAGCCGCACCCATCATGGCCATGGCCATGAGGAGGCCGAGCACCAGCAGCGCAAAGCCCCACTCCGTGAGCAGCGAATCGGCAAGTCCAGAGGTGGTTGGCGTGGTCGTGGCGGGGTCAGCCCACACGCTGTCGTCGTTGAGCACAGCAACGAGGATGAAACCAAGGGCCAAAAGGCCGAGTCGGGTGAACAACGAGGTGAACTTCATTCGAAGTCCTCCTCGAGAATTTGACGGCGGGTCAGCATGATACCGAACAGGACCACCAACCCGACACTGGCCAAGTAGACCAGAATTTGAATGGCAGCAAGGAACTCAGCACCCAACAGGATGAAGATGCCCGAGACGGCCATGAAACAGAAGATCAGCGAGAGCATGGAGTGCGCCACTCGCTGAGCGAAGATGAGGCCAAGCGCTCCGCCGAGCGTGATGGCTGCAAACAGGAAGAAGACGCCCGTTTCGGCAGCGCTGGCCACGTCCATCTCAAGCGTCCCCCTTGGCTGCCTCTGCGGCCTTGGCCGCCTTTCTGGCCCGCTTATCGCGCTCTTTGGAGGCACGCTTGGCCAACTCGGCGTCAACCGCTTCCTGGTGAACGCCGGGAAGCACACGGGTACGGGAAGCATCAAACCACAAGTCTTGGCGAGTAAAGCCGGACATACCATCGTATTCGTTGGTCATGAAGAAGGACGTGAAGCCACACGCTTCCATGCACAAACCACAGAACATACAGCGACCGAGGTCAATGCGTCCCGAAACGATTTGGTCATCTGCGGGATAGAGTTCAGCGGTGGCCACGGTGGCTTCCTCGCCGGAATCATTCCAGCGAACGGTGGCCGAATCGCCCGAAAGGTCGAGGACTTCGGCGAAGCGCCATTCCTCGGGCGGGGCTGCGTGGGCTGTGACGTGGTTGAAACGGTCCAGTTCAGCCACCACTTCAGGCACCTCAACGGCGGCGAACTTGCCAACTTCGAGCTCCATACCGAGGCCTGCATTTTCACCCTCAGCATTATCGAGGACGTCCACGCGAAGTTCGGTGGTCATGTGAAGGCAGTCGTTGGGGCAGATGTTGACGCACATCTTGCACGCCGTACACGTCTCCCAAATCACGCCAATACGGCCGTTGTAGTTCCCGGGGACGAAAAGCCAGGGCTCCATGTCTTCGAGACGCTCGTAGGGGTACTGCACCGTTTGGGGCTTCCAGAGGGTGGGTTTGAGGTCGGAGGTCACTCGGTCGGGTGCGAACTCTTGGCGGGTGATGTCGTTCATCTCTGCTGAAGAGGCTGCACGGGCTCGACTCCCGTCGTCCAAGAACTCAGGGTGGGAGGTGTTGTGGTAGGCGCCCAATCGCTTACCGAACCGCTTACCGATGAACGGGAAGGTTCGGAGCGCCGTGATCAACGTAATTTTGAACGGGTACCAAAACAAGTTTCTGAAATTAGGCTGTGCGTGTGGATGCATTGGCATGGTGTTCACCTCACTCCTGCCCCGGGGTTACCGTCCCCGCGGGCTTGTCCGTATGGACATGGAACATACGTTCCTGATTTACCGACTCGTCCTCGTCATTGAGATAGACGAAGAAGACACCCAGCCAGAAGAGCGTGGTGACGATGGGCACGAGGTACGGGATACCAAAGGCGTCCCAGGCCATGCCCCCGCCGACGTCGTTCTTGGCCGACATGCCGTCAGGGTTGAAGAGGTACAATCGGTACACGAGAGCGAGCACCACTTGGAGCACGGCCAATGGAAGCAGCATGCGCCAACCGAATTCCAAAATCTGGTCCGTTCGAATACGGGCAAGGGCAAAGCGAGCCCATACGAACACGATGAGGAAGACCAGCCACGACTTTACCAGCGTCATAACGGCGCCGGGGATCAGAAGGTAGGCCTCGCCGACGACGGGGAGGGACCCGATGGTGCCGTGGAAGGGCAGATGCCAGCCTCCAAGGAAGAAGTGCGTGAAGAGGAAACAAGCCGCATAGGTGCGGATGTATTCGGCCATGAACAGCATGCCGAACCGCATACCGCCGTATTCCGTCCACCAACCTTCAACCAGTTCGGCTTCCGCTTCGGGCATGTCAAACGGCACGCGCTCAACTTCTGCGATCATGGTGACCAGGAAGAGCGCAGCACCGAGCGGCATCAGGAAGATGTTCCACGCACCGGCGGAATGTTGGAAGTGAATGCTGTCAATGATGTTGAAGGTCCCCGACAGGATGGCCACGGACAACAACGTGAGCAGGAGTGGAATCTCGTACGCCGTCAGTTGCGCTGCAGAACGAATACCACCGATGAGGGTGTACTTGTTGTTGGATGACCAACCGGCAAAGAAGACCCCAATGGGCGCAATACCGAAGA
>JAURDA010000086.1 GCA_030828165.1 Candidatus Poseidonia sp.
TGCAGCTGTTGCCAATATAGCCAGGCCTGGACTGGTCGTATTGACACATATCCTGTTTTTCAATGCCACAGCAGAAGAGATCGTGGCCGAAGTCAAGAAACTCTGCGGCTACTTGCCCGAAGGCGCTGTTCCGCTCTACGTACCTCACGAGAACTTCAACCGAGAAATCGGTGCCTTCAAGCGCCAACGCTACACCGTCGAAGGAACCCCCTTCGAGGGCTCCGATGATGAGTGGAACACCTACGTGGCCAACCATCTCCCAACGGCCCAAGACGAGGAGGACCTCAAGACGCTCTTTGAGCAGCAATGGGTGGCTGAAAAGCCACTGACCGCTCGTCAAATTGCCTCAGGCATTGGCGCAAGTGCTTGAACGGGACGGGACTCGAATGATACCCGTCGCCCTCTACGGCGTTGACGCCGCTCTTTGCGAACGCTTTTTTGAAGCCCTGCCGGAACTCGTGAACGACGCCTACGAAGACCGCTCGTACATCGAAGCCCTGTACGCTGTTGAAGCGGACCACTCCATCGAGCACGTGCGTATCGCCGACGAATGGTCAAACCGTGATCCCTATGCGTGGCCCGAAGACATCGTCAACGAAGTCGAAATGGTCTTGCGAACGACGGTCTATCCCGATGTCGCACTGCTCGAGCATTTGATGACGTTGGATGGCGTTGATGCGCAACGGATCTCCGAATGGATGCACTTCTCCACCAACCTCTTTCCAATCTATTCTGAAAAAGCATGCAAGACCTTGCAAACGATGGGTTTGGACACGCCCTACCGCCCAGACGACATCGCCAGCTACGGACTGTACGTGAGCAGAATTGAAGGACTGAAACTTCATGCCCCAGCCGCAGGACTTCCGGAAATCGGCCTACCCCGAACCCGGATGCTCCAGTTGGGCTTGGAGCGATTTGAATGAAAAATCTCCTCGTTCACTTGAGACTCCTTGTCGTTGCGATCATTTGGGGTTTTGGATGGCCCGCCGGTCGTGTCGTTGCTCTTGACACGCCCCCCGTTCTTGCGTCGTGGATACGATACGTCATCGCCTGTGCTTGCTTTTTGGCCTATCTTGGCCTTCGCGGAACGTTCGTGACCCCTTCGAAGAGCCAATTCAAGCGAATCCTGCTCATCGGATTTTTCTCGACTTTTCTCTATCAACTCTTTTTCATGTTCGGTATGGCCAGAACCGCAGCAGGCGATGCATCGTTGATGATCACCCTCAACCCCTTGTTCACCGCCATCCTCGCCAGCCTGTTTTTGGCCGAATTGTTCACCCGCCGGCACAGCCTTGGTGTGGCGTTGGGGTTTGCAGGCGTCACCGTTCTGTTCTTGGCTTCCCCAAACACCGATTTGGACCTCGTTGAGCGCTCCATCGGCAACGGCTTCATCGCCCTGGCTGCGCTCTCGTGGGCAAGCGCCACCGTCCTCATGAAGAACCTCATGACCGATTCGGACGAAGAGGAGGGGATGTCGCCGCTCCACCTTACCGTTTGGTCCTCCGTCGCCGGCCTGGTGTTTCTCACGCCTTTTCTCATCGTTGAAACCGTGCAAGCGGGGAATGTGCACGCTCCGTCGCAGTCAGCATGGGCTGGCATCGTCTTCCTTGCCGTCTTCTCCACCGTGGTGTCCTATGTCTGGTTTGCAGACGGCATCATCAAAATCGGTGCCGGTAAAGCCGCCCTCTACGTGTACCTGATTCCACCTTTCGGCATCTTGGGGGGTTTCGTGCTCCTCAACGAGCAGCTTGGCTGGTCCCTGCTGGCGTCGTTTGCCTTGATTGCGGGAGGCGTTGCCATTGCCCAGAGCGAGAAGCATGATGAACAAGAAGCGTCTGCTTCCGAACATGGCCATTGAACGTGTTGCCGTCATCGGAGCAGGAACCATGGGGGCGGGCATTGCCCAAGTTTGTGCTCAGGCAGGCTGGGAAACCCGGCTCTACGATGCGTTTCCCGAAGGTCTTGACCGGGGCATGGAACGGATTCACGCCTTCTGGCAGAAGGGAATCGAACGGGGAAAAACCACGCCCGAACAGCGGGATGCGTGGTCCAAGAACCTCGTCCCAATGACCGAACTCAAGGCGGCCGTTTCGGACACAAACTTGGTCATTGAAGCGGTCCCTGAGTTGCCCGATCTGAAACACGCCATCTTTGCCGAGTTGGACCAGCACGCCCCAGCCGATGCTGTTCTCGGAACAAACACCTCCTCGCTGTCCATCGCCGACATCGCTGCAGCCACCTCTCGACCCGGACAGGTCATCGGTATGCATTTCTTCAATCCCGTTCCAATCATGAAACTCTTGGAATTGGTTCGCCACGGCAGCACCTCTGAGCAAACGATCGCTTTGGCGCAAAGCGCCGGAGAAGCCATGGGCAAAACCACGATTCTCGTGAAAGACGTCCCTGGTTTTGCCACCAGCCGCCTCGGCGTGGTCCTCGGGAACGAAGCCATCCGAATGCTCGCCGACGGTGTGGCCAGCGCGAAGGACATCGACACCGCCATGGTGCTTGGGTACAAGCATCCCATGGGACCGTTGGCGCTCACCGACCTCGTCGGGCTTGACGTCCGACGGGACATCCTCCTCAATTTACAACGCTCGTTCGACGACGACGCCTATGCACCTCATCCCCTGCTCGAGCGCTTGGTGAGCGAAGGCCG
>JAURDA010000087.1 GCA_030828165.1 Candidatus Poseidonia sp.
ACACCGGGGATGTATTCGTGCACGCCCATGTAGTACATCTCGGTGGTGAAGTGCGTCACCACGACCGTGACTCGCGTGTCGGCCAAGAACAGGTCGGCCGCCAAGGGCGGAGGAATTTGCGAAGCCCCGGACGCACACGCCGTCTCGTCGGCCGATGAGCCGTCGGGACAGGTGGCGTTGGTCAGGACCGCACCCGAGAGGTCGAAGAAGCCGAAGGCGCCTTCGAGGTTGGCGTTGGTAAAGTCGGTGCCCTCGAGCGAGCCGCCCATGAAGTTCACGAGCACGGTGTTTTTCAGGTTGGCTCCGCTCAGGTCGGCGTAGGAAAGGTCAGCGTCCACGAGGATGGCTTCGCTGAGGTTCACGTCGGCGAGGTTGGCGCCGGACAGGTTGCTGCCAGAGAGGTCCACTCGGCCGATGTCGCGACCGCTCAGGCTCTGGCCCGAGAGGTTCAGACGGGACCAATCGCTGTCCATCAACAAGGTGTACGCCTCGAACAGAGCGAGCGGGTCGGACTGGTTGGACCCGCCCGTGGTGAAGTTGAACTCGATCTTTTCCCAAACGAAGGTCAGGGTTTCGGATTTCTCGTCGCTGGCCTTGAGCAACACGTCGTCGAGTCGGTTCTCGTCCCCGCCGCGGTCGGAGCCGGGCAAGTCGAGCGAATACGCCGAATCTTCACCCGCACTGAAGCCACCTGCGGCGTAAGCGGCGAGCGCCGCATCCACGTCTTCGCCGGGCAGGGCTTGCTCGCTCCAACGCAGCACGTCGCCGTTTTGGTCGAGCAGGACGTAGGTTTGGAGCGAGTCCCCTCCGGTGGAATCGGCGAGCGCAAATTCGGGCACGCTGGTGGCCACGGGGGTCACGCTGGAGGCGGTGAATTCACCCACCAGCGACAGCAGGGTGGCTTCGTCAATCGGTTGCTCAACGGTGATTTTCAAATCCGAGCCGACTTGGGCATCCACGGTCTTCTCGTCCACGAGCGTCCCGGTGTAGCCTTGCACGGCGGCGAGTGTGACGATGGAGAGCGTGAGCAGCATGATGACCGCCAAACGGTTGACGGATTCGGCCGAGCCGGAACCCTTGAGGCCGCGCTTGACGTCGTTGAGCAGCGGGGTGCGGCCGAAGATGACCTGCATGATTTGCGGGCCTTTGGCCCCGATGCGACCCAACAACAGGGCGCCTCCGATCCAAAGCGCAAAGGGACCGAAGATGCTGATGAGGCCCTCAACAAAGAAGTTGGAAACGATGCCGTCCTCGCTGCCGTTGGCCTCCAGCCACGTGTCGGCCACGGCCAACATGCCGAAGAGGAAGGCCAGCCAGTGGAGCCAGCGCTTGGGCTCTGCAGCTTGGCTGGTCTTTCGTACACCCTCCTCGATTTCAAGTTCGATGAATTGGCGCGCTCGGCTTCGTCCGAAGAGAAGAGCTAGGCCGAGGGTGGTGACGGCAGTGAACAGCGTGGAGCCGATGGACAAGGTCGGGGTGACGTCGAAATCGCCGGTCCTGAATTCCATGAATCCGACCGCTGAGAGGACGATGGGAACGGCCAGCAGGGCCAGCACGTAACCCACGAGCCACGCCACCGAGGACATCACGAAGAGTTCGAGCAACACCATGCCCTGCAGGCTTTGCCCGTCTGCACCGATGACGCGATGGATGCTCACTTCACGGCGCCGTTGCTCAAGGGAGAGCACAAGACCGTAAATGAGCACGGAGATGGACAAAAACACGATGGGAATCATGATGATGTAATCGAAAATCTGAATCAGCCCGAGGAAGATGTTGAGGAAAAGAATGGTGCCGCTGATGATGTCGGTGTAGTACAACTCCACGCCTTCGTCGGTGTAGGAGCCGTCCTGCACCTCGGTGCCCAAGGCCTCCAACCAATCGGCAGCGTCGGCCGTGGAACTCGTGGGGAGTTGGCCGCGGTCGATGGTGACGCCGAGGTACATGTGGTCGTGATCCATCAGGACGCCACGTTGCTCCTCGGTCAAGACCTCCCAGGTGGAGAAAATGGGGTTGAAGGGCAGGGTGGGGTTACCAAACGGCCAAGGCTCGTAGATGCCCATGACCGTGAGGTTCTCCACCGTCATCCACATGCGGCAGTAGATCATCTCGTTGTTCTCGGGCGTGACTTCGCCTGCGCAATTGTCCTCGTTCACCGTGCCCTCCAGCAAGGTGGATTCGTCGACCACGTAGGCGAAGGTGAGCGAGTCCAGCACGTCGCCCACGTTGGCTTGTGCTTCGCTGGCGATGGTGGAGGGCAGGATGATGCCCCGGTTGGCGCTCATGTTTTCGGGCGAGGGCCATTCACCGGCACCGGCGATGATCTGCTCACCGTATCGGCTGGCCAATTCCCCGTCAAAGGCCTCGGGACCGTAGAAGCGAACGGCACGCTGGTCGGAGATGGGCGGACCGTTTTCGGCGGCCTCGGGATAATCGAACGTCACGTTGCCCCAGTAGGGATTTTCAGCGTCGGTAATGGCTCGCATTTCAAGGGGTTGGGCGACCACGAATTCGAAATTGAAGAAGCCCCCGCTGTGGATGCCTTGGCGGCCCAGCACGAGGGTACAGTCGCTGAACTCACTGAATTCATCCATCAGTTCGTCGCAGACTTCAACCATCGTCGAGGTGTTGTT
>JAURDA010000088.1 GCA_030828165.1 Candidatus Poseidonia sp.
GGACGAGGTTGAAGAATTCCCACTCATCATACTCATCGTTGCCCTCTTGGGCTTTGGCGGGCTTGCGCTGTTCATGGCAGCCCAATCCAAGAAAGACCAGAAGGCCGTCCCCCTGCTGGAGGACCAGGTGACCACTGCAGAAGACGAAGCCAAGGACGAATCTTGAGAAGTCATTCGCCGCTTGATGCTGCAGCGTTCACCTTTCCTTGGTACCCGAAAAGAATCGGTCGAAGTTTTTTCCAGTAATGATGCGAAAACGCAGGCGTGTCAACCTCAACGGTTCCGCCTCGGCGATGAACCTCCACCCAGTACGTGGTCGTGCTTGAGCTGTCGTCCCCATGGCCGTGAGCGGTGTGCTCCTCAAACCGGAGGTCGTCCCCGGGTAGCATGTCGTAGGTGAAGAAGGTCTTCCTTCCCGTCAACTTTCGTGAGGCGAAGCTCACGTTGAGGTGATGGGAGGCATTGTCCCACGAGATGACCATGGCTTTGTTGTATTGCAGGTAGCCCTTGATGGGCAACACGATGCTGGCGATGAAAAAGACGAAGCCAAATTCTGCGTATTCACCTGGTTCCGACCCACCACCAAGGACATCAACAACGACGGTCACGACCATGATGGCGAAACACACCAGCCCGAGGACCAAGATCCACGCGGGGCCTTCGATAACTTGCTCGTCAACCCTTCCAGCGGCCTGCGAACCCGTGGGGGCAATCCTTTCTTCCCGAATGGATACTTCATCCACAACAACCTCGGATTGACTCCAGAACGGTTCAGCCATGATGGCCTGCTGGCGTGGTACGACTTGAGCGTTCTCCCTGTGTCCGAGGAGCGAATTAAATCAGCATGTGTGGTATTCGTTGGCCTCTGCACCATCGGATTCCCAATTAATCCGCCATGAGTCAACAACCGTGAACGTGGTCGAGTGTTCGTCTCCGAGGTTCATGTTTTCCACGGTGAGGGTGAAATCATAGCAACCGTTCTCATCGAAGAAGCGGTCCTGCTCGATGAATTCAAAACCGTCGTTGTCCATGGCCGTCCCAGAAAGCGGCACAAAGCCAACTTGAGTTGAAGAAGACTTGGCACCTGAATAATCAGACACCCACTTGGCCACGTTGCCGTCAATGGTCACCGTCGGATGGGTGTAACTGGTCGAGGACCCTTGCCGGGAAATTTCCAGCGTGTATGTTTGTTGACCCGTGAACTGGCGTTGGTTGGCAGAAGCGTAGCTGTGCTTTCCGTCATCCATAGGCTTCTCACCGTCAGCAAACAAACCAACGAAGGCTTGGACACGCAATCCTTCGTGTTCCGATGTTCCGTCGGCGGTGTTGGTCGAGACATAAGGCGTAAACTGGACGCCTCCGTTCAATGCTTGCCGAGTGAGGAATTTAGAATTGATGTCCATATCCACCGTGTTGCCGTTCGAAGAGGTGGCCGTGACGGTGTAGGTCTTGAGCACGTTGCCCTCGTAGTCCTCAGAGTTCCCGTCAAAGAACTCAGCGATGGGGATGTTGAAGCGTTTGATGTTGTCCCCCATATCGGCCGAGCCGGTCCACAAGACATCGCCCTCAGAACTGATTTCGATGTCCACCGAAGAAAAACTGCCACGAACGGCAAAATCCAATTCATCGTTGGCCTCATCAATGCTGATGTCGGTCACAGCAATGTTGGCGTTAGACGGGAAGACCATGACCAGGACATACGGTCCAACGGCAACGAGCATGGCGACCACCAAAGTGGCGTAGAGTTTGGGTTTGCTCACGCTGCCCCGCATGCGATCGGCTTGAACGATGGCTCCGACGCCGAGAACCACAACCACGGCGACCACCGCAAAGCCCCACGAGCCCCCCTGAAGGGAAAGGATGGCGCCGAGGAGGATGATGACCCAACCGGCTAAGCTGAATTTGGTGGCGTTGTCGGGCGAGCCGGACGCGCCCCCGCTCACCAGCAAACCGGGGTTGTCCGATGGCGCTTTCGCCGCTTCCTTGGTGACGGTAACCGGCGCAGGTGCTTCTTCAGTTTCGGCTTCTTTTGTTGCGTTCGCCTTGTCGAGTAAGCCACCCATGGTTAATCCCCGTTGGATTTGCGTTTAACGATTGGCGTTATGAAGGCAACCCCTCGTTGATTCTTGGAGGGACGGTTTGGATGCCAAACGTCACAGACCGGGGGCGGCTTCTCGCCACTCCGCCTCGTCCTCGTCATCGGTGTTGAGGTACCGACGACCGGCGACAGCACCTGCAAGGGCAATCATGGACAGAGCCGGCACGATTTCGAAGCCGGGGAGGTAGACGCCACGGACGTATACCGTGATCATTTGGGACTCTCGGTTGCAGCCGCCGTTCTGACAGGCAAACTCGGATTCAGCGTAGAACTCGAGCACGTGGTAAGCGTCGGACCAACCCTGGTTCTTGGGCGTGCGGACCATGATGCGAGCGGTCTCAGGAGCGGTGTTGGGCTCAATCGTGACCACGTTTTGTGGGAGGTTGACGGTGAAACCGGCTTCTTCAAGGGTGTCGCGGGTGTTTTCCGT
>JAURDA010000089.1 GCA_030828165.1 Candidatus Poseidonia sp.
CTCATTGCACCAGAGACAACAGAGCAAGTTCCCAGCTCGGCAGGTAAGCAGAGATACCCCCTCCTCTCCCCTCCCCCGTTTTCCCGTCCGGACCCACCTACCTTGGAAAGGATGTGGTTGAGCAGCGTGGTCTTTCCAGCCCCGTTGTGACCAACGATGCCGATACGGTCGCCGTCGTTCACCTTCAGGTTGATGTCTTGAAGCACATCGACGGCGCCAAAGGAGCGGTCCACGGCTTCGACGTTGATGAGTTCGCGTACCATTCAACTCCCTCCAACCCAAGGCCGCGGTTCACTGTTGATAAATCACGCCCAGCAGAATGAGGGTCAAAAGCAGGGACTGGGTTTTGTGCATGAGCACCTATAGGAATCGTAAGGTTGAACCTTTCCTTCACTCAAGCAGTCAGCGGGGTGTTTTTTGAGGCATGAGGTGGTGGTGCGAACATGGCTGGGACGAAACGAACCGCGTGGGCGCTCATGGCGCTCATGGTCTTGATGGTGCTCCCTGCGAGCCCTGCGGTCTTGCCCGACACGGACTCGCCCCATCGAGTAGCGGCCACCTCGGACATGATCGCCGACTTTTCGCAGACCGTATCGGGCAGTGCAGAGGTGGTGGACATCGCCCATGTCGGGCAGAACTACGTCATCGCCATCGCTCATACCGGCTCGGGCTCGGTTGGCACCTACACGTGGAACGGTCAGCCGGCCGGCGGTTTGCTGCTGGGCATCGCTCACAACGGGACGGTCGTGCACGACACCTTTACCACGCTCGCTCCTCGCGCCATGGAAGCCTCCGCAACCACCGTGGTGGTGGTGGCCAACCATTCCTCCAACGGCATCGTGACCCAAGCCTTCGACGCTCAACTCGCGCTGCAGGGTGAACAGCACTTCACCTCCCAAACCACCGGGGCCAGCCCTGCAGACCTGCTCTTCCACGACCTCGACATCGACGGCACCGACGCCTACGTCGTGCTGGGGTGTCCGGACACCGGCGTTGAACTGTCCTTCATGTCGACTCCGTGCGCCACGAGCGCAGGCCGACTTGCCTTGAGCACCGCTTCGTGGGACACGGTAAGCAACACCACGCAGCACGTCGCCACCGCAAAGTGGTTCATCGCCCAAAGCACCTGGATGGAGTATTTGCCCGGGCAAACCGGCGGCGGGTTCACGACCGTTGGACCCAACCCGACCTGCCCGCAGTCGCTCTACGCTCACAACGGAACCCTCGAAGGGATGGCCAACGCGCATTGCGACGGCCGGAAACAGACGAACGCCGAACACGCCACCTCCTTGTTCGGCACGACGTCGACGTGGAGTGCGAGCGGCCAAAACAGCCTTGAGTTGGCCATGGGGTTGACGTTTTCCACCTACGACGTGAACGCCGGTACCGAGAGTTTTGACGGCGACCTGCTGGCGTTTGAATCCTGCAACTCGGGCATCGACATCGAAGTGGACGTCGCCCACCACGGCAGCCACTCGGCCCTCTTCATCACGGGTTGGACCGGCGGCGGCAACGGCGAGTGCTCCCTGATCGAACACGAAGCGGCCGATGCAGGCGACACCAGCCGAGAAGTGACGACGTTCAAAGGTCGCAATTCAAACATGGGCCTGCTGGGCACCACCGACTTCGCCAGCGGCATTGCGGTCAAATCCAGTCGCGACCTGCTGAGCATCACCGCAACGAGTGCAAACGGGGTGGGCTACGCCGGCATCTGTCACAGCGGCAGCCTCGCCAGCGACAGCAGCGCCATCGTCATCGGCGGCCAAATCGAACAGGTCACCTTGGTGACCTGGCAGGGAAGCAGCGTCATCAACACCACGTTGCACAGCGCCAACGCCGGTTGCCCCGAAGCCTTGGCCGTTGGCTTGGGCGAAGTGCTGATGTTGCAAAACGACGGCGTGTTGCAGACCTTGACGTTCTTTGGATTGGATGCGGACGGCGACGGCTATGGCGTGTCCTCCGACGTATTCCCCAACGACCCGGACCAATGGAGCGATCAGGACGGGGACGGGTACGGGGACAACCCCGGATTCGCCTCCAGCGACGAGTGTCCGTTTGCGTATGGAAACTCCACCACCGGCCGACGCGGCTGTGCGGACGTGGACGGCGACGGCTGGTCGGACGACACGGATGCCTTCCCGCACGACAGCACGCAATGGGGCGACGAAGACGGGGACGGCTACGGCGACAACACCAGTGGCAACTTGGGCGACGATTGCCCCAACACCGCCGGGGCTTCGAGCCGTGACCGACGAGGCTGCCTTGACGTGGATTTTGACGG
>JAURDA010000008.1 GCA_030828165.1 Candidatus Poseidonia sp.
GGGCATGCCTTCGAGAATATCCTGGCGCAAGAGCGCAACGAGGTCCTCCATGTTGAAAGGTCATGGTTGGATGTCTTTGAGGCTTGTTCTCTTCATTTGCTCAAGGACCGTTCGTGCATAGGCTCAAGAACATCCCATGCGACCCATAAACGCTGGAGGCGTGTGCCATGGATGATGGACAATTTGTGGATTCCCAACACCACACCGCCCGGGAATTCAACATCGTGTTGGGCGCCACAATGGCCGTTTCCCTCGTCTTCCTCTTCTTGTCTGCCGTTTTTGGCGAGGCACTCGTTGACCTGTTGGTGGACGATGATGAATCATCGGACGTACGCGTTCCCGTTTGGGAACGCTCCACGTTGCCTTACAAAACCGATGGGGAGTTTGGCGTTGCACTGGAAGTTGGTCCATACGAAATCCTGCCCACGGAAAACGAATGGAATTCGACCCATCATTTTGTTGAATATACTCTCCCAATCGAGGAGGGCGGGGCAGCCCCCAACGGCCTCATCAGCCTCGCTGTTTGGCGCCCAAACGTCCCGGAGGGCGTGAAGGTACCCGTGATAGCAGAAAGTGGACCGTATTTCCAAGAACCAAGTGTTCAGACGCCGACCATCGAAGTTCCCGGTAGCTGGCTCGGTCAAATGTTCATTGACCAGATCCTGCCCCACGGGTATGCCTTTGCCCAGATATCGGTTTCAGGCACCGGGCGATCAAACCATTGCATGGATTTGATGGGGACGGCTGAGCAACTTGGCAACGATGCAGCCGTTCGTTGGTTGGCGGAACAGTCGTGGTCGAGCGGTGCGGTGGCGCTCATTGGAAAATCATACGATGGAAGCACACCGTGGCAAGCTGCTATGTTCGGTTCGGAACACGATTATCTGAAAACCATCGTTCCGATTTCCGGACTTATCGGCGTCAAGGAACTCATGTGGAAAAACGGTTCCTCGGAAGCCAGAGCGCCCATCATGCACAACGGCGTCTACGGCTCGTACGGTATTGACGGCGACGAAGAGGACTACCAGAACCTCTGCCCGGATTACATCATCGGACCGGGAACCGGCGTCGGTGCATGGGCTTGGGGGGGCGAAGCCGCAGGCGACTATTGGGCTGAACGGTATTTCCTTGACAGAGTTCTTGAAAATTACAAGGGAAGTGTCTACTTAATTCAAGGCATGCACGATTGGAATGTTGACCCGCACATGGCCATCCCAACCATCAACAAACTGATTGATGCAGGGATTGATGCACGAGGTTTGTTCGGCCAATGGGATCACGATTACCCCGACCGCCCCGTCCAACTTGACGACCGTTCAGACCTCGGTGGCCGAGGCGGTGAGGCATTTCCTGAAATGATACGCTTCGACTGGATGCAAGACATGCTTGAATGGTTTGACTATTACCTCAAGGGCATCGGTCCCCAACCGGGTCAATGGATCGAAATTCAATCAAATCAGGGTTCTTGGAGAATTGAAGACCGGTATCCTCCTTCGGACACAACCGAACTCCTGTTTGACTTAGGAGGTAACCTCTCCCTTGTCGACGGCTCAACAACGGTGTTGCCTGATGCCTCATCCGGGCCGGTCTATGAAACGGAACCTCTCCAGACGTCGTTGCACATCAGCGGATTGCCTCGACTTCACGTTGAGGTGACCACGGCCTCCGTAGGCGGCCAACTCTATGCGTTGCTCGAAGATTGTGACGAACAAAACAATTGCATCCACCTCGCCCACGCCATCATGGATCTGCGCTACCACGAAGGTGGAGATGAAGTACAGACCTGGTTGCCGGTTGCCGAGACGATCACCGCCAAAATGGAATTCTTTGCCATGGATGCAGAAGTTGCTGCCGATCACACCCTCCGCCTCAGCCTTGCGTCGACAGGAGAGGACTACTTGCCTGCCAGCACGTCATCGGTCGTGTTTATCCAAGAAGGCCTGGGTTCAACCCTCCAACTTGATGTCTTTGAACCCGCGGACCGCAGGTACTTCACGCCCCCGGCATGCACGCATGAACGCTGTTTATCCGTCGAGTAAAGGCTCGTTGCTTGGTTTCCAAGCTGAAAATCCGATGCCGGATACCACCATGATGGACGAAAAGATGAGCATTCCTTGTTGTATGGTCAACGCTGTGTTTTCCATCAGGTAGCCCGCTGCACTGGTCGAGCATGAGAACGCAACCGACAAAATGAGCATATCTGCTGAAAACACTCGGCCACGAACCTCATCCTCAACCCAACGTTGCATCATGATGGTCGAGAGAACCCAATTCGCACCGCTGGCACTGTGTGCGAGGATGACGAGGAGAACGGTGAGCCATAGGGAAATGTCCAATGTGGCACCGACGATCAAGTAGAACATGCCTGAAACCACAATGAGTTTTCCAACCAAGCCGGGCCAGTGGTCTTCGTTTGTGAACAGCGACCGTGCAATGACGGGTCCCAAACCGGTGCCCACGCCTCGTGCAAAGAAAAAGAGGCCAAAACCAAATGCTGCTCCGAACCCTTCTACGTTTGCCCCCAGGAGGACCAAGTAGACGCCTGCCAATCCTCCACCGGCGACGTTCCAGGAGGCTTTGGCAAACACGATACGGAACAACGGAGGTTGACTTCGAATTCTCATCCAACCGTTTCGAATGTTGCCCACCGCCGTTGAAATCCAAGGTCCTTTCAACGAGGGGTCAATGGTCTGAGGGAGTTTGAGGTTCACCAAGAAAATCGTTCCGATAAGAAAGGTGACTGAATCGATGATGAAGGCTGCGTTGGTGCCCCATATCGACACCACGACTCCCCCGAGCATGGCCCCAATGCACAAGGCGGTGGACCAGGAGGCTGCATCAAGAGCGTTCGCCGTCGAAAGATCATCCGGGTCAACAACGTTGGGCAAAGCGGCTCGCTCAGCCGTCATGTAAACGCCGTGAAGAACCATCATGAGGCCTGAAAGACCGATCATCCAAACAATATCGCTGCTGTCGTTGACCAATAAGAAACACAACGCAAGAACGGCTTGAGCCAAGTTCGACCATATCATGAGCCCCTTCCGGTTTAATCGGTCGGCCATCAATCCGATGACGGGTTGAAGGAGGGCAAAACCGGCCATTCGCACCGTGAACAGCAAGCCGAGAAGAAATTCGCTGCCGGTGTATTCCAAGATGAGGAAGAACAGAGCGATGGTGTTGAACCATTCTCCCATCATGGAGATGACGGCGGCAATCCATAATTTCCGAAAGTCCCGATTCTCACGGACAAGTTGAACGTATCCACGAGAACTCATTCCTCTTCCCCCAAGTCATGCGCAGACCCGGAGGCGGTTAAGGTGCAGACGATCCATTTTGAGGTTGGTGTGTTCGAGACATCGGCGGTTGAATGGAGCGGAACAAGCGCATTCGCTTCGGGGAAATAGCTTGCTAGATTCCCCCTCGGGATGTCATAAGGGACGAGTTTCCAAGTTTCGGCAAATCGGGTCTCGCCGTTGAAATGACTGGTGATATCGACGGATTGATGAGCTTTCCATCCACGTTCTACCATGTCTTCGGCGTTCATGAGCAATACACGTCGGTGACCGTGAATCCCTCTGTATCGGTCATGCAAACCGTAGATGGTGGTGTTGTACTGGTCGTGGCTTCGCAACGTCATCATCACGTAGTGTTTTGGTGGGACGTCGATGTTTGGAAGAGCGTGGGCGGTAAAATTGGCTTTTCCGTCGAGCGTAGCGAAGCGTTGTTCATCCCGAGGTGGATTGGGGAGGGCAAAGCCAACTTCGCCTCGAACCCTTTCGTTGTAGTCTTCAAAGCCCGCTAAGGATGCTTGCATCAACTCCCGGATGGCGTCGTAATCGGAAGCAAGGTCCATCCACTTCAGGGGTGATTGCTGGAGCGTGGCTTCTGCAAGGGAGGCAACAATCCAAGGTTCGCTTCGCAAATGGGGGGAGGCGGGTTTCAATTTTCCTCGGGAACGATGAACGATGCCCATCGAGTTTTCGACCGTCACAAATTGTTCACCAGTTGCTTGGACATCCAACTCCGTGCGGCCTAAGCACGGCAAGATAAGAGCCTCGTTTCCCGTGACCAAATGAGATCTGTTCAGTTTCGTCGATACTTGAACCGTCAACCCAACGTTTGAGATGGCCTTCGCCGTGAAATCGGTATCTGGCGTTGCGGAGAGGAAGTTTCCTCCCATGCAAAAAAAGACATCCACTGCCCCGTCAGCCATGGCTTGTATCGCGTTGACGACGTCGTAGCCATGGTCTTGAGGCATGGGGATGCCAAGGCCTGCCTCAAGGTCATCAAGAAAGGCCTTTGATGGTGCTTCCCAAATGCCTACGGTTCGGTCGCCCTGAACGTTTGAATGCCCGCGAACCGGGCAAAAACCAGCCCCTCTTCGTCCGACGTGCCCGTTCATCAACAACAAGTTGACGACTTCTTGAATAACGGCGACACCGTTTCGATGTTGGGTAAGTCCCATGGCCCAACAAGCGATGGTTGCTTTTGAATTTGCAAGCATTGTTCCGGCGTGTTCAATGGTCGCCCTCCCCAGTCCAGTGTCTTGAGATATGCGCTCCCATGCCACGTTGTCTGCGGCTTCTACCATTGAGGCATAGTGGGATGTTTTGGTTTCAATAAAGTCGGTATCAACGGCGTCGTGTTCCAACTGGGTTTTGATCAGGCCCTTCATGAGCGCAGCATCGGAGCCGATTCGAACTTGGAGATGAACATCTGCAAGGGTCGTTGCATCAAAGTCCAGTTTCATGTAGTCTTGAGGATGTTTGAATTTGGCAAGTCCGGCCTCGGGAAGCGGGTTGACATGGATGATTTTCGCTCCGTTTCGTTTGGCATCCCGCAAAGCCGTAAGCATCCGCGGATGGTTTGTCCCGGGGTTTTGACCGATCACGAGAATGACATCAGCATGATTGAAGTCGTCCAACGTAACGGTTCCTTTGCCAATACCGATGGTTTGCCCGAGACCCTTGCCGCTGGATTCGTGACACATGTTTGAACAATCGGGAAGATTGTTGGTGCCGTGTGACCTCACAAAGGCTTGGTAGAGGAACGCAGCCTCGTTGCTTGTTCTCCCAGAGGTATAGAATACCGAACGATCGGGTTTGGAAGCGTTCAATTTTGCAGCGATTTTTGAAAAAGCATCCTCCCACGAGATCATGGCGTAGTGGCTCGCACCCTCGGCCAGATAAACTGGATGAGAGAGGCGCCCCAGTCGGTTGAGTTCGTAGTCACTTAGCCTCGCCAAATCACCAACGCTGTTGCCGCTGAAAAATTCTGGTGTAACCTTGGCTTTCATCGCTTCGTCAGCGACGGCTTTTGCACCGTTTTCGCAGAACTCGAAGCTCGTTCTGTGTTCCGGGTCGGGCCAAGCGCAACCAGGGCAATCAAAACCGTCCTTTTGATTGACCATGCTCAAGGTTTTGACGGTCTTAGAAATGCCCATCTTGCTGATGCCGTGAAGACTTGAGGAAAGGACAGCGGGAAGACCAGCGGCCTGAGATTTGGCTTTCTTCAGCCGAAGTTTGTGATTGTCGGGTGGCGTCCGTGCGCTTGGTGCTGGTCGCATGGCATCGCCTCGTTCACGGCTCGTGCCTGCCCTTCTCAATCCTTCCCCTGAAAGCGGCCTTGAACGGCGCCAATTACGGTCCCTTTTCCTTCTCGGCCAAAGGTGACCAGCGTTATGCCGCATGCTCTTGCCGTTTCGGCTGCAAGCGAAGAGGCGGCACCGATTGATGCGATGACAGGGATGTTCATTCGTGCGGCTTTCGCAACGATGTCCCAACCGCAACGTCCCGAAAGCGTGAGCGCAATGGGTCGCTGTGCCAACCCTGACATGAGATGGGCTCCAACCACCTTGTCAACGGCATTGTGACGTCCAATGTCCTCCCTTACCAACAAATCGCCCGGTTCCAACGAATACAGCAAACCTGCAGCATGCACACCTCCTGTTTTTGCGAAGAGCGGTTGATTTTGATTCAGGAGAGGCAGTGCGTCAAGAAGTTCTGCGAGATCGATTGAATTCAACGGTTCATCAACTCGTCCGGCCACCTGCACCAATGCAGATTGGTCGTCTGCCGTACAAGCACCGCAAGACGTGGTGACCAATCCCTGCCTTTCTGCGACGTTGAATGCCTTGTCGGCCGTGACTTCAACTCTGTGGACGCCTTGCGATGTGTTACGATGGACAGGGGCATGACGGAGCGCTTCTGCACAGCCGTGCTCGCATGCAAAATGCCCGATGGCTAGTGCTTCCAAATCTGCATTCGTAGCCAAAACCGTCGCCACAACGGATCCGTTGAGCGCCAATTGAACCACGCTTTCATCAGCGAGGTAATCTTCGTCCAATTTAAATCGAGACCCGTTCCAACGCTGAACGGCATGACGATGGGCACCACCATCGTTCATGCAGGTTCCCCCTCATCATCAAGGTGGACATCAAAGAATTCAAACTGCAAGTCGACGAGTTCTTGGCTGTTTTTTGCACCGGCATAGGCCTCCAACGGTTCCCTGTTCAATTCGAAAAACCGTTCCCCCCAACGAAACGCTCCCAAGACATCCCGGGCCTGGTCATCTTCACCGATCAACGAGAGGACGGTTGCAAGGGCTTCCGCCGTTGTTAATCGGCTGGGTTTTCCCCAATTGACAGGATTGGCAGCGAGAAGAAGGGGCAGCGTTCGCGCTTGAAGGCGTGTTTGCTTCATCACGGCCTCAACCGAGGCTTCAATGTGGGCCCAACTGCAATCCAACCCCACCAGCGAGCCTCGTTGATTGAGCAAAAGTTCGTGGTCTTCCGGACCAAACACCTTGCCGCAAAGCGGTTCGAGGATTATGCCCTTTTTTGGGAGCGTGCGCACCGATTTGTGCAGCTTCAGGTTTCCCCGCTTGCTGGCGAGAACCGCCGTGTTTTTCCGGGGGTCGTCCTGTGCAAGCCACAATGCATGGACGGGAACCTTCAGAAGTTCACCCCATGTTGTTGAAATAATCTCCAAAAGTCATGCCGCGTGAATTCCCTGCATTGACAAAACGGGTCTCTTCCGCTTCCCGTTCAACCATCAACTCAATGCCCAACGCAGACTCAAATTTCTTGATAACAGCATCCGTTGGTCGCTTCCCCGACTCCGCACTTTTGATGACGTTGACGGTTTCTGCCATTTCCTTTGCAAGTTGGACCTGCGACAAACCTCGAGCGTTTCGTCCTCGGGCGATGCGCTTGTGAAAATCAGGAGCGAGTTCCTTTTGCCCCCGGGCCATAAGATCGTTTCGCTTCCGAGGTGCCCCTCCTCCGGTGCGGTGGCGAGATTGCTGGAGGCCAGGAGCTTCGCCTTTCGGTCCGAGGTTGAGTTTCTCTGTACATCTTGAACATGCGAGAACTTCGGTTTTTCCCGTCCGAACCTGACGAACGCTGACCTTGACCGCACCGCACAGTTCACATTCGCCCATGAAGACCTACCCCTCGCGACGCCCTTTCAACTCTTCCATTTCCAGTTGTATGGAAACTGCGCAAGGAGCCTTTAAGGACTGTTGGCTCGGTATGCGTGTTGATACACATGGGTACCGACGTTGAGCGAAACGAATCCACCATGCCAAACACGGCTGAGGAAGACCTGCGGCAACTCGAAGAATCCTACGCTGCACTTCGGGATGAATCGCAACAACTCATCAACGAACGAAACACGCTTGAAGCCGATGTTCGCCAGTTAAGGAAAAAAATAGACCGCTTGGAAGAGAACGTCAACCTGCTCAAGATGCCCCCGCTGATCATCGGGCACATTCAAGACATCCTCGACCACGAGCGGGCCATCGTTCGTTCTTCAAACGGAACGGTTTTCCAGGTCTCGTTAAACCAACGTCTTGAACCGGAACTGCTCAAACCCGGTACGCGTGTAGCGCTTAACCAAGACAGCCTATCCGTGATCGAAGTTCTCCACGAGGCATGGGACCCGATGGTAAGCGGCGCCGAAATGGTCGAAAAACCCACCATCACCTACGATGACGTCGCCGGCCTTGACGACCAAGTTGAATCGGTTCGTGAGGCGATAGAACTCCCCCTCGTCAAACCCGAATTGTTCGAAAAAGTCGGCATCGTACCTCCAAAAGGTGTTCTTTTGGTTGGGCCTCCGGGCTGCGGAAAAACCCTGCTCGCAAAGGCCGTTGCAAACCACACCGAGGCGACGTTTATTCGAATGGTTGGAAGTGAGTTGGCTCAGAAATACATCGGTGAAGGCGGGCGCATGGTTCGAGAGTTGTTTTCGCTCGCCAAAGAAAAAGCACCAAGTGTCATTTTCTTGGATGAAATTGACGCTATTGGGGCTAAACGCCTAGACGGATCAACCAGTGGGGATCGAGAGGTTCAGCGTACACTCATGCAACTTCTAGCTGAACTTGATGGATTTGATGCCCTTCACGATGTGAAAATTATTGCGGCCACGAACCGCCCGGACATTCTCGACGATGCGCTCCTTCGCCCGGGCCGGTTTGATCGAGTCATTGAAATCCCAATTCCCGATGAATCTTCGAGAAAAGCGATTCTTAGCGTCCATCTCGGAGCAATGAACACCACAAAAGTTAGCATTGCACGGGTTGTTGAGCGCACAAACGGCTATTCCGGTGCTGAGTTGAAGGCGACCTGTGTTGAAGCGGGAATGATCGCTATTCGGGACGGACGCTCCTCGGTTCGTCAATCCGATTTGATGGACGCCGTAGCGCGGTTGGACAAGAAGCGAAGTCAAGGTTCCACCATGAGGTCCCCCGAGGCTCTTTACTCGTGAACTCAATCAACGAACATTGAAAGACCGATTCACGAGACGCGAACCATGAATTCCCCCCTGGTTGAATGCGTCCCAAACATCTCGGAGGGTCGGGACCTCGACAAGATTGAGCAAATCGTCGATGCGGTCCGCGCTGTACCGGGTTGCACGGTTTTAGGAGTTGAACCCGACCACGATTACCATCGAACGGTCATCACGTTTGCTGGCGCCCCCGATGCTGTAGTGGAAGGAGCCGTGGCGCTCATCAACGCAAGCATTGACCTTATCGACATGTCCCAACACACCGGTGAACATCCACGAATGGGAGCTGTTGATGTGTGCCCGTTTGTACCTCTTCGTGGCATTGGTCTCGATGCGTGTGCAGACCTCGCCAGACAAACGGCAGACAGGATTGCTGCCCTCCATGACATCCCCTTGTTCCTTTACGGCAAGGCTGCGGCGGGCGATGAGCGAACATTGCTCTCGACCTTGCGGAAAGGGGAGTACGAAGGTTTGGAGGCAAGGTTGTCGGGAGGAGAAACCGGACATGGTTCATCGACACGATTCCCCGATGCTGGGGGCCAGAAATGGAACGAAGCGACAAGGCGTTCGGGAGCCATTACCGTCGGAGCACGACCGATTCTTGTTGCCTACAACGTCAACGTTGAGGAGCGTGATGCGACGGTCGCCAAGATGGTGGGGTCATTGGTTCGCAGCAGCGGCCGCCTCTTGAAAAGTGAAAACGGGGAAAAAATCCGAGCAAAGGGCATGCTGCCAAACGTCCAAGGCATGGGCGTCCCTCTTGAGGAATTGGGCATCTCTCAAGTATCCATGAATCTGCTCGATGTGGATGCTTGCCCCCTTCATCTTGCCTTCAAAACATGCGAAAGCATCGCCGGCGATCATGGCGTTGCCTTGTGCGGGAGCGAAATCGTTGGATTGGTGCCACTCCAAGCCATGCTTGAGGCAGGGCGATTCTTTGAACCTCAAGCGGAAAACGACGAGGCGCTCGTTAATGCAGCTGTCATCGGACTTGGTCTGAACGCTCATCACCGGTTTTCACCGCGTGAACATATTATTGAATGGGCCATTGAATCGGAGGTGGGCAATTGAATTGGATGGACATGACATTGCGTGACTTCCAATCAGCGTTGGCCTCCTCCTCGCCCACACCAGGTGGAGGAACCGCTGCTGCCGTTGCGCTCGGACAAGCCGCATCCCTGACGGTTATGGTCTGCGATTTGACCCTTGGAAACGAAAAATGGGCCGACGGGTGGGCCGTTGCTGAAGCGGCCCAAACGGTAGCCATTCCACTCTTGAACAGAGCTGGTGAATTGGCGCAAGCCGACAGCGATGCCTTTGACGGCGTTATGGGCAGTTTCAAACTGCCGAAGTCCACCGATGCAGAAAAAACAGAACGCCGAGATGCCATTCGGAAAGCCACTCTGGTGGCTGCGGAAATTCCCTACGAAACCGCACGGTCGGCGTTGGCGTTGATGAAACACCTCCCTGAACTCGCAAAACGAGGAAACGGCAACGCTGTCTCCGATGTCGGAGTGGCCGGTCTCCTCGCCAGCGCTGCAGCAAAAGGCGCCGTTTTCAATGTCGAAATCAACCTCGGCTCCCTACCCAAAGAATTGGGGAGTGAACTCAGGTCAGATTTGTTGACGCTGAAGAACGAAGTGAAGGTGATTTCACGAGAAATCATGCAAGCCGTGCGGGACCGTCTCGAGGAATGACCTCACCGAACCGTTGAACCGGTTGGCATTTCCCCGTCAACGGTGATGAGGCGAACTGTACCGGAGCCGTCGTCAGCAGCGAGCATCATGCCTTCCGAGGTCACGCCCCGTAAGGGGCGAGGTGCAAGGTTTTCAACAAACACGACAAGCTTCCCTTCCATGTCTGATGCAGCGTAATAGGCCTTCAGGCCGGCACAAATGGTTCGCTCGGTTCCACTTCCGTCGTCCAGTTTAACGACATAGAGTTTGTCTGCATTGGGATGGTCTTCCACGCGAAGGATGCGGCCTACACGTAGGTTTACTTTCATAAATGTCTCAAAATCCACATACTGGATGCCTTCGTCTTCGTTGCTCATTTTTTTTCCTCCTGTCTTTTTACCGCCCTTTACACCATGAATCGTGGGCGTTTCTTCGACCGTTTCCTCAACCAATCCCTGCTCTACCTCAAGAATTTCCTCAAGGTCCAGGCGCTTGAACAGAGGTTCCGGTCGCTGGCTTGACCAGCCGAGAGGGGCATCCCAGTTCACGGCCTCGCCCCAAAGAACGTCCTCAACTTGACCTTCCAACCCCAGACTGTTCCAGAGCCGCTGAGCGCTCAGAGGCATGAAGGGGTGCGTCGTGATGGCAAGGAAACGTGCGATGCGCCAACAAAAGGCCAAGTTGGCTAGACTTTCTTCGTGTCCGTCTTGTGGCTCTTTGAGGTGTTTCCACGGTGCTGCCGCTTGCAGGGTCTGGTTCCCGTATTGAGCGACGTTCATGATCCCGCGGAGAGCCTCCTTGAATCGGTGACGCTTTAGGGAATCCGTAATCTCATCAAGTGCGGCCTCCAAATGATGCTGATGCTCGTGAATGCAGGCATGTCCGTCGTATGGGGTGAAGGGGGATGCGTTTTCCAGTAGGGGGAGCCGCTCGCCGAGCGTGAGAACCCTATGGACGAAGTTACCGTAGGCTGCAATCAATTCACTGTTGACTTTCTCGACAAAGTCGGGCCAATTGAAGTCCGTGTCGTGTTGCTCAGGCATGTTGATGGAAAGGTAGTAACGCAGCGTATCGGGGTCGTACCGTTCCAAAAACGAAGGTAGCCAAACAGCGTGTTTTCTTGATTTCGAAAACTGTCCTCCTGCGAGCATCAAGTATTCCATGGCGGGGACGTTCGTGGCGAGTGCGTAATCCATCGGCCCAGGAAGGCCGATTGGATCGGCGAAGGTCTTCCCGTTTTTCGCATGATTGAGTCCCAGAATAAGAGCGGGCCAGATCACCGTGTGGAACGGAATGTTGTCCTTGCCCAAGAAATACAAATGTCGAGGAGCATGTCCGTCTTCATCGAGCGTCCACCACCGCTTCCATGCTTCGTCTCCATCGGGATGGACTTGAGCAAAGCGGGACGCCCAAATTTGTGCACACGTGTAGTATCCTTGCACCGCTTCGAACCAGACGTATACGCACTTGCCATCCCACGCTTCACCTTGGAGGGGGACGGAAATTCCCCACTCCAAATCACGGGTAACGGCACGCGGACGCAGGCCCATGTCAAGCCATTGTTTGGTCATGGCTCGCACGTTTGATTTCCATACGGCATGGCGGTCGTTTGCATGACCCTCAAGCGCATCTTGAAAGAGGTCGAGGCGATAGAAGAGGTGCTCAGTCTCGCGAATCTCGACCTTGGCATCGGGTCTCATTTTGGAAATTGGATTCCGCAATTCCACGGCCTCATACGTGGCTCCACAGGCATCGCATTGGTCTCCCCGAGCACCATCGGTTTCACAGACGGGACACGAGCCTTCCACGTACCTATCGGGTAGAAAACGCCCCCCGCCCTCTCCATCCAGTTCGAAATATTGTTCGGTGGCTTTCCGTTCAAACAGCCCGGCTTTTTCCAGTGCGACAAAGTTCTCCTGAACGATTCGTTTGTGTTCAGGGTCGCTCGTCCGGTTGAAGAGGGCGCCACCGAATTCAACACCTCTTGTGTCCGTGTGGGTGGACCAAGCGCAACCAAGGTCGTCCAATGCCTTGGCGTTGATGGCGTGAAATCGGTCAACGACCTCTTGGGGATCGACACCCTCCTGTTCTGCGGTCACCGTGATCGGCGTACCGTGTTCATCGGACCCCGACACCATCAGGACCCGATTGCCAAGAGCGCGTTCAAACCGAAATTGAATATCGGGTGGAAGGTAACATCCAGCCACGTGGCCCAGATGGAGGGGGCCGTTCGCATAGGGCCAAGCGACACAAATCAACACGTGTTCGCCCGTCATTCCAACCCCCCTAAGAACGGGGAGTTGCACCCGCTTCTTGAGGTTCACCCCCCACGAGTTCAACACCGATGCTGTTGAGTGAAAGAGGCGTCATTTTGAAGAACCCATCTCTCGTGGAGAGGTATACTCCCAATCGGACAGGGGTCTTGGACAAGCCATGCTCATCGACGCATTTAGCGCAGTTACAACTGCACAGGCAACAGGCGAGGGCGACATTCGTCTCCTGATTTTCTACATCACGTTAGCACTCGGTGTTTCGTTCCTCTGTTCAATTCTCGAGGCCGTCGTGCTCTCCACCCCACAAACCCATGTTAACATCCTCAAAAATGAAGGCAAGAGGACCGCTCAAATGTGGGAGCACCTCAAAGATGACGATTCTGTAC
Source organism: Candidatus Poseidonia sp. (assembly GCA_030828165.1). Classification (GTDB taxonomy): domain Archaea; phylum Thermoplasmatota; class Poseidoniia; order Poseidoniales; family Poseidoniaceae; genus Poseidonia. Next base: position 13,125 of record JAURDA010000008.1, read on the forward strand.
GGCCCTTGACGGCCATCTTGACGCTCAACACAGTCGCTCACACCATGGGCGCTGCCGGCGTTGGTTCGCAAGTACAGCAAATATGGGGCGTTGAAGTTTTGACGTTTGCCTCGGCGGTGCTTACGCTTGCCGTCCTCTTTTTGTCGGAGATCATTCCCAAAACGTTGGGTGCAGCCTACTGGAAGAGATTATCCACGCCCTCGGCCTACGTTCTGACATGGATGACCAAATTGCTGTTTGTTCTGATCGGCCCCATCCAACTTCTGAAGTCCATCTTGCCTTCCTCCAGCCATTCTGTGGTTACGCGTGATGATGTCGCCGCAATGGCTGATTTGGGAGAAATTGGAGGCGCCCTCGAGACAAACGAGGAAACCGTCATTCACAACCTTCTTCGCTTGCGGGAAATTATGGTTGAAGACGAAATGACACCGCGCGTCGTCCTCAGTGCATTTGACATGAATTCTACCATCAAAGAAATTCTTGACGAAAACACCATCCTTCGATTCTCACGGATTCCAGTCTACGAAGAAAACATCGATAATGTTCAGGGCCTGGTGATTCGCTCCGAGATTCTGATGGCCGCAAGTCGTGATGAATGGGACACCACTCTCAAGAGCCTGATGAAGCCCATTCTTACGCTTGAGTTAGGGTCCACCATCGAGGACGCACTGGACGTCTTGTTAACGAACCGCCAGCAATTTGCTCTTGTCAAAGACGAGTTTGGTGGAACCTCGGGTATTTTGACCATGGAGGACATCATGGAAACCCTGCTTGGAAAAGAAATCGTTGATGAACTCGACGAAGTTGAAGACATGCGAGAACTTGCTCGGGAGCAAGCCGGTCACTCAGAAGACGAGTGAACGTCAATCCATTGTGAGACCAATCGGTCTCGCTCATCGTGTACGGCAGCGCCGGAATGTCTCAAAGATTCGAGATAGTAAGCCGAGAGCAAATGCTCTACTCCAGCCTCTTGCATGGTGCTTTCAAGTCGCTGGTGGTGAGCATTCCCCAAACGCTCGTCGGGTTGTGCCTGAACCAAGAGAAGCGGTTCCCGAGGCATCCCCCAAAGGGGCATATCGGCTTCGAGGAGTTGGTACAGCGGTTGAGGCCGTTGGTTGATAGCGTTCACGTGGCGGATGGTTTTGCGAAGCAATACGGGGCGAAGGAAGCGAGGTACGCGGAGCAGACGACACGTTTCCTCGAAAATTTCTGTATAACCCGTCATCGGAGATTCAAACACCCATCCGGCCAGCTTTTCTCCGAAGGCCACTTCATCTCGCCGCTTGCTGATTCGAAGACCGATGAAAGCGCCCATGGAGTGCCCGTAATAATAGACGGGTCCTTCGAACAACGATGGAAATTCATCTGCGAGCCGATTTATGGAGCCGATGACCAACGTTGTTGATTCCTCAGCGGTCCATTTTCTCAAGCGTTGCGAACCCCCGTGACTGGGAAGATCAACCATGACCACGTTCCAACCCTTTGCTCGAAAAGACTCCGCTCTTCCCACCATGCGCTGAGAGCCGGAGGTCCACCCGTGACAAATCCAAACGGTCGGGCGACCTTGCTCACCGACTGCATGATTGGTGAACATCTGAATGCCTGCGACATCGTAGGCCAATGGATTCCATTCCTCTTCAATGAGTTTCGGTTTTCGTGCCATCGGTGCACGGAAGGCCCATTGTGTCATGACTTCCATGTAAACCGCATAGAGGGCGCCTGCGGCGACAATGATTGACAGGTTGGGCGAAATGCGCCAGGCAAACATTGTGAGAAGAATGCCTGCGAAGGCTACGAGGACAGGTAATATGTGGTTGTGCCTCCTCAAAAACGCCAACAACTCAATGACCACGGGGGATTGGTTGGGCTCAGTCTTCTTGAGGCGTTGTTTCTTCCTTTTCGGCCTTGGCTTGTTCCTTCTTGGCTTTTCGCTCTTCTTGACGCTTCATCATTTGGTCGCCGAAATTACCCATGTTCTCGAGACGTGACCAAATTCCCGTCGCCTTCTCATCCTCAGGCGGGATGTATTTGACGAGGTAGGCTCGGAACATCAAATCGTACATGCCTTGACCCATTTCGCTACCGTTTCGCAGAAACCGATCGATGAACCAAACGATGATGAAAACGGTGCCCATCGAAAAGAAAACGATGGAAGAGGTCTGTTTTTCAGACAAGTTTTGGAATTCGGTGCCGACGAAAATCAAACCGATAAGAGCCAACAATCCAGAAGTGTTGGCCATGATGCCGTGCAAAAAGAGGGGGTTTGACCCGTCTCCTCGAATAAATTTGGTCCGCGAAACAAATTGTCCGAGATTTCGGCTAAACTTCATCGGGATGAAGATGGCGTTGAGGATGATGATCGCAAAGCTAGCGCCAAAGAGAATCGTGGTGATGATGCCCGTGTCAGAGGCCGCGATGAAGAGGGCTGCGAACAAGACGCCGAAGTTGATTGCAAAATTGACAAGCCAAGAAATACGCCGGTTCATGTTTGAAGCGAGTTCATAGTCGTCGGCAAGACCCATTGGCCGGGCTTTCGGCGCCTTCGCTTTGGTCGCTTTTGCGGCTTTGGCCGCCTTCACGGGTTTCGCCTTTGCTGGTTCTGCTGGTTTAGCAGCGACAGCCACCGCCTTTGGTGCGGGTTTCTTTTTTTCTTCGGTGGTGGTACCGGCTTTGTCAAGTAGTCCCATGGTTTTCACGCATCCTTGTACTGCTCGCCTACTTGGCGATAAATCTCAAATTCAGGTGAAGCGATAAACGCCTCAATGGATTCAGGGAACATGTTTCCAAGTTGGTCATCGACCATGTTGCAAAAGGTCGAACGAGTAGATTCGTCAACACCAGCTGGGTTTGCGAGCACCTCTCTGTAGGTGTCAAATTCAGGGCTAGCGACGAATGCATTGACGATCTCTTCGGGCAGATGCTCACCCAGCAAATCATCAACGATGGCGACGAACTGAACGAACATGTCATCTTCGTCCGAAGCAGCAACGGCCGTTGTTGGCTCGGCGGGACCGCTTTCGCCCTGAGACTTCAGCGCCTTCCGTTGAGCCATGAGGGTTTGGAGAGCCGGGGTGAGTTCGGCGAGCGTCTCTTTGTCGCCGAGAGCTTTGGCCTCCTGGTAAAGCGGTTTGAGTGCACGGAGTTCATTTTCAACCCGCTCAAGTTCCGTCATGCCTTCGCCAGGTTCATCCTCAATGAGTTCAACCGTCGGGGCATCACGTATCTCAGCAACTTTTTCTTCAACCGCTGCTTTCCGCATAACGATGATCTCTCGGTCAAGCGAGTGTCCAAAGCGGTCTGCATACCGGTCCAACAACGAGCCGGCTTCCTTGTTGCTGATTCGGTCGATGTGTCCGTAGATTTGTTGCAACGGTTTTTCGGAGCGTTTGGCCCAGAGTTCGTTGTACCCTTTCTCTTCAGCCAGCCCGGAGAGCGTGGTGTTTGGGTCGTTAACGGGCACGGGGGCCTCTGGAAGCGGTGCGGGAGGGAGAGGATTGGCCTCAACGGGTGCTGGCAGCGGTGCAGGAACTGGGGCAGGAACGGGAGCGGGCAGAGCACCGGACAATGGAGGAAGGGCACCACCTGGCGGAAGTGGGAGAGGTGCCGGTAGGTCCCCGGGAGGGGGTAGATTCGGCATCGGGAGAGGGGTGTCTGCGGCCTTGCTTTTCTTCCCTCGTCGCAGACCCATGACCCTCACCTCGTCCCAAGGGGGAAGAAACCACCCTTGAACCTTACCTCAAAATGCAATTGATGGAAAGGGTATTGCATGCACTGCGGACGGCCTCAGACGGAGGCCGCCCATCCCGTCAGAACGAGGAAGGTTGCACCGGATTCATGGATGGAAAATCGCTCTCCTGTTTGGCTCTCAAGCCGGTGTTCTCCAAATTGTGCAATCGCATCATCGACCGTCCACTCCATCTCGTGTGCGTCGTCCATACCGAGGACGAAGGCCTCCTGCAGCGGATTGTAGGCTTGGCCTCCATCGGGGTCGAGTCTTGCGAGGGGGAATTCACTCACGCGCATACCCGTTTTGCCGTGGAGGGACGTTGGCCACCGGATTTGACGGCGGACATCGATGGTGACCACTTCATCGGTTTCCCCTGCATTGCCGAGAACGACCGAAGCATCCGCCTTCAAGAGGTTCAGAAACAAGCCTTGGTAGTTCCCGAGGACATCAAAACGCCCGTCTTTCAGGCGTTGTATTCGCCCATCGTGGTCGGTCAATTCTGCAAGACGTTTGATGGCGGACGCCGAGCGCTGTGAAGTGACGCCTTCACGGTCTTGGAGGGATTGAAGCGCCGATTCGAGACGTGCCAGTTGACCGTGTCCGTCTTCGGTACCTCGGTGAATGTTGCGCAATGTGACGATCATGTCGTCCATGCCGTTCCGAATGCGCTCGGTCCAACCTCGTGCATCAGCATCGTGGTACCGGGCCAAACCGCCTTGCACATCAACGCCTTCGCCACGAATGTGCGATACCAGTTCTCTGCGGGCCTCCGAATCCAAGTGAAACAGGCGCGGGTCTCGGTAATGTAAATGGAATCCTCGATGTCCAGAAAACGTCACCTGGAGGTGCTTTTCTTGAAAGCCGAACTCGGGCTCCAAGAAATCGTTCCAAAGCGTCCATGCTTGGTCCTGAATGACCTCAAGCATACCAGGGAAATCTTTGTCCGTCACGCCGGGGAGGTGGTCGCCGTCCAAATCAAAAATCAAATCGGCTCCCTGCCAGAGTTTATCCGCCATTTTCAACTCATGCGGACGCCGCCAATATGCCGTTGAGTAGAAACACGAGTGCATGGCCCTTTCAGAAAGAAAGCGCTGTACCTGCCCAACATCAGAAAACGACTTGTGTCGGAGAGGAGGAGCGCCACCAAACGGGATGAACATCCATTCTCGCGTTCGAATGCGAGGGGGTGACCACAACGAGGCGTGCCGATAATATTGGCCAAACCGGTGCGCTACCTTCGCCCATCCACTCACGGCCGTCGTCCCCGACCGTAACTGATGGTTGAGGGTTCTTGAAGGCGACCGTTCTATTCCTGCTTCATCCAGAAGCGTTCGTCGGCTTGAGCGACTTCGGTGGAGGTGTCAGCTCCGGTCGCTTCAACGTAGTGCTCCCAGCACATGTAGTACTTGTCAACGACCATGGCGTTGCCAAACGTCAATCTCACGCCGCAATTGTGGCAGCGTGGGCCAAGTTCGCCGTTTGGAGCTTGGGCAAGTTGAATGTGGTCGTGAGGCATGGACATCCTTCCATCTCTTGGCAATCCATCCTAGTCTTTGAACTTGAGGTCGCTTACCACTCGGTTTCAGCAAATTCCGCTCGCTGCACCCAAGCCAGCAGATCGAGTGCAACAACGCACGATTCTGCAACCTCGGGGAGGGAGTCGGAGGTGAAACGTTGGAGAACAGGAATCACCGAACGATCACCGATGGCACCCATCGCCTCGGCCGCTTCATGGCGCACCATGACGTGTTCGTGTTCGTCCTCGAGGCGTTGAATCAACGTTGGAAGGGCAACCGGGTTTTGCATTTGACCAAGAACATAGGCAATTTCATGGCGAAGCAGGGCGCTCTCGCTGTTAAAGCCCTTGCAAAGGGCAAGACAGGCTTCATCGCTGCTGTGATTGCGTAATGCAAACACGGCGCGCATGCGTTGGAACATCGGTTGTTGTTCATCGCACAGGGTTCCGGTCCAAGACTGGAGTTCGCCGCTTTGTTCAGGAGGGGCCGGGTCAACCGACCCGTATTGACTGACTTGGGGGCGAGGTGAGTCACCGTCCACGAAAATCCCTCAAGCGCCAATGAAGACCATGGAATCCGTGTCAAAATCCTCTCGGATGAGGCCAATCTGTTGGCCTTCCTTGATGAAGAGCTGGATGGATTTCCGCCCTTCATCTCGGTAGTCAATGGTCCGGTCGTTGACGTACATGCTGACAAAGGCTTGATTGGTTTCATCATCAATACCCCTTCCCCAGGCTTTGGCGAACTCGAGTGCTTCGTCGGGGGATTTGAGAGCATATTCGATGCTCATTTTGGTGTATTTGGTGATGTCCTGCATTACGTCCTCACCCAAATCCCGGCGAACCACGTTTCCACCAAGTGGCATCGGCCAATTTTCTGTTCTGCCGTTCCACCACTTTCCGAGATCGACCAGAACATCCAAGTCGTGGTCCACATAGGTGAGTTGACCTTCGTGAATGATGAGTCCGCTCATGTAGGTTCCGTCGAGGATTCGTGGGATGATTTCGTCAAAGGGGACAACGGCCACGTTAACGTCTCCCCACGCCAACCGGAGTCCGAGGTAGGCGCTGGTTTTCAAGCCCGGGACAGCGATGACACCCGCCTTTGCCTCGGCCTCAGTGACCCCTTGCTTGCACACCACCATGGGGCCGTAGCCCTCGCCCATTGAAGCTCCGCAGTTCATCAATGCGTAATGTTCGGCGATGTCCGGATAGGCGTGAATGGAAACAGCAGAAACCTCGAGATCCTGATTCATCGCTCGATGATTGAGGGTTTCGATATCTTGCAGTTCGTGAACGAACGTGTACCCGGGCGTCGGGAAGGCGCCGGTGGTCATGGCGTGAAACATGAACGCGTCATCTGGGTCGGGACTGTGGCCAATTCGTACGATTTTGTTGCCTTCCAGGTCAAGAGGGAGTTCAACCACCATGCCTCTTCCAAACGCAGCCCCTTCAAGAACCAACCGTTGTAAAATTGAAACAAGCCCGGTCAAATCGGTGCAAACTCTGGGGATGTCCCCATCTTACAGGCTTCCGAAAGAAACCGAAACAATCCTTCCAAATGATGGTCGTCAAGCCGATTGAATACCTCGCCGTAGTATTGGTTGAGACGTTCGTAAGCAAGACCGGATTTTTCCATTGACCCGGCGATAACCTCCTCTCGTCGTTGACCACCGTTCTCAAACGCAGCCAAATTCTCAACCAAGGCAAGATGGGCCTGTTGGAGGGCCTCAACAGGGGTATCTCTGCGAGCGACGAAGACACCGAAAATCATCGGCAGACCCTCCAGTTCCATCCAGGCCTTTCCGAGGTCCAATTGGACCATTTCAGGAAACTCCCTCGCTGCTTCCAATGCTCGGTCGCCGATCAAGAGAGCGCCGTCAGCAAGGGACATCATGGCCTCGTAATCGGGACCCGTATCAACGTAATTCATGTCCATTTCGCGTTTTGAAACGAGGTGCTTCAACAAGGCCACGGACGTTGCTGAATCGGAGGGTAAAGCAATCGTTTTCATCGCATCGAGGGGAATGGCTCCAAACAAAAGGACGCTCCCGACCTCACCTTGACTTCCGATGCCGATGTCCGGCAACAACAGGAGTTCATCGGCATGTTTTGCGTAATCAGCGGCGGGAATGGGCGCCAGAATGCAATCCTTTCGCAGCACGTGCCCGGTCAACCAAGACGGTGGAGCTGCAAGGACATTCCACCGGGGGGACAACCCGTGGAAAAGGGGGTCGCAGTTGATGAACGCCACCCGTCCGATGGTCGAGAGCCAAGTGGGTTGTTCCATCGTACCACCTCATTGTGCCATCCGAAGGCGGCGGTGGGTTGGTTCAGGTGCCGTGTAAGGCGTGAAGGTTGAGTAAACGGTGTTCCGTTGCACAGGTTCACAACTTGCATCACGGATGAGGCGTGCAAGACGGGAACGGTCATGGTCGAGCGGTGCAGTAGAACCGGCAAGATGCATGATCGACTCTTTTTGCACGGTGCCGTCGATATCATCCGCTCCGTATTGTAGGGCGAGTTCCGCAACGTGATCGCCGATGTTCATTCGGTAGGCTTTGATGTGGGGAATGTTGTTGAGGAGAAGACGAGAAACGGCGATCGTTCGCAGGATTTCGGTCCCGGATGCGAGTTGGGCTTCGGGGAGACGGGTGTGATCGGGCAGGAAAGGGTAGGGCACAAAGCATTGGAATCCAGACGTTTTTGCTTGAAGTTCCCGAAGCGAAATCATGTGCTGAAGACGCTGTTCAAGCGTTTCAACGGTCCCAAAGAGCATCGTGCAGTTCGACGGCAGACCAACCTCGTGGGCTTCTTGATGAATGCGAAGGTATTCTTCCGAGCTTTCCTTCCCGTTGCAGATGATCGCTCGCACATCGTCATCGAGGATTTCTGCTCCTCCACCAGGCAACGATGTGAGGCCTGCATCTTTTAGCCGCTGGAGAACGGTTTTGGTGGTGATTTGGGAGCGTTGGCCAAGATGTTTGATCTCAACCGCCGTGAGGGCTTTGATCGATACATGAGGATAGGCGGAACGGGTTTCACGAAACATCTGTTCGTAGTGAGAAACATCCCACTCCGGGTGAAGTCCGCCCACGGAATGCACTTCATCCACGGCGTGGGCATATTTCCCCAGGTCCTCTACATATTCAGTCACGCTCATTGCGTACGCATCCTTGGCCTTTGGCCCACGACGAAAAGCGCAAAATCGGCACGCCAGCACACACACGTTGGTCTGATTGATGTGCACGTTTGAATTGAAGAAGGCTTGCCGTCCGAATCGCGCTGTGCGAACCGCATTGGCGAGGGCACCAACCTCGGAGAGGTTCGGATGGTGGTAAAGTGTCAGACCATCCTCAACCGTAAGGGGAGTGTTGAATTTGAGTTTGGTGATGATGCCATGCAACGCCGTTGACCAGCCACCCTGTCTCTCCAGGAGGGCATCAAGGTTTGACAACCACTCAGGGGATTCCCCTGCGAGCGGTTGAGGCACCCTCAAGGCTTCCATGGCCTTCTGAGCAAGCCGGTGTTCATGAAGATGTGCTTAGAACCATCATGAGGTTCGAACGGCAAAAAATTTCGATTTTACGAGCAGTTTTCGAAATTCCTCGATGATGAAGACGGCGGAGGCGACGAGCACCACGACGGTCCAATCGCTAGAAGAAAGGGTGGTCGTCGAGAGCAAGTTGCCCACCTGAATACCAACAAGCGGGATGGAAGCATCCGCCAGTTGGACGAAGAAGAACAACAAGCCACCTGAAATCAGCAAGGCGAGGTTAATGGCTCGGTTTGAAAACAAACCCAACTCGAAAACGGATTGGTCGTTTGATCGGCAATTGAGAACGTTGAACAATTGGAAGACGATGAACACCGAGAAGGTCATCGTTTGCGCATGAGCAAAATGACCGTCCGCGTAAACCTGCCATTTGTTCAATTCCTCAACATCCCCTGCGTTGCAGGCAGCGACATCAAAGGCGGTGGTAGCGGTTTCTGTCGGCAGAATCTCGCATTCTGCCAAACCTCCGCCAGCGAGGTAAAAGATGGCGAGGGTGCCCGTGACCATGACGATGCCGAGGTAGAAAATCAAGGAGATGTCTCTTCCGTTTGGTAGATTTTCGTCAACCGGTCTCGGCGGTCGGTTCATGACGTTCCCGTGTTTCTTTTCAACCCCCAACGCAACCGCTGGAGGGCCGTCCATCAAGATGTTGATCACAAGAATCTGGGTTGCTGTTAACGGGATGGATTCAGGCCCGAAAAGAATGGTGGCCAAGATCAGGAGCAAGACGGCGGCCACGTTGGTAGAGACCTGGTAGCGAACAAAATTGCGAATGTTCTGGTAGATTTTGCGACCTTCCTCCACGGCATGAACAATGTTTGCAAAATTATCATCCTGCAAAACCATGTCAGCAGCGTCTTTCGCAACGTCCGTACCGGATATGCCCATGGCGATACCAATGTTGGCGCCTGAAAGTGCAGGTGCATCGTTCACACCGTCACCGGTCATGGCAACGATTTCGCCTTGCTCTTGAAGCGATGAAACAATGCGCATTTTTTGGTCCGGGGTTACGCGAGCGTAAATTGAAACGTTGGCCGATACATTGACCAGCTCTTCGTCCGACATGTCGGTAAGGCTTTGCCCGTCGAGTGCACCCAGTGTGCCGGATTCAATATCCAATTCTTTGCCGATAGCGGCAGCCGTCATTTGCTGGTCACCGGTGATCATTTTCACCTTGATGCCGGCTCGTTGACAGGTTGCAATCGCGTCTTTCACTTCAGGGCGAGGCGGGTCCATGATGCCGATCAACCCAAGGAAAGCCAAATTCGATTCAACCGTTTTCACGTCGTTCGTATCTTCGTCTTTACCGAAAGGACGAGCAAACAAACCGATGACACGCATGGCTTTCCCGCCCATGGATTGGTTCATTTGCCGAATCGAGGCACGGTCGTCATCGGTCAAGGGCACCACTTCGTTGTTGACGATTTTCGAGGTCATCAACTCATCGTAGCCTTCTACGCTGCCCTTGGAGAACACCCAACGGTTTCCTTGGTATTCATGGAGAACGCTCATGCGTTTCCGGTTTGAATCGAAAAAGAATTCATTGATCCTCGGGTGGCGATGCGCGAATTTCTTCACGTCTCCGTTGATTTTCCAACCAGCAACGGCGCAGGCCGAATCCGTGGGGTCACCGATGGCTTGCCAGAGCCCATCTGTTTTGGCAATGGTTGAATTGTGGCAGAGTGACAAACAAGCACTGAGCAAGCGAAAACCCATATCGGACTGGTGGGCTTGAAGATCGTCATCAGAGAGTTCGACGCCGTGACGAACCAAATTTCCATCGGGTTTGAAGCCCTCGCCTGAGACGCCAAAGTCTTCGTCGAGGGTGAAAATTTGGCGAACCGTCATCTGGTTCTTCGTCAGTGTTCCCGTTTTGTCGGAGCAGATAACGGTGGTTGAGCCGAGCGTTTCAACCGCTTTCATGCGACGGATGATGGCTTTGTGACGGGCCATGTTGCGCATTCCAAGGGAGAGCGTGATGACCAAGATGATCGGAAGGCCTTCGGGTACAATCGCGACAAAGATAGCGATGGCGACAATGAATTGCTGCACGGCGACCTCCTTGAGGTCAACACCGGGCCGACCGTAAGAAACGATCAAGTTCAGACTGACCAACAGAACGGCGACGACAAGGGCGATGAAACCCAGAAAACGACCGAGGCTCTCGAGTTTCAGTTCAAGCGGAGTTTTCGGCGTGGTGCTTTCGGCAAGATTTTGAGCGATTTTTCCCAATTCCGTGTTCATTCCTGTGCCGATCACCAAACCTAAACCTCGACCGGACGATACGGTCGTGCCCATGTACGCCATGTTGGTTCGTTCCGCAAGAACCGTTTCCGGAGGCAAGGACTCAATCGTTTTGCGAACCGTAAGGGACTCGCCGGTCAGTGCTGATTCGTCGATTTTGCACTGCAGTGAGCGAATCATGCGTACGTCTGCTGGGACATTAAGGCCTTGCTCCAAACAAACGATATCGCCTGGAACCAATTCAGAAGTTGCAATTTCGCTTTCGAACGTTCCGCGAATGACCACGCATGTTGAGACGGACATTTGTTTCAAGGAATCCATTGCTTGCTCCGCTTGTCCTTCTTGCCAGAAACCAAAAAACGCATTGGCGGTGAGCACGATAAATATGAAAATCGCATCTCCGGGCTGATCAGGGTGGATGGCCAAAGCCACCAAAGCCGCCCCGATAAGGAGGTAATTTAACGGGTCGTTGTATTGGGATATAAACCGCAGAAACGCTGGCGTTTTCTCCGGTTCAGCGAGTTTGTTCAAGCCGTACCGTTGCGTTCGAGCGAGGACTTCCTGCATGGATATTCCTTCCATGGAACTGTCTTGCTGAACGATGCTGTCTTCCGGAGAAAGGTTGTGCCATTCCGTCGTCATAAACGCTCACCTGCGGTCATGGCATGCACCAAAACCACTTTCTCCTCGCTCGGCCCCTCTATTATATGGAAGGATGGGACACCCACCAAAGACTCTATATTTTCATGAGGCGATAATCGCAGGCTATACCTACTTCTTCGACTTGGCCCGGACATGAGCGGTGCGCACCAGCCTTACATCCCTGCGGATGAATCACCGCTCGAACTGACGGGCCGAGTCATCGGGGTAGGAATCGTCCTTGGCGTTTTGATGACGGCAGCAAATGCCTACCTTGGACTCTATGCGGGCATGACGGTTTCAGCCAGCATTCCGGCAGCGGTCATGTCGATGATCATTCTTCGTTCGATGTTCAAAGACGTCTCCATCCTCGAGAACAACGCCGTTCAAACCATGGCTTCTGCTGGTGAATCCCTCGCTGCTGGCGTGATTTTCACGGTTCCCGCCCTGCTGGTCATGAGCCTTTGGACGAGCATCCAGTGGATGGAGACGCTGATCATCGCCACCCTCGGTGGGTTGCTCGGCACCATGTTCACCATCGCACTGCGTCGTCTCTTCATCGTAGAAGAAGCGCTCCCGTATCCCGAAGGCGTCGCCTGCCGAGAGGTCCTGGTCGCCGGAGAAGAAGGGGGCGAAGGCGCACTCGCCATTCTCTATGCACTTGCTATTGGAGGCGTGTACGGTCTGATGGTCAAGGGCTTTGAAGTCACGCACCACACCGTAGAAGGCGCCTTCTCGTTTGTTTCAACCCGACTCTATGCGGGAATGGATCTTTCCATCGCCCTCCTCTCCGTCGGCTACATCGTAGGGATTCGTATCGCATCGTTCATCTTCTTTGGTGGTGTGCTTGGGTTTGGGCTTCTCGTGCCCATGTACGGCCTCATCTATGGCTGGCCTGCAACCGATTCTCTCGTTGATGGATTTTACAGCATTTGGTCAACGCAAATCCGGTATGTCGGCGTGGGAGCCATGGTGGTCGGAGGCGTCTACACCCTTTGGTCGATGAGGAAAACGATCATTACCGGTCTGTCAAAGGCCTTCGTAAAAAGTGAAGAGAGCGAGGCTGCACTCCCACGAACCGAGCAAGACATTTCGATGAACATCGTGTTCATGGTCTGTGCGGCGTTGGTCGTCCTCACGTTCTTCTTCTATTGGTGGGCAACCGAATCCTTTGTCCTCGCCCTTGCTGGCGCTCTCTTCCTCGCTTTTGTCGCCTTCTTTTTCGCAGCGGTTGCAGGATACATCGCCGGGGTTGTCGGCTCCTCCAATTCACCGGTGTCCGGTATGACCATCGCAACCCTACTCTTCACCGTCGGCTTGGTCTATATCATTGGCGACCTGATGTTGGGGATGGCTCGTCAAGACTTGATGTACGCCACCTTGCTGATCGCTGCTATCGTCGCTTCAAGTGCTGCCATCGCTGGCGATGTTATGCAAGACCTGAAAACCGGCCACATGCTTGGAGCGACCCCAAAACGGCAGCAGACGGCGGAAATCATTGGGGTCCTCACCGGGGCCGTGGTGATTGGACCCGTCTTGTCCCTGCTCCACGATGCCTTCCGGATTTCACAAACAGCGTGTCAAATGAACCCACTCCCCGGAGATCCTACGTGTTCCAAGGCCCTCTTTGCTCCACAGGCTGAATTGATTGGCGCCATCGTCCAAGGCGCTTTTGGAGGCGACCTCAACATCCAAATGGTCGTCCTCGGTGCTGCTATCGCTGTGGCTCTGATTCGCCTCAACATGCCGGTGATGAGCGTTGCCATTGGAATCTACCTCCCACTCGGCCTCTCCGTCCCCATCATGGCCGGTGGCATCATCTCGCATGTGCTTTTGAGAAGCGCTCATCTTCGGGTTGACGGGGTATTGAGGGCTGAACCTTCACCCCGTGCTCTTGAAGCTGCGAAGGAAGTGGAGAGTAGAGGCGTCCTCATCGGCGCCGGATTCATCGCCGGCGAGTCGATCATGGGCGTCCTCATCGCCGTTTTGATCGTCGCAAAAATTGACCTTCCGGAGATATTTGGCATTGTAACCCTCAACAATGTCTTCTCGCTTGCTTTCTTTGCTTGGTTTGTTGCCGTCTTTATCTGGCTCGCCTCAAGGGCGTTGCCCAAAGGCGGCACCCTGGCAGGTGATGCCGTGATGGTGACGGCCGACGCAGTGCGGAACCTCATCGATGCCTTGCAGCCAAAACGACGCTGATGCATCGAGGAGGGCGAACGACCACAGGCACAACCATCAAAGGCCATCCACGGAAGCACGGGGACAAGTGGTCCAATGGCGAGTGCAGATGAATTACGAGAACTTGCTCGACGTTGTCGCGTCCACATCGTGAACATGGTGCATCGGGCACAAGCCGGCCATCCCGGGGGCTCCCTATCTGAAATCGATTTGCTCGTTGCCCTCTACAAAACGACCCTCCGCGTTCGCCCATCGGAACCCCGTTGGGAAGACCGAGACCGCTTCATCCTCTCGAAAGGGCATGCTTCCCCGGGCATGTACGCCATTCTCGCCGAAATGGGATTCATATCCGAAGAAGACTTGTCGTCCTATCGAGTCCTCGGCGGCGTTTGTCAAGGTCACGTCGACATGAAATGGTGTCCCGGTGTCGATTTTTCAGCAGGATCGCTCGGCATGGGACTGTCCTTTGGATTGGGTTCCGCCATCGCTGGACGTCTTGAACAAAGTGAACGCCAAGTCTATGTTATGCTCGGTGACGGAGAAATCCAAGAGGGCAGCGTTTGGGAAGCGGCCATGGCGGCAGCACACCACGAACTCGGAAACCTCAATGTCATTTTGGACCGGAACCGAATCCAAAACGACGACTTTTGTGAAGCCCAAATGCGCATGTTTGACATTCCAGCAAAATGGAAGGCGTTTGGTTGGAACGTGAAGGAAATTGACGGCCACAACATGGAGGAGATCATGGATGGAATGCAGTTCCTCTCCTCAACGAACGACGGCCCTTCGATTTTGATTGCCCACACCGTGAAAGGTCATGGGGTTTCGTTCATGGCGGACAACCCCGCCTTCCACGGTGCAGCGCCGAACGACGAGCAATACGCATTGGCCATGCAAGAACTTGGCGAGGTGAGTGCATGACCAAGATGGCAGCGACCCGAGACGGGTACGGCGATGCTCTCCTCGAACTGGCCAACAACCCGAAAGTCGTCGTTCTCGAAGCCGACCTTGGAAAATCCACGAAATCACTCCACTTTCGAAAGGCCCACCCGGAAAGGACCGTTTCCTGCGGTATCGGCGAGCAAAACATGTTGCTGGTTGGTGCAGGCCTTGCAGCCTCGGGATACATTCCCTTTGCAAGCACCTTCGCGATTTTTACCGAACGTGCCTTTGAACAAATGAGAAATGGTGTTGCACGACCAAATCTTGCCGTCCACGTTTGTGGAAGCCACGGCGGTACGCATACGGGCACGGACGGGTCTTCGGCGCAATCTATCGAAGATCTAGCGATTTTCCGGACCCTTCCAAACGTCATCGTCATGCATCCAAGCGACGTCGTTTCGACCAAGGAACTCACGATTCAACTCGCTGGCGAATCTTCACCTTCGTACATGAGAACAGCTCGTAACAAAACCCCCGTTCTCTACGAGGGACGCGAAAACGAAATCAAAATCGGGAAGGGAATCGTGCTCAAAGAAGGAAGCGATGTAGCCATCGTCGCTTGCGGTGTGATGGTCTCGGAAGCCCTCAAGGCCGCTGAAGCCCTCGAAGGGGAAGGCATCCAAGCCAGCGTGGTCGACATGCACACCCTCAAGCCACTGGACGGCCAGTTGATTGACAATCTTGTCTCAACGTGCGGTGCCTTGGTGACGGCCGAAGACCACAGCGTCATCGGGGGCTTAGGCGGGGCCGTAGCGGAACATCTCACCGCTAACACCTACGCACCGCTTGAGCGCGTTGGCGTCAAAGACCGATTCGGAGAGTCGGGACAATCCGATGAAATGCTGGAAGTCATGGAAATTTCGGCACCATACATCGCCGAGGCAGCCAAGCGAGCCATCACACGCAAGTGAAAATCGGTGGTTCAGATCGCAGGGGAGAGTTCATAGAATCCCTTGTAGGAACGAGGACCATGGAGTTCTTCCTTGATACTGCAGACGTGGATGAAATTCGAGAAATCGCCGCATGGGGAATCCTCGACGGCGTGACAACCAACCCCTCGCTGATCAAAAAATCGGGGCGCGATTTCAAAGAAGTCGTCCGAGAAATCGCCGGCATTTGCTCAGGCCCGATTTCCGCTGAAGTAACGGCCATGGATACGGCCGGAATGGTGGAACAAGGTCGTGCACTCAAAGCTGACCTGCCGGAAAACGTAATTATCAAGATCCCGTGCACGCCAGAAGGCTTGGCAGCCACGAAAATTCTCACCGAAGAGGGCATTGACACCAACGTCACGCTCATCTTTTCCGCCTCCCAAGCCCTCATGGCTGCGAAGGCAGGCGCCACCTATGTCTCCCCGTTCATCGGACGCATCGACGACACCGGACACGACGGCATGGAACTCATTGCCGAAATCATGAACACGTGGGCAAATTACAACTTAGACACCAAGGTGCTCGCAGCATCTATACGACACCCCACGCATGTCTTGCAGTGCATCCAACTCGGCGCTCACACGGCAACCATGCCTGCAAAGACCTTCCGTCAACTCATGAGCCACCCCCTCACCGACAAGGGCCTTGAGGGCTTTATGCGAGACTGGGCCGAAGTTGAAAAAGCCGGAAACGCTTGAAATCAAGCTTGACGGGTCGAAAAGCAGGTGGAGAGGCTTCCACCTACGGTTTGTGTCCGCTAACGGCTAGAATCATCTCTCATGCTGGCGGAGCAAGCGGGTTGAATTCCCGGGGCTGACGAGGAAGCAACCGTTGAAATCAACGGGAAGCGAGAGTGAGGTTCTTCCACATCTCTTCGGGAACTTCCATGGCGAGGCGAAGACCGCCCATGGCGCCCAAGCGAACAGGATCGTCGACAACGTGAACGTTGACGTCGCCCATGTCCGAGAGACGGCGCTCGATGAGGGCACCGAGGCCCTTGATGGAAGAACCGCCACCAGCGAGAACCATGTTCTTGCGGAACTCATCGTGGTATTCGGGGTTGGAACCAGCAATGAGTTTCTTGACGTTCTCCACAATGGGGTCGACGATGGATTCACATGCACGCTGCATGCAGTCCGTGATGTCGAGCGTCATGGCCTTTCCTTCTATGGAAAAGTCCACGAGAACAGGTCCATCGGGAGTTGCCGTCGATACGAACGAGTAGGCTTCCTTCCAGCGTCGAGCCATGTCCTTGGTGATTTGTGCGCCGTTGTACTTGGATTGGATTTCTTTGATGAGTTGGTTGTCGACGTAGTCACCGGCGTGACCGGTGTGCATTTGGTCACCGGGTCCTGGGATGGTACCGTAGACGCGGCAAAGGTCAGTCGTTCCTGCACCGATGTCAATGACCAGCGTATGGTTGATCATGTCGAGAGCGTAAGCGACGGCAAACGGTTCGGAGATGATCATAGCGGAGTTCACAGAGCCCGCTGCTGCATCAAAGATGGCGGTTTTGTCAACGTGGCTTGCTTCGGCAGGCGCACCGATAACAGCGACCACGCGGTCGTAGTCTTCAGGATCGGATAGACCGATGAGATGGGTGATGAAGTGAGCAATGAATTCACGGTCTTCTGGCGTGTCCTTGATGACACCGAGCTCCAAGGGCCGGAAAAGGTTGAGAGCAAGTCGGTTTTTGAGCGCCTCGTTCCCAAAGAGAACATCGCGCTTCAAAAAGTTCCGTGCGATGGGGTCCTTGGGCGTTCCAATCACGGTCAATTCTTCCACTTCGTGGCTGTCAGAAGAAACCATCACTGAACGGAAGGTTCCCAAGTCAATTCCGATATACAACACATCTTTCGCCATAGGCTCACCGTCGTTTGGGACATCACTTGAGTTTATGAAGAGTCCCCAAACGAAATACGGCCGATGAACTCAGAAGCATGAGACCGATGGCCATCCGCCTCCCTATAGAACGCTTTACGACGCTGGAATCAGCACCACGAATCGCAGGGATGACAGTACCATGCAGCGTGTTCGGGATACAACTCAGCCATACCACCGCATGAGGTGCATTCTTTGAGGGTGTTTTCACCACAAAGTTGCATGACCACCTGAATGTGATAGGCATCATCGATGTTCAATTGTTGCCGCATGGCCCAGAGGAGTTGATCCTCACTTGGTGAAATAATGCCGTCTTCGAGAACCATCTCAACGACGGTCCTGTAATCCTGTATGGTCGAGAAATCACGGTGATCCAACACGACGCCACCCTTTTCTGCAACGATATCGGTCCCACCAGGGTCATCGACGAAGATGACAAACGACGACGCATTGAGGTTCTCATCACGCAACTCGAAGGAGATTCGTACCCCTTCCAAGGTTGCATAAACCAGTTTGGACGACCGGTTGATGACGTTCGTGATGGACCTAGCGGTCGTCTCGGCGTTTGGTCCACGCTTCCAACCGGTAGGGCTGCGCTCGTTGTAGGCGTAAAACTCCGTACCCAGCCCGGGGTACTCCAACCGGATTTCTTCGCCACCGTCAAAACCGTTTGAAACAATGGTGATGGCAGCGACTTCCGTGGAAACGATGTTGTCGTCGTCGTCAAAACTGATCATAAGCGGTTTGCGTTCTTCTGCAGCAGCGTTGTAATGGCCCTGCATACCGCTCATCCACTTCTCCTCCAACCGCTTGAGCGATTGTTCCTGTTCGCCGGAGAGGTTCTTGTTCACACCGAGAACATTCGCCAATTCTCCCGAGGCCATCTCTTGTTTGAATTGTTCAATGAGCTCGGCATCCCGTTGATGGGTTGGTGGCGCAGGCCGCTTCTTCTGTTCAACATGATTGGGATCGGCCCACTCGTGTCCGCACGAGCCGCATTGAAGGTATCCCGCCATCGTCGAATCTTGTGAACTTCCACCGCAACGAGGACAATCCCCGCCTTCGGTATAACCGAGGTTGTCTTTGGCCTCTTCACGACCTTTGCGCATACCGCCAAATCCCGCCATGCTTTTGCGGTAGACTTTGCGTTGTATGAATCCTTTGTCAGGCCGGCATGGCTCGGGCCTTCAAGCCGTAGCGGATGAATCCCTCTTGAGCGTAAATCCGTCGAACGACCAATTCCATGGGAGCATCCATGGAGTGTTCAGGTTCTTCATCGTCAACGACCAAAAACACCCCGTTTGGTCCATCGACGAGTTCGAGCAAGACGGTGCTGACACCGCCAAGCAACGGCGCTCGTAGCGAAAATTCAGATGGTGCACCTGCGGCAGAAAGCGTGGTCCACGAGAGAACACGTCCACTGGGCGTTAAGCGGTGAACGCCGTTTTCCTTCTGACTCGTGTTGGCTGAATATCGTGGAGGCCAAACGGCTCCGTTGCGCCCCATTTGTCCCGAAAGCGATAGCCTCGGGCTGGCGGCTTCAACATATTGGGCTTGGGATACGTAAGCGCCCTGACTGACATGGAGCACGTTCAACTCCATCTCCCAAGCAGCAACGATGGCTTCGTGGAACGCTTGGTCCACCTCAACGGCGACATCCATGACGGAAATCTCAACCTCCGCACCCGGCCGTGCAAGAACGAGAATGGCTTCTTCGCTCAACAACAAATCCCAATCCGGTTCGCTCTCGGATTCTTTGTCCCAAACTTGAATGTTGCAAGCCGTGGATAGGGCATCTGCATCAATCCCTTCGGGCACGGCCACCGAGGCAACGTTCTCGTGTTGAAGTCGATGAAGAACCGCAGCAATCGAGAGGGTGGTGGCGTCGCTATCAGCACCAAAGACGCGTTCATCGCCAAGGACAAAGGGAGATTGAACCACCGTAAAATCCGGACAATGGTCCACGAGATAGCCCATCCAAACCTCTGCGGTCATGTCCGATCCCTCCCGAACACATGGACGGCACACGTGGCACCCGAGCCCCCAACGTTGTGGGTCAATCCGACTTCAGCACCTTTCACCTGTCGTTGAGATTCCACTTGGCCTCGCAGTTGTTTGAAAACCTCAACCACTTGGCCGGTTCCGGTTGCTCCGAGTGGATGGCCTTTGGACTTGAGCCCCCCGCTGGCGTTCACCGCCACGCTTCCTTGATTGATGATGCCTTGGCCTTCGCGAGCGAAGCGCCCTCCTTCTCCTCGTTGAGCGAATCCGAGGTCTTCGGTTGCGAGAACTTCAGCGATGGTAAAGCAGTCATGAACTTCGGCAAGATCAATGTCTCGGGGTGTCAAGTTCGCCATTTCGTAGGCTTTTCGTCCTGCCGTTTGGGTGGCTTTGAGTTGGGTGATGGATGGACGGTCGTGAAGAGCCAGATGGTCGGAGGCAGCACCGGACCCCCGAACCCAAACGGGTGTGTCCGTCATCCGCTTTGCGACATGGTCTGCAGCCAAGACAACGCATGAGGCTCCGTCCGATGTTGGACAACAATCGTAGAGCGTGAGCGGGTCAGCAACCATGAAGCCAGAAGCCGCTTTTTCAAACGCCACCTCCTTTTGGATGTGGGCGAGTGGGTTGAGCGAACCGTGAAGATGGTTTTTGACGCTCACATGGACCAAATCGTCGTGGGTTGCGTCAAATTCATGGAAATAACGACGGGCCATGAGGGCATATGTACCCGGAAACGTGAGCCCAGCAAGTCGCTCCCATTCCGTGTCTCCGGAAACGCCCAGCCAATACCGCCTCCTCTCAGGAGTCAGATCATTCATTTTTTCGATACCACCGGCGACCACGACATCGGCCTGACCGCTTTTGATCGCCATCCACGCATCCCGAAATGCAAAACCCGAAGACGCGCAGGCATTTTCGACTCTTCGAACGGGGAGACCCTCCATGTCAGAATGTTCTGTCAACAGGGCCGCAGTGTTGCCGAGTTGGGCACCGCCGAAAGCCAAACTGCCGATGTATGCCTCGTCGACCATCTTCGCATCGAAGTCGCCGTCAACGCTGGCAAAGGCACTTCGTGCGGCTTCCGCCCACATCCCCTTCAGGCCCAAGTCGTGGTTACCGTACCGTGTTTGACCTGCGCCGACAACGGCAACATCCACCATGACCAACGCAACCATCGGCAGCATTTCATACCCACGGCGAAGAAGACCACGCTCATCATGTTCAACGGACTTCCAACCCGCAGGGTTCTTGAACAGGCCTCGCCCGCATGGACAACATGCTACGCCAATGCCGAAGCCATGGACACTTTTCAGGAACCAACTGTGCGGTTTGCAACGATGAAGGGAAATTCATCATGAGCGACCGTGAAGCTAACTCGCTTGGTCGTATGCTGGCCTTGGTTCTGCGCCACGCCCCAGAGAAATTCAACGTTGACATGGACATCAACGGCTGGGTCAACACCCGTGAACTCTCGGAGGCTATCGGCAACCAACGCCGCCACTACCACTGGCTGCGTGGATGGCACTTCGAGGCAATTGCGAATGCCGATGAGAAAGGACGATACCAGGTTGAAAACGGCATGATTCGTGCAACCTACGGGCATTCCATTGAGTTGGACCTCGATTTGCCCACGGACGACATTCCCGAAGCCCTGTTCTATCCGTGTGAACCGGAGGAGGTTCCCACCATGCTCGAATACGGCATCACTTCGGGCGACCGAAAGAACGTCCATCTTTCCCGTTCAATCCAAAACGCCATGGAAGCCGGCCACGTTCGTATTGACCGCCCGGCTATTCTGGAAGTCGACACCGTTCGGGCTATCGCCGACGGCCACACCATTTATCGCGCTGGAACGACGGTTTTCTTGACCGACGAAGTCCCCGGAGAGTACCTCTACCAAGTCGATGCTGAAGACCCACTCATCCTCGAGGTCATCGAGGAGTGGATTCGTGAAGAAGAAGAGTGAAGCCCCTTACTTTTCTGCACCGCAAGCGGGGCAGAACGCCAAATCGGGCTCCAAAACAGCCCTGCAGGTTCCGCAATGGGCATGACCGGACATGAGAGCCTCTACTTTTTTCGGAGCCGGCGCAGGTGTATTGACACCGTCTGCCTCCACAAGCCGAACGGGATCGAGACCATGACGTTGCAGTTCCTCGATTCGATTTTTGTAAATGATGGCTTCTTGAAGCGCGGATTCCAACTGCCAGCAACGTTCCTGTCGCTCTTTCCCGTCTGCAATGGTTCGTGCCTCTTCAAGGCAAACTTGCAAATGACGCATGAAAGCGTCTACGGTTGGCTCTTCGCTCATGCATCTCGCTGAACCACGATGCCTCATGAATCCTTGCTCCACAAAAAAACGGCATCCTCATCATGCCCGATTCCTTCGCAAGGTCATGCGGGAACGCGTCGTCATCAAGTGGGGCGGTGGCCTCATCACCGACAAGGCAGCGTTGAAGACGGTCCGTACCGACGTTCTTGACAACCTTGCTGAACAACTCGAGGCGTGCTTGGACAATGAAATGGACGTGATCCTCGTTCACGGGGCAGGTTCGTTCGGCCATCTGAAAGCAAAACAATACCGCCTTGCGGAGGGGCGTGTCGATGCTCAGGGCATCGAAGGCGAACTGACCCAAGACGAAGCCGTCGAAGAAGTGCGCCAAGATATGCTCGACCTCAACGAGCACGTGATGAAGGCCCTCACCAAGCGAGACATCAGTGCCGTGACGCTTCCACCCCATCAATGGGCACGCAACACGGGACCCAACTTTGACGGTGATCTCTCGTTGTTCGAGGGTGCCCCTCCGGGGATCGTTCTCGTGACGTACGGGGATGTTGTTGAGTGCGATGGCGACTCGGAGTTTGGTATTCTCTCCGGGGACGACCTGGTCGTTCGGCTCGCCATAGAATTACCACGAGTGAAACGCCTCGTCTTCGCAATGGGCGGAGTTGATGGCGTTTTGGCGGAGCCCCCTCAACCGGATAAGGAACAAAACCTCTTGAAAACCCTGAACAAAAAACAAGTCTTCGAAGGCGACCATGCTTCAGAAATCGACGTTACCGGCGGCATCGGGTTGAAGGTTGAACGAGGATTCCGCGTGCTCGATCACGGTGTGCAAGTCGTCTTGGTAAGCGGTGAGACCGAGGAGCGGGTTGCTGGTGCTTGTCTTGGACATCCGGTCCGAGGCACGACATTGGTAGCATGAAATGAAGGAGAACTCTTCATTTATCCTCCGCGACCACGTCCGGTCGGTGAAACAATGGCGGGATACAGCATTGAGGATGTTCCGCGTGTTGAATTGTCCGATGCCGAGCGCTCGTCGCTCGTAAGCCAGGATGAAGCCCAGGTTGCACTCATGGCCGAAGCGGTCATTCAGGTGAATGAACGGGATGAGGTTCTTGGATCGCTGTCGAAATTGGAAGCGCACCGAGGGCCCGGTGCATTCCATCGTGCGTTCAGTTTGCTGTTGTTCAACTCAAAAGGCGAAATGTTGTTGCAACGTCGCTCGATGGACAAAGTCACGTTCCCCGGTGTTTGGGCCAATGCATGCTGCTCCCATCCGCTCCACGCAGAGGCCGAATTGGACGAGGAAAATGCCATGGGCGTGAAGCGGGCCGCCGTTCGAAAATTGGAACAAGAACTGGGAATTCCTCCCTCCCAAGTCTCCGAAGACGACATGACCTTCATGACCAAAATGCGGTATGCATCCCGGATGAATGCCGAATGGATTGAACGAGAAATCGATCACATCTTGGTCATGACGGCCGATGTTGAATTGAACCCCAATCCAAACGAGGTGGCGGAGGTGATGTGGGTTGACCACGAAGCACTGGAAGCCATGCTCATTGAAGAACGCCAACCCGAAAACGCCGTAGCCCCGTGGTTCCGTTCCATCGCAGCCCGCATCATGACCAAAGATTGGTGGCGTCATCACGCCGATTCCACCAAACTTGCCGAACTGGCCGATGACAAAATCCACGACATGGGCGACATCAGCCACATGCTCCCCGGCGCTGAAGGGGCTGATTTGCTCACCTCCATCATGGAGGTCAAGCCGCTCATTGAAGCGAGGATTGAATCAAGCTTACGGGCGTCGCGCCATGAACGGTTGGGCAACGCCATGATGCACCTCATCGAGGGCGGTGGTAAACGCATGCGGGCCACGCTACCTTGGCTCATTGCAAAGGCTGTTGGTGAAGCCCATTCAGGTCTTCTCGACATTGGAGCGGCCATTGAAACCGTTCATAATTTCACGCTGGTCCACGATGACATCATGGACGACGACGAAGTTCGGCGTGGAAGAAACGCCGTTCACGTGGAATACGGCATGCCCACGGCGATCAATGCGGGTGACGCCATGCTCGCGATTGCCTTTGAACGGCTCGTCCAGGCGGAGAATCTTGAGCCAACCGATGTCGCACCGCTGGTGAACCGCATCGCATGGATGGTCCGACGAGTGAGCGAAGGCCAGCAATTGGACATTGAATTTGAAGACCGGATTGGCGTATCCGAAGATGAATACTTGGAAATGATCGAAGGAAAAACCGCGGTCATGTTCTTGATTTGTGCTGAAATCGGAGCCCGTATTTCGGGCGCTGATGAGGAAACCGTCCAATTGATGGCCGATTGGGGGAAAGCCGTCGGTCTCTGCTTCCAACTGATGGACGATATCATCGATGTTCTCTCGGATTCGGAAACCTTGGGCAAGCCTGCAGGCTCCGACATTGCTCAAGGAAAACGCACACTGATGGTCATTCACGCTCTTCGTCAGCCCGAAGGACCGGTCAAAGACCGGCTTCTGGCCGTCCTTGGAAAAGGCGAGGCGGTTGGACAAGAAGCCCTGAGCGACGGCCTGCAAGCCCTTCAGGAATTGGGTTCCGTCAAATACGCTCGGGAAATGGCGGAGGCCTTCCACACGCAAGCGCATGCATGTCTTGACCGAATCGACGACGGGCCTGCTTTGGTTGCCCTGCGGGAGTTGACCGACTTCCAACTCGCAAGACTTCACTGAAGGTGCACAGCGTCGTCCAAGCGAACGGTCCCTTCAACCAGAACCCGTGCGTACCACCGAGTTTGTCCGGGGATCTGCTTGTGACTTAACGCTCGAAACATGCCGTTTTCAAACGATGAAACAATGGTTTTGCAAGGCGGTGCGTCGCTGGTGAGTTCCAAAACAACGTCCCCGATGCGTAAACGCCGACCAACGTGCAAAGATTCCGGCGGGAGTCCGTCGATGAGGAGGTTCTCTCCGGTCGAGCCTGCCTCAATGGGATGGCCGTCGGCTTGAAGCTGTTCCATCACCGAAGTCAGAAGAAGGCAAACGGCTCGGTCCGGTCCGCCATGGTGGCGCGTGTCACGTTGTTTATCACCGGCACAACCGTTCACCTGCACGACGAGATAATCAACAGGGTACTTGGGCACACCACCTTGCGGATTGACATGAAGGCCAACCGCCTTCGCCACCATGTTGGAGACCTCAATCGGCGTAGTAGGATTCGGGGTTGGGCTCAGGCTTGAGGCCCTTGCGCTGGCGGATTTCTCCGACAACCTTGTCGAAAAGTTGCGGTGGAAGAATCTCAAATCCAAGGTTTTCCGTGTTCCAAACGGCACGACCTTGAGAGGCTGCTCGAATGTCGTTGGAGAAACCAAAGGTCTCGGCGATCGGGATGACACCAACCACGGTGGTCACGTTGCCTTCAGAGGGCATGTCTTCGATGATGCCACGACGGGTCGTCACCTCACGCGTCACTTGACCGAGCCAGTCGTTGGGTACGGAAATGAAGGCCTTCTGCATGGGTTCAAGCAGGACGGTGCGAGCCCGCATCATGGCCCCTTTGATGCCGTTACGAACGGCGGGGATGGTCTGGGCAGGTCCGCGGTGAATGGCGTCTTCGTGCAACTTCGCATCGACAAGACGAACAAACATTCCTTGGACGGGCTCGTCGGCGATTGGGCCTTTGACACAGACTTCTTTGAACGCCTCGATGATGAGTTCACGGGTTTCGTGAAGGTTCTGGATACCCTTGGTATCGTTGACAAGAACATTGGTACCGTTGATGGCGTAGATTTTCCTCATGACATCCTTGTCCATGCCGTATTCGCCAAACTTGTTTCCAACTTCCTTCGAGTCGCTGTTGCGAACAGGTCCGTCGCCGAGTTCGCCAGCCCGCAAGGCATCAACGACCTCGACCGGGAGGGCTTCGATCTCGAAGAAGAATCGGTTGTGGCGGTTTGGAGATTTCCCTTCGAAGGCGTTTCCACGGTTGGACCCTTGGATTCCTTCTCGATAGACCACAATGGGCGGGCTCACTTTGACCTTGATGTTCTGCTCTTCTTCAATACGGTAGACGGTGATTTCCAAGTGGAGTTCACCCATGCCTGCGAGCAGAGCCTCACCCGTTTCTTGGTTGGTGGTAACTTGCAGCGAAGCGTCGGCCTTGGCGAGAGAGCGAAGGGCGTCAATGAACTTGGGGAGGTCTTTCATGCTCTTGGGTTCAACAGCAACGGTAACAACCGGGTCGGAGTAGTGGCGAATCGCCTCAAACGGCGTGAAGTCCTTGTCCCTGGACAACGTCACACCGGCTGCGGCAGAACGAATACCGGTGACGGCAGCGATGTTTCCAGCAACCACCTTCGGGACGGTGATTCGGTCACCGCCGACCATCATGGCAACTTGCTGAACACGCTCGGATTTGGCGGCGCCAATGGCGTACACCGATTCACCTTGGTTGATGGCACCCGAGTACACTCGGCCGACAGCGACCTCTCCAGCATGCGGGTCCATCCAAATCTTCGTGACCATCATGGCGAGTTCGGCATTGGGGTCGCAATTCATCATGGCTTGGCCAATTTCGGAATCGAGGTCCCCGGTCCAAATGTTGGGAATGCGGTACTTTTGAGCCTCGGTGGGGCCGGGGAGCTTGGTCACGGCCATGTCGAGAAGGACTTCGTGAACGGGTGCTTTCTGAGCAAGCGTCTTTTGATCCTCGTTGTTGCAGTACTCGAAAATTTCCTTGAAGGAAATCCCCGATTTCGCCATGTAAGGGACCGTAATCCCCCAGTTGTGGTAGGCTGAACCGAAGGCCACCGTTCCGTCTTGGACGGACACTTGCCAATCTTTCTTTTTGTTCTCAGGAGCGAATTGCTTGATGAGTTTGTTGACCTTTTTGATGGTCTCGGTAAACCGGGCCATCATGTCTTCGGGAGTTACTTGCAACTCGTTGATGAGGCGGTCCACCTTGTTGATGAACAAAACGGGCTTCACCTTCTCCTTCAAGGCTTGGCGAACCACCGTCTCGGTTTGCGGCATGGGTCCTTCAACAGCGCAAGCAAGAATGAAACACCCGTCAACGGCACGCATGGCACGGGTCACGTCACCGCCAAAGTCGACGTGACCTGGCGTATCGATGAGATTGATGAGGAAATCCGTGCCTTCGACGGCGTGGACCATCGAGGCCGATGCTGCGTTGATGGTGATTCCACGAGCGGATTCTTGCTCGTCAAAGTCAAGGACACGGGCGGCTCCTGCAAGTTCGTTGGACATCATGCCCGCACCGGCGATGAGGTTGTCCGAGAGGGTGGTCTTTCCGTGGTCAATGTGAGCGGCGATACACAAGTTCCTGATTTGAGGAAGGATGTGCATGACTTCTGTGGCCTTCTTGATGTTGTCTTCTTTACGTCCCATGGATACCACCGGTTCGGTTGTTTCTGCCCACCTGAACCGGGTTCTTAAGTGCCGCGTTGGAGAGGTGCGCGAGAGGCTCCGCTGGAGGCGAACTGGCCCCTCTCAGCCGTTCAGAAATGGTTCACGGCTCTGTGGAACACGCAGGCGCTAACCGCAAGCGCTACGTGCAACGAATTCGAGGCAAGCCTTTCGTCGAGAAAACGAGGCCTGATGCTTCATCGAGCCGAGGCTGCGATGCGCTCAAGTTCTTCCTTCTTGCTCACGGCGTAGGACGTGACGTCACCCTCGCTGGCCTTCGTCAGTTCGTTGATGATGCAACTCTGCAAGGTGCGCTTGGACTTGTGCGTTCCTTGCTGAGCGCCTTTTGCTAGATTGGCGAGAGCGACATCAAGGCGGCGAGAAGGCGAGGAGTCAACGGCCTTTGGCTGGGAGACGGCACCGAACTTGATCCGGGTAATCTCTTCCATCGGAGCAGCCGAACAGATGGCGTCGACAAAGACTTGGAGAGGGTTGTTTCCCGAGCGCTCAGCAATGTGGTCCAAAGCGCCTTCGAAAGCCTTCATAGCACCCATTTTCTTACCGGTATAAGCACCGGTTCGCATGAGTTTGTTGATGTAGCGCTCAACCACAGAGAGCTTGGACTTTCCAAACCATGCATTGGCGTGTCGGCCACCGGTATGGGGCACACCGACCGTTGTCAGGTTGATGTAGGGGGCAAGTCCGGGATCACGGCAGGTGACTTCGGAAGCATCCCACTTTCCGAAAACCTTGGTACCGATCCCAGCAATGGGCTTGACTTCAACAACAGTGGATTCTTCGTCGCTCATCATGTACACCTCAGCGGACAGGTTTCTCCTTGCGGCCTCGGACCATCTCGTCAAGCGAGACCCCGTTGACTTGAATGACTTTGTAGCGAACTCCGGGGATGTCACCGTATGACCGGCCCATGCGTCCACCGATACCTTCCACCATGACTTCATCGTGCTCGTCGATGAAGTTAATGGCCCCGTCGCCGGGTGCAAAGGCGGTGAGTTTGTTGCCGTTTTTGATGAGGGAGATTTTCACGGCCTTTCGGATGCCGGAGTTGGGTTGTTTGGCCTCAATGCCGACTTTTTCCACAACGATACCCTTGGCTTGGGTAGACCCTGCGAGGGGGTCGTGCTTGGCTCGCGACTTGAGCATGCGCTTCTTGTATCGACGGTCAGACCAACGAAACTTTTGTCGGTCCTTGGCCATCTTTGCACCTGCGAAGAGTCCTCTGCCCATCATGGTCACCTCATTGAAGCAAGTTGCCGACTTACCGCCCCTATTTAATCAAATCCCTCACGGCAAGCAGAACCAAGGCGGCGTCATTTGGTTTTGACCCCATCTCTTTGTTCAAATTTGAGGAACAACTTCAAGCAACGCCCCGACGTGGGGAAACCATGGCCTTTCGCGACCATCTTGGCGCCGCTAAACACGAGAACGCTCCCGTGAGCCTCGTGCACGGCATGCTCAAGCACTCGAAGGCCAGCGACCACGCCATGACCGTGTTCAACACGATTGAGGAATGCCCCGGCCACCGCGCTGCGGTGAACATGTTGACACGGGACCGATTGTGCGCTGCCATCGGCATTGAACCCGAGGCTTACATCGACACCTTGGGCTGGGCCATGAAACACCCCGGCCAACCGCAGATCGTTGGCCCGGACAAGGCGCCTTGCTACGAAGTTCAACCCGAACAGGTTGATTTGCGAACCATCCCTATTCCCCATCATTGGCCACAAGACCGCGGGCGATATTCATCAGCGAGCATCATCATCGCCGAGGACAACGGCATACGGAACGTTTCCTTCCACCGGCAATTTCTCAGGGATGCAAATCACCTCGTGGTTCGACTCGTCCCTCGGCACCTGCGGACCATGGTGATGAACGCACGAGCGGAAGGGCGTGAAGTGAACGTCGCCATCGTGAATGCCCCTGACCCGGTTGTTTTGCTGGCGGCTGCGATGTCGTTCAACGAAAACATCGACGAATTGACCATCGCTGCTGCCCTGCATGAAAAGCTGTACGGCGCCCCTCTCCAACTTGTGAAATTGCCGAACGGTGTTCATGCACCCGCCGACGCTGAATACATGTGGTGGGGACGAATCACCCTTGAGGACGATGACGAAGGGCCGTACGTCGACATCACCGGAACGGTTGACGATGTGCGTCAGGAACCGGTGATTGAAATCGACGGATTATCCCACAGGAAGGACCCCATCTTTCACGCCTTGATTCCAGGCGAGGCCGAGCACAAGACGCTGATGGGCCTCCCTCGCGCCCCGACCATCAAAGACGCCGTGAACAAGGTGGTGATGTGCACCGACGTGCACATGACCGAGGGCGGTTGTGGTTGGCTTGGTGCGGTTTTGAAAATCAAGAAAATCAATCCTGACGACGGCATGAAAGCCATCAAGGCAGCCTTCGACGGACACAAGAGCATGAAGATGGTCACCGTCGTCGACGAAGACATCGACATCACGGACCCCGTACGCGTGGAATGGGCCCTGATGACCCGCTGGCAGCCCGACAAGGACACGCTGATTCTCAGCAACCAAAAGGGGAGTTCCTTGGACCCGTCAAGGTACGATGACGGCAACACCTCAAAAATAGGGTACGACGCCACCATTGACCACGGTGTGGACCCATCGGGTTTCATGTCCGTTCAGTGAGGCGATTCAATGAGTGACAGCCAAGACCTTCTCCAGCATCCGCGAAGGAACCTTGGGAATCGTTACCGCTCGACGGCACAAAAATTTGCAAAACTGGCAAAAGACGACCCTTCCCGTTCGAAAGACAACCTTGCTTGGGCTGAACAAAATGCACGTCAGGCCCTTCTCCATGATTTTACAGACGAGCGAAATTGGCGCTGTCTTGCCGAATTAAAGGTACTTAACGGCGATGCCGAAGGTTTGCACACCGTTCTTGAAGATGTTTTCAGCGTCTTGGGCAGGGACCCTGAGCATGTTGAACAACTCAAGGGAATTGACTTCCTCGCTCACGGAAGAACCTTGCTCGAAGCCACGTTTGCGAACGATTCTCTGGACCCTGAGACATGGTGGAACCAGGTGTCGGACAACCAACCCCGGTCCACGCTTGACCAGTTCGCAGAGCGCTGTCGAAGGCTTGATTTCCGTGACCAAAGGGCCAACATCGTCTACGGACGACGTCTCGAGAGAATACGCTCTGCAGGCCACATTGAGATGTTCATCGATCTGGCGCGTCACTTGCTCGCCCACCGGCCGATGAACCACGAGTTGTGGCTCGAACTTGGACGCCTCCACGAACGCCGTGGCGAAGTGGACAATGCATGGTCGTGTTACGACCAGGTTCAACAATTGCGACCGCACAGCGAGGAGCGAAGTCGCTTCCTCGAGCGCCTCAAAGGCGATATGGACGGTGAGGAAAAGAGAGCATGGTCTGGCCCAACCGTTGAACATCGGGAAGCGTTTTTGAAAGGCATGCAGGCCCTCACCGAACGGATCTCTTCGCCCGAGACCGTTCTTGCAGAGCCTCCAATGCCTGCGGAAGAAGTCAAGGGTCATCCGGACGAAATCCAACTGGCTGCCCTGCTTGACAAAGGAGATGTCCAGGCGGCGTTCTTCCTTGCAAGACGTTTGGTTGCCGGCGGAGAATCGTGGGCGGAAGCATGGCTTGAACGGATTCAATCCGAATGGTAGGTGGAGTGGTGAGCGAAGACCACCCGCGCTTCGTGCTTGCATGGGTTACCGTTGAGGGCGAGCAAGCTACGCCGATGGGAGAGGGTGGCCGAGTCCTCTTTGTTGATCATCCAGAACGTGGTTGGGAAATTCCCGGTGGTCATCTCGAGAATGGTGAGACGCCCGAAACAGCCCTTTGGAGAGAACTTGAGGAAGAGACCGGATTGTCTGGAAAATTGGTCGCCTGGACCCGTGCATATTACCCCGAGGGATGGGTCGGCCATGTCCGGGTCCCTCCAACGTCCTCACTCGCTTGGTCCGTGGACGACAAGAAGGTTGCATCGGTACGATGGTGGTCAACCACGCCGCCGGTGATCGCTTGGACAGAACAGGAATTCGAAGACCTCGCACGGCTTTTCTCATCATGAGGTTAACGAAGTGAGCACTGCAAGGCGTTGACCCCAAACCTCGGTTTCCTCCTCGGTTTCAGCGCATGCTTGCGCCACAGCAGCCAACATCGGATCGTCCACTTGGGAGGGGTTCTGCATCAAATCAGCAAAGCGGTCCATCCGACCCATCCGATGAGCGAGCGTCAGCATCGCCCGGACATCGGGTCGTTCGAGGCCGCTGTATCCTGCTTCCATGTGCTCCAAGCACCAATCAAAAACACCGTTGATGTCGTCGGGATGAACCTCCAGTGTCGGTCGATCTTCATTGAGATCAATGGGTTTTGCATGTTCAACTTGAACGTGCATTGGATCAGCATCTTGGCTTTGATGGTCACAGGCAAGGTCAAGGAACAACGCACCTGCTTCAACCGCCATTTGAGTTTGGGAGGCAAGGATGGCATGCTTATGGGCGTTCCATGCATGTCGACAGGCGTCAAACGTGTGCCCGATAGCTTGGCGAATCCTGCTCGCACCAAGCCGTGATATGGCAACCGTTTCGTGAGCATGTCCGCCGCTTCTGGATATATCTCCGTACACTTGAAGCGCCATCAGGGCTTCGCCTTGCGCCATGTGGTAAGCCGCCTTGTTCAGCAGCGATAAGTCGTGGTCTCTGCTCGCTTTTGCGACGGACTTCAAGCGAACTTCGGCCCAGGTGAGGTCATCCTCTGCCCCATCGGCATCTCCGCGTTCAAATCTCACAAGACCTCGTTCCATTCGAAGCCGGCCTTCGAGAGCCAAGTCGCGGGTTCCAGGTGCGCGAACGATTTGAAGGGCCTCTTCAATCGCTTCCTCAAGGTGGGTGTCGCCAAGCCAACGACGACGCACCAAACCAAGAACAGCACGTTCGCCCGCCGTCAAATGCGGGTCCATGGCATCAAGAAGTTCCGGGGCATCCATGAACAAGGCCGCCTCTGCGAGGGTCAACCACGACGGCCAGTTCATGTCTTCTTTCCAAGAAAGAAGCACATCGCTTTCCACCGGGCCTTCTTCCCTCCACCTTGAGACAAAGGTTCCCGGTCCAACGGGCGTTTCAATGACGGTCATGGCCCGACCTCCTGCCTCTTCACCCGCGCCACGGCATCGAGGAACGCCGTTTCAGCAGCGATAGGATCGGCATCACCTGCCCAGCCGGCAGCACCGTCATGCCCACCGCCCTCCCCGCCGATGGATTGCGCAACCCGTTCCATGATGGCACCCATGTGCAAGCCGGCAAGAACACTTGAACGAGGTGCGCGCACGGTAAGACGCGTTTCACCGTGGCGATGGCGTGTGACGACCACAGCGTCAGCACCTAATCCGTTGAGAAGGCCTGCAACCTTCCCCTCCAGCGTACCAGCGGTGGTTCGAAGAACGGTCCAAGGACCGGCTTCTGTAGCGTCTGCCCGCTGCAATCCGCGAAGAATTGCTCCTCGGTCGCTTGGACTGGGAGATTGGTCTTCAAGGGATTCAATGAAGGCCTGATAATCGATATGACCTCGCTCAACGAGCAAGGCCGCTGCGCGGAAGGCCCCGCCATCGGCGTGGCGAAACCGACCGGTGTCCGTGACCAAACCGGCCAAAAGGAATTCACATACAGGCGGCGTTAAGGCTTGGGGAACATGACGTTCGAGGTAGTGCGAAATCACTTCGGTCGTGGACCGGACATCCCATTTCAAGGCCAAATCGTGTTCACCCAGCACCCATGCATCGGTGGCGTGATGGTCGATGATGCAGAGCGGTACATCCGGCATCGGAAAACCGACCTGATCGGGCGAAGCCGCATCCACAACCACAGCGGCTGCAAGTCCATTTGGCCAGGCCGCATGGTTTTCAGCGAGTTTGCGGAAAGGAGCACGGTGCTGCTCGACGAGTTGCTTTGCCAACCTTCCAAGGTGAAGCCCACAGGCCATCATGTGGGGGTGACTTGCAGCGAGAGCCACCGCAGAACCAACCGTATCCATGTCGCCGTTCTTACCGGTAATCACGGCCACGGGTCCTTTTGACACCGCAGAGAAAAGCCATTCATGCAGACGTTGAAGGTCATTCGAAACGAACGGTTCGTCCTTCATGGTCAAGCACCTTGAAGGGACTTTTTCAACTCCTCATAGGTTTGAATCAACTGTTTTTCCCTCTCCGAGAACCGTTCAAGATGGGCGGTCAGCGAATCAAGCGTCTCTTTGAGATCTGAAATCAACGCCTCACGGTCGGCAACTTCGATCAAGACCCCACCCAATTGGCGGTGCAGAGCGAGGCCGTCTGGCTGGGATTGCACCGCCGCGATGGTGCCCTCCAATTCTTGGACTTGGGCTCGCACACTGCTGACCTGTTGACGCGCTGCTTGGACTTCGGCAACCACCAGCTGAAGTTGATCGATGTTTTCCAATGGCTCACCAAGTCAAAGGGCGGGGCCGTGGTTCAAGAATGCTTTCCGAACACCTTCAGCACGTTGTCCGTGGCGATGAGGCCACGGAGACGGGTGTTCCACATCGCTCGCAAGTCTTTGCAGGCGGCTTCTTCGAGCTGAAGAGAAAAGGCAGACTCAGCAAGCCACGTCACATCACAATCCGTGGCGAGGCATGCGGCCAACGCACGGGTGTCCTCGGTTGTGCGAGAAACGACGGTGAGGTCGAGTTGCCACATGGGCGACCCGCTCCAAATCACTCTTCTTCGCCGGCAGCCTCTGGAGCGGCCTCTTCTTCTTCACCGACCGGTGGACGGTTGGCGAGTTCACGCTCGTAATTCATGGCAGCCTCTTGGGCGATGAAGGCCATGTCGGCCGTGGTTGCACCGTCGACCGAGCGGCGGAGAATTCGGTTGTTCGCATCGGATGCACGGGTGAACGGTTCCCAAGCACCGCCTGCAAAGGTGTGATCGCACTTCTTGCAGGACCAGATACCGACGGATTGACGCTCAACCTTGGGGTACTGGCAGACGGGGCAGGTGTACTTGTGAGAGCGCTTGGCCATGGCGGCGCCCGCATTTCGGCGGACGGACACACCGTAGCGTGCTCCAAATCGTGCGGTTGCGCCGGCTTTTTGGGTTCGCTTGGCCAATCAGTTCCCCTCCTTTTCTGCTACGAGTTTTCGAAGTTCAACACATCGTTGTTGCGCCACCTCAAAGATCTCGGCAAACTCGGCGGGAGTGAACACTCCTTTTAGCCCCTTCTGTAGCGAGTGGAGGTGCCCCTCATCACCAAGGGTGATGTGAATGCGTTCATCGCCGCCCAACTCTTCCTGCTCAGAAGCGTCCAAGACGTAGCGTCCGCCAACTCGGGTGAACGACGCCATAATGGGCGTGCCGTTCACTTCCAAGCGGTGGTCTTCGCCGACGTCAAATCGCTCGGCAGGCACCGTAGCGGTTCGAAGTGCAGCGATGGCGGCCAATCCACAGGCGTCGAAGATGTTGCCCTGGTCAGAAAGAACGTGGATATCGATCATGATGCCCCAAACCTTCTCGCCGGGAACAATGCACAGGCTGTCCATGTTGATGCAGCCCGACTCACGAATACCACGGTCGACAACACGGCCGAGTTCAATGGATTCGGGCGAAGGAGGGCCGGGTTCGTACTTACGACCTGCAACAGGACGGAGTTCAGCACCGCACATCAAGGAGCCTTGCGTGGGTCGGTCTGGCCAAGGTGTTCGCAATTCAAATTTGACACCGGCATAAACGACGGTACCGCCGATAACGACCTTCGCAGAGCCTTCGGCGTTGTAGAGGCAATCGACTTCCAAGGAGACGTCGCGACCTTCCCAACGGCCTCGACCGTCGAGGCGATTATCCTCCTCGGCAAGCCGGGCGAGTTCTTGGCGAAGCAAGGCAGGAACGAGTTCAGCCATCAGGCTTCACCTCCTTCATACCGGCGACGCAGCGCATCCACCATGATTTCATGGATTTCTTTGGCGGCTTTGAAGTTGTATTCCATGGCCAGATTAAACTCATCAGGGGAGAGGTCGCCGTCCATCTGCAAAAAGGCGATTTCGCCAGTGTTGGGAAGGATTCCGACGGGGAGGTCGGCTTGACCGTAGTTGTCTTCAGCCTTGTCGAGGTCAAGTACAACGGTGTCCTCAACCTTTCCGGAAGCCACGCCCACGATGAGGTCCCGCATGGGGATACCAGCGTCAGCAAGCGCAACGGCTGCCGCCGTGATACCGACGCAGCGTGTGCCCGCTTCTGCGGCGAGAATTTCAATCTCGACTCGGATTTTCGAGCGAGGATAGCGCTCGACGAGAACGACCGATTCCAGAGCTTCAGCCGTGACCTTCGAGATTTCTCGAGAGCGGCGGTTGAATCCAGGTCGAATGCGGTCCGAGGTTGAGAAGGGCGCCATGTTGTAGCGAACGTCAATGACCGCTCGGTCTTGGCGCTGAATTTTGCGGGGGTGGGCTTCCATAGGGCCGTAAACCGCAGCGACGGCCACGTTGAGACCGTGCGTCACCATGGCCGATCCGTCGGCAGCAGGAAGAACACCGGCCTCAATACTCACCGGTCGCATTTCGTCAATTTTTCGACCGTCCAGGCGAAGCCCGTCGTCTCGCAGCAGTTGTACATCTCCGTATCCACCCATCATGCATCACCTTTCAATTCATTTTCCAAAGTTGTGAGAAGTTCGTTGATATCCGTTCGATGCCCCGTTGAAGCGAGGGCATGGACTGCTTTTCTTGCCCAACGAATGCCAGCGAGGGAACCGTCAATCCAGACACGACCGTTATCGCCCACCATGATGCGGGAATCGCAAGCTTCGCGCAACCGCTGGAGGTTCTCGTTGTTCTCGCCGCGGATGCGGTCGATGTGTTGAACGGGGAGGGTTTCCACAGCGCCTTGATTGAGGCGACGAAGGCCTACGCCTTTCATGGTGAGAACCACGTTGTGGCATTCATCAACTTCTTGGACACGGGCCAGAACCACATCGCCAACATCCATGTGTTGGCGAGCCGCTCCGAACTCAACTTTCCAAGGTGCCAGCGACATGGGGAGCAAGCCCTGAAACGACCCGTTGATGTTCATGAACCACAAGTTGTTTCGGACCTCGGCGACCGTAGCGACGACGAGGTCGCCCGAACGGGGCATGTACGCCGCATTGATGGGATCAACCGAGACGGTGGAATTTCGCTCTCTGAGCCAGCCCAATTGGGTGGCGATGAACGTGTCGTTGGCAGCGACAACTCCGCTGCCTGCTCGCTTCCCGGTGGATGGCCCAACGGCCATTCCCGGGGTCACTAGGCGCTGCTCGGCGCCGGATTGACCTTGGGACATTCTTTTCTCTCCAGTTGCGGCGAGCCGCCTACCCATGATAAAGGCCACCCTGTGCTCTTCCAAATCGACGCTAGAGTTCCTTGACTTCAGCATCGGAGCTTTTCCGCATCACTTGGCCGATGAGTTCACCTTTCATCCCCGCAGGGCATTCAATGACAGAAGCCCACGAGCCGTCTTCCAGCCAGCCTTCTTTTTGCTGGTAGGCACGGAGAATCTGGCTCACGCCACCGTAAGCAGAACCCGGAACTTTGAATGCCAAGCGAACCGTTTCAAACGAGAGGGGAATAAGCGGCTTCAACTTCGCAATGGCGTCCTTGACTTGTTCCTCGAGTCGTTTGAACGGATCCACCGAATACCGAGACTCCTCAAGCGCCAATTCAATTCGCGTTTTGGGATGCGGCGATTTTGTCTTTGGGTCGACGGCTTGCGTGTGAATGTGGTGGATGATTTGCTGCCGCATGGTTTCGACCATCGCTTTTCGCTGAGCCGTCGTGAGTTGAATGGAGCCCTTATCAAGAATCATAGAAGTGATGACCGTGATGTCTTGAGTTTGGAAGACCGATTCAATGGCTTCTTCGGTTGGTCGCTCACCGCCACGTGCATCGTGAAAGACCTCGTCCATCGCCAAGAAATCGTTGATATCAACACTGTTGGGGTCAGATTTGAACGCCTCAACCAAAACGGGGTCAACGAGAACTTCGTACCGTTTTCCACCCTTCTCAAGGCGGGCGAGCACGGCGTCGTCAAGGCTGACCATGAACCATCACCTCGGCGGTCTGCCTCGGGCGCCTCCTCTGCTCAATCCTCAAGAGGCTTGAGACGGTCGATTTGCTTGTTCACTTCGTCTCGGTCAAGAACGCGATAGCCGTTGCTGTCCACGACCGTCACCTCAACAGCGTCCCTGTTGAGTTCAGCATCGTTTGCAGAACGAAGGGCTTCAAGGCCGAGTTTCATGGCAGCGTTGAGAGTCATGTTTTCCTTCCAGTTGTCCTCAAAGAATTCAATGACCGTGTTTCGGCCGCTGCCAATGGCTCCAGCATGGTAGGATTGGTACGCCCCGGATGGGTCGGTTTCGTAGAGGTGGATGCCGCTATCGTCAACGCCTCCAATCAACAAGGCTGTTCCGAAGGGGCGGGAGCCCCCGTACTGGGTGAACGACTGCTTGAAGTCACAAATTTTCTTCACCATGACGTCGACGGGAACCGTGGCACCGTAGGTGATGCGGTTGATTTGAGCCTCAACTCGAGCACGAGCAACGAGTTGACGGGCGTCCGCCACAAGGCCGGAGGTTGCAATACCGATGTGGCCGTCAATTTTGAACATCTTTTCGATGGACTCGGGGATGATCAGTCGA
>JAURDA010000090.1 GCA_030828165.1 Candidatus Poseidonia sp.
TTGCATATACCCGTATTCATGGCAGTCGCTGTTATCCTCGACATCGCATTCAACTCGCAAATCTCCTGTGAACGCGAATACAGGCATGAACAGCAAATAGAAGAGCAAGCCAGTGGCTAAAATCTTGGCTGGATGCATGATTCTCATGTTTTTCAATAATCTTATGATAATATACTTAACGCAAGTCATAGCAAGTTATCTACCATGGTATTTGCTGATAGTTTCCCGGTGCGAGCACTCCAATCTTACGTACGATTGTACGGAGGGAACTGTTGAGTTGCCAAATATGAGCACTCCGATCTTACATCCGATTGTCAGGCACACCTCAAACGCCTTCGAACGATGCGGTCCGGTGGGTTTCACCATCGGCGGTGATGCCGGTGACACGGTCAATGGCCACCATCCGATAACCGCCGTTCACGACATCAAACACCGGGAGAAGGTGGTAATCGGTTGGATTGTAGGCAAAGACACCGACTTCCTGCGAAGGTTCTGTTTCGTCGTGTTCCGGGTCTTCAACGACCTCCCACCTTGCGCTCATGTTTCGCAACGTTCCGTCTCTTTTTTCGAATTGGACCTCAAAGATCACTTCTGGACTGCGTTCGATCAGCGCGCTGACCTCCTCCTCGGGAAGGAACTCCCGCCCTGATGTTGACGGTTGTCCGGGTTCAAACCGTTGCCTCGGAGCATTCGCAGGTATGGCGGCACGCTGTTCATCGGTGAGGATTGAATGAAGGGTTCTTGGAACGGCAAGCGGTGAAAACACGTCATTCCCGAGCAGCAAGAGAAGACTCGCCACCATATCGGTGTGAAGCGGGCGGGGCCGACGACGGCGAGCCCGTACACACGCATCAACGCCGTTCAAGTAAACGGGGAGGTGGCCTTGGGTAAAGTCCGTCTCGTATCCAAGGTCCATTCTCGCAGCCTCAAGGGGAAGAACCTCCACCCGCTGTCCGTTGATGGTTCGATGAAGGGAAAAAATACCTCCATCAACTTCCGATGTCCACGATGTGCCTTCCAACAAAAGATTGCACCACGACAGCGCCTTTTTCACCGCCGCCGCTCTTTGGGGCTCGTGGTGTTCAAGTTCAAGGGAATCGATTGGAATTTTTTGGGCGACCATAGGCCGACACGGTCTTGACTACCCATAAAGGTGTGAAGGGAGCGTGAACACGGAGCTCAATTCGACGTCGGCTCAAGCCGTTGCCCATCAGCCATCTGAGCAAACCTTCCTTCCCCCCGAGGGTGAACTGCAT
The DNA here is from genome assembly GCA_030828165.1 of Candidatus Poseidonia sp. GTDB lineage: Archaea > Thermoplasmatota > Poseidoniia > Poseidoniales > Poseidoniaceae > Poseidonia. The sequence continues at coordinate 1,257 of JAURDA010000090.1, forward strand.
CGCTCGGGCCCCAAGGCCAACCTCCAAACTCGGTTCGTTGGAAATCAGAAAAGGCTTGGTAGATCTCTTCTCGGGTGTTCATCACGAAGGGCCCGTGTTGCACCATCGGCTCTCCAATGGGCTTTCCTTGAAGCACCAACACCCGCACATCCTCTTCCCCTGCATGAACCACCGTCGTTTCAGAAGCCACAAGTTCCATTCCGTAACGTGGTTGGAGCCGGTGACCCTCGACGTCCGCAACGCCGCCGTCGATGTGGTACATCATGCGATTGACGTTCTCTGATGCGGTGGGGAGTTCAACCGATGAACCGGCCTTCACGTTGATGATGAACAAACCCACTTCGTGATCTGGATCGTTTGCCCATGATGCGGCCGGAGCAGCGGGCGCAACCGTGTCGCCCCACCGACCGCTGACAACGCGAACATCGCCCCCGTTGAGGTGGAGATGAGGTACCTCTTCTGCCCAAATCATTTCGTATCCGGGCTCGGTCATTTTGTCTTTGGAAGGAAGGTTGATCCAAATCTGAAAGAGGTCCAAACGATTGGGTTTGTCGGCGTTGACAAGAGGGAACATTTCGGAATGCATGAGACCGGAACCGGCGGTCATCCATTGAACATCACCGTGGCCGTAACGCCCGCTTGCCCCACCCGAGTCAAAGTGGTCAACGAGACCGTCCAACACGACGGTCACCGTTTCAAAACCCCGGTGAGGATGGGCCGGAAAGCCCGGTACGGTTCGTCCATGGTACATCTTCCAGTCGTTTCCCTCATCAAAATCCGAACCGATGTGGCGGCCCACGAGCGGTTCGCCTGGAGCCATCAACTCGTTGCCTTCAGGGTACAAATCAAGGTGATGGACGCAGAACAGAAAGGGGTCAAGTGTCGTCCTGACGAAGCCCATGGGCTGATTTGACCGAACGCTTGAACCCATGGTTACTCCTCCTCATCTCCGTTCAAAAGGTCTTGTTCCACGG
>JAURDA010000091.1 GCA_030828165.1 Candidatus Poseidonia sp.
GACGGTTCAGATTCTCGGTGGAGAGGGCGTAGACGGTGAACCAAGGAATGTTGAGTTCCAAAACCCAATCCAACACGCGCTCCAGCTTTTCCTTTCCGATGCGGTGGCCCAACCCGGTGGCGAGGTTGCTTCGCCATGCGAACCGACGGTTGCCGTCCATGATGATGGCGAGGTGCTTCACCTGAAGCGGGTTCTCGAGCACTTCGCGCAGGAGTTTGGCTTCGACCGCTTGGCCGAGCACGTCCCCCATGCGTTCCGAGATGCCCATGCAACGCCTCCGGGCGAATGGGGGTGCATACGGTGTTTGATTGCTCCCCCGCTGGACGATTGCCTTCGCCGTCATGTTTGAAGGGACGCAGCGGGTGGCAAGGACATGGGAGATGGCGTTTCTGAAGCCGTTCCGGGCCAACCTCCCGTCCCTCCATGGTACCCGAACGCGCTCGTTGAGGCACCTTGCGATGCGGCCCGTTTTTCAGCCGGCCTTCCAAGTCCTTGGGGGCGACTGCACGGTTGGGATTACACGGCAGCGCTCTCGCCGGCTTGGTGGACGACGGCCAAGACGAAGGCGTGGGGGAATTGGCCAGAAAAGGTCGACCGCATCACGGTGGTCGCCCACACCCAACGAGCGGTCGTGATCGATCTCGACGAGCGCTGGACCGCCCATCTGTACCCCTTTCCCACGGGCAAGGAGGTCTCCACGCTCGCGCTGTATTCCCCGTGGGCCGAGGCGCTGAAACAGGCGCCGTTGGTGATGCCCGTGGCTGGCCTTCATGGGGAGCATGGCGACATTTTGGCGGTGTTCCCGAAGCATGACTGCGTCCCTTCGACGTCCTTGGTGGGACGAGCCGATGCGCTTGCGGAAGGCTTGGGTCGGCTGCATCAAACCTTGGTGCCTCACGCCACCCCGAACACCGAGCGACGGTGGAACGACCGCCTCAAGACAATGGAAGACGGCCTGAAATCCACCACGCTTTGGCGAGCCTCGCACACCAAACACGTCGTTGGCCTGCCTTCCGTTGAGGTCGGTCTCGACGCTGTCGTTGAAGGTGAGGGGGGTCTGCATTTTGTGCCGCAACCGCGTTCGGTGGTCGACCGTCTTTTGGCACCTGCTGAACGTCTGCCCGGCGTTGCCATGGCGGCGAAATTGGAGCAACGCCTCGCCTTGAGCGGTGCTTTTGAGGGCGTTGAGGCCCGTCGGACCTTCTACGAACGATGGGGGGCGTTGCTGCCGCCCGCTTGGACGTCAAGCGCCTCGGTTTCAACGGTGAACGGTGGTGTTTGGATTTGGCGCTATGAGGCCATCTTGTTGATGCTGGCCGAAGCCCGTGCCCACGGCTTGACCGACCAAGCCGCCCAATGCGACCGCTGGCTGCTCGATGTCTCTCGGATTCAAGCCCGACTGGGCGAGTTACGAACGGTGCACGCCGTTCGCAAAGGCGCCCTCTACGCCGCCATCGCCGCCGCCCTCATCGGTTCGGGCCCGCTTCAAGTTCCGTTCATCGCCGGTTCGCTCGCCGTGGGCGCTGCGGCCCACCTCGTGCATCGAAAGCGCACGCCACCGCCCTACTGAAGCGGCCAATCACGGTCGAGGATCACCGCTGCTGGCGAACCCGGCCGTCGTAGAATTCGATGCCCAATTCTTCAGCGATGTTCTTGATGTGGATGATGAATTTGGCTCGCTCTTCGCGTTCCTCAACGCTGCCCGAAACGTCCCAGTAGAGGTTGACGTCCACATCGAGCGAGGTGGCCGAGATCATGCCGATCTGGCAGTACGACGCATCCTCCTTGAGCGTTTTCGGGTTGTCGGCAATCGCTTGCAAAACCCGCTCGCAGAAGGTGTTGACGGATTCGCTCTCGGCGTTGATGTCGAGGTGAAGTTGCGTCTGCCACCGGCGCCATCGTCGCTTGCCCCAGTTCTCCACGGGCGTGTTGACGAGGCTGG
>JAURDA010000092.1 GCA_030828165.1 Candidatus Poseidonia sp.
CTTGGTGTTGCTCCCACATGTGGAGGGAGCGGCCCCGAGCGGTGGTGATCAGGGCTCGTCCAAGCAATTCCATGCTGGCGAGCCACTGACCGACGAGGGAGAGCGGTCCGCTGCTCGCTCCTCTGCGACTTCGCCACCAAAGGACGAGGAAAGCGGCTTCAAGCCCTGCGAGTCCGAGGTGCATGCTGTTGGCCAACGTGAAGGTGGCCGGCCATCCGTACAGACCGATGAACCCCCAGCGCAACACGGCGCAGAAGGCGGCCACGGTCAACGCGAGCGGTGCCGCGATGTGGAAGTGAATTTGGCGTCGAACAATGCGTCCAAACACGCCTTGGCTTCGCTGCCCGGCGCGTCGGCGTTCCCGCAACAACAGACGCTGAAGGCCCTGGGCTCGCCGGATTTTCTGACGGCGCTGTCCCCCTATGGTCTCCGGGGCAACGTCCACGAAACGGGCTTGAGGGTCCACGATGGACCGCCAACCCTGACGGCGGACGGAGGTGGCGATTTGAGCGTCGTCCGCATTGGCTTGGTCGAACAGGTCGTCAACGGCGAGCGCACTCGCTCGCCACATCATGCACGACCCCTCGAGGAACGGGGTGCTGTCCACCATGGACTCGGCGATGCGCATGGCTTCCCACGCCTCGCGATGGAGTGCTTCTTCCGCCCGTGCACCCTGACGTCGGGGCAAAGCACCAACGGCGCCGATCATCGGGTCCGCAAACCATTGCATCAACCGGCGAAGCACGCCCCGTTCAAGCAAGGCATCCGCATCGGTCATGCAGATCAGGCCGCCCGGGCGTTCCGTTTTTTCGCCGATGGACCTCAACGCTTGAATCACGGCAGCGGTCTTCCCTTTTCGCACCGGCATTTCGATGATGTCGTGGTCGGTGAACGCGTTGGGATGTTGAGCAAGCCAGGCTTTGGCCAACCGCACCGTGGCGTCCGTGGAGGCCGAGTCGATGAGCACCAAGCGCGCTTCAACCCCTTGACCCGCCAAGTTGGCCAACTTTCGCTCGATGACGAGCGCCTCGTTCCAGACGGGCAAGAGGACGGTGAGCGCTTCGCTGTGGTCGGTGGAGGCAGGAACGTGTTGGTTGCGGTGGTCGCGGTCCCAACGGTACATGTCGAAGCGATGACGAAGAAACGGGAAGAGGGCAACCGTGAGCGCCGCCCCTTCCACCATCGCCGGCACCACGACCATGGCGTTCCTCACTTCGCACCCGCCTTGAGTTCTCCGTCAATTTTCAAGCCTGACCCCTGCATTTTCGGGTGGCTTCTTCACCCCGAAACCCTTGGCCCGTTCATGCGCAAGGTGCTCCATGTTGGTCCTTGCAACACACCGGGTGGCATGGCGACGGTCATGCACACCCTGGCCCAGCATCCTCCCGACGGCTGGAAAGCCGACCTGCTCGCCTCGCATGCCCCCGGGAACGTTTGGACGAAATGGCGAGCCTATCGACGGGCGAAGGCGGAGTTGAAGCGGCGATGCGCCTCGCCCGAACACCGACCCGATGTCGTGCACGTTCACGCTGCATCGGACTGGTCCCTGCGCCGGAAGCTTCGCCTGTTGAGGGCCGTGCGCCGCTTTGAGGTGCCGGCCGTGCTCCACCACCATTCGGGTCGACTGGCGGCATGGATGGGTCCGGCGGACGGAAAACGAGCGGAACAGCACCGTTCAAGCGTGGCTGAACTCGGGTTGCATCAAGCCGTGTTGAGCGAGGAGTGGAAGCGGTTGCTCGCTCCCGTGCTTGGTCCCGTTGAAGCGGTCGTGAATCCGGTGGGGCCGAAGTACGCTCCCGGTGAACACGCCCGCGACACCAACCACGTGCGGGGCAGCGTCAGCCACCCGGCGAGCAAGTTGAACCACGCGACCAACCCTTTGTGTTCGGAGATGATCGCGTACAAGAACAGGG
>JAURDA010000093.1 GCA_030828165.1 Candidatus Poseidonia sp.
AAGCAGGCGCCTTGGCGTCGGCTTTGCCCTCGATGTGATTCACGAAGGTGCGGCGAGTCGGGTAGGCGAAGTCAATACCGTCTTCGCTTCCAAACACCTGCAGGATGTGCTCCCAAAGCCGCTGTTCGGAGTCGCGTCGGTCACCGATGTCCACCAAGTAACGAAGACCGAAATGGACACCACTTGGCGTCACGCTCGTGAAAACTTCGGGACGCAGGTTCCCCAGTTTGATCTTGTATTCCCGGTGCACCTTGCGAAGTTGGCGCTTGGCTTGCGCCTCCACGTCCTTGGTTTCGTTGGCGAGAATCTTGACCAGATGGTCTTTGGCTTTCTGCCAGTCCGATTCAAAGGTGACCTCGACGCCAATTTCGTTCCACAGCATGCCAATGCCCTTGCTTGAGTTGACCACCGATTCCTCCATCACGGCTTTGTTGGGCACGTGAATCAGCCGCCCCGTGGGCATGGCGGCACCCTCCACCCCGTCCACCTCCGATAGGATGGTGGCGAAGAGACGAATGTCCGCCACATCGCCCACCAACGACCCGATGCGGATGCGGTCGCCCACGATGAACGGTCGCCGAATCATGATGTAGGCCCATCCTGCAATGCTCGAAATCGGCTGGTTGAGCACGACGACCAACCCGGCGATGAAGAACCCGAAGAAGGTGACAAAGTCGCCAACACCGGTGTACCACACCCTTCCAACAAGGATGAGGGAAAGAAAGACGAAAACGTACCAACTCAATTTTCGCCAGGTGTAGATGTTGTCTTCGTTTTGCGTCCGAGTCTCCACCCCGCGGAGCACGGCGGCACGGAAGGTGTAAAGCACCAGAACGCTGACGAACGAAACCACCAACTTGGATTCCGTTTCTTGCGAAACCATCAGGAAATCGGGGATGAAGTCGTAACTGACCATTGCCGCCGGGGGGAACATCCTGTATTTCTCCTTTCAGCCCGCTCGTTCAGGTTTCTTCCCTCCTTCAACGGGGTCGGCGCCGCTCCAATGCACACCTGTTTGTGAACGGTGGCGTTCGCCCTGCGCCCGTGCGATTCAACGGCCTTGTTGGGCATCAGGAGGCTGCTCAATGAGAAAACCTCTTTCAAGCAACGAAGCAAGTGCAAGGCATGGCCAACGATGCCGAATCACCCGCACCCATCGTCATCACCAATTTCCGACCCGCACCCATTCTGGCCATCGCCGGTGGACCGGGTCTTGTGCTGGGTCTCGCCGTCATCGCCCTCACTGCTGCCGGCGTGTACGACGCGCTGCTGCTGACGGACGTTCCCATGGGCGCCTACCTTGAGGGCCTGATGATCGTGTTGATGAGTTCGGCCAGCGTCATGTTGATCTTGACGGTGGTCAAGACGCCTGCGAAACTTATCGTGGATGGCGACGGCATCGAAGTGCGACGTACAAGCGCCATGTTCCTGTCGGGTGCGCCGCACGTTCGCAACATCCCACGGGAGCGCATCGCCCGCATGAAAGCCAACAAGGTCGTTCGAGCCTCGGCGAGCGAGGGGTCCAGTCATCATGTGAGTTACACGGTGGTTTTTGCCAACAAAGACGGCGAGCGGGTCGGCACCATCGAGACGTTGGCGAGCACCGAGGTGGTGAACCAACTCGCTTCGGCCCTGAACGTGACGGTCGACATCCTCGACGAGGCCTAAACCTTCAGCCACCCTTCCAGTTGCCCTTTGGCATCGGGCCACTGCGCCGCTTCCAAGGCGTCGGTCAGGTGAAGCCCGGCCAAAAATTGGGCTTGCACTTCCTCAAACGACCGTCCGTCCTCCGAACCGACGCCCCCGGCTTCTGAAAACGGCGTCCCCGACCGCGGCGTCGAACCGCCGACGTCCACCTCAACC
>JAURDA010000094.1 GCA_030828165.1 Candidatus Poseidonia sp.
AGTTCGTGAGTGTTCAATTAAAGCGCTCGTCCCATTCTCCTTTTGCAATGATCTCGAGGGCTTCAACGGCCCAGTGACCGTCGACCTTCACACGCATGGACACGCAGGTTCCGATAACCTCGCGGGTTTGCGCCTTCAAGTCGGCTCCGGTCAAGTGTCCAAGACCTGCTTTCTCACGGGCCACTTCCATGGCCTTTTCGAGGGGCAGGTCCTCGACTGCGGAGTCCATCCCGCCGTTGCACTTTTGCACACCCAAGGCTTTGATGATGAGCTTGGAAGTCCATGGCTTTGGCATTGATGTCAACTCCTTCCTTACGAACGTAGGCAGGCCTCCGACCAAACACCCCTATTTAATCGCGCCGCGGTGCTCAAAGGCTTGCTTGAAACCGCATCGTTTCCATGCCCTGGGCTTCTTCCTCGTCGGTCTGCCTTGAGCATCGTCGGAACTTCAAACCAATTTTCTTATAGCCGCTTGGCCAAACCACTCAACATGAACACCGCTGCACGCCGTATCGCTCTCCTCATGGTGGCCCTGCTTATTGTGGCCGTACCGCCCATCGAAGGGTCGTCGTCAGGAAAGCACAGTCAAGCCGCTTCCGGCTGCACCTGCCACTACAACGGCAACAACGGCATGAGCGCCACCCACAACTTCACGACGACGTACATGCCGGGCATCATCTACTCCATCGGCATCAACCTAAACGGGGGTTCGCAATCCTTCAACGGCGGTTTCAACGTCGTCGTTGACAAGGGCACCCTGATGAATCCAGGACCGGGCGTTCAAATCAACACCCCGACCTCCGACAGCGCCACCCACACCAGCCGAGGACAACTCGGTTGGGACTTTGAATGGATGGCGCCCAACACCGGCAGCGGTACCGTCACCGTGGAAATCGCCGTGCTGCAAGCCGACGCCTCGAACACCAACGCCGGCGACTCATGGGACCGCCTCACGGTGACCATTCCCGAATTCACACCACCACCTCCCCCCAACGACCCGCCCGAAGCCTCCAACGTGGCGGTGACCCCCTCGCCCGAAGCGCGCACCGACGCTGACCTCTCCGTGGCGTACGACTACGCCGACAACGACAGCGACCCTGACTCGGGCACCACCATCAAGTGGTACGTCGACGGTACGGTGAATACCGCTCACAACGGCAAGTCCACCATCGACTCCTCCTCGACCCAACCCGGTCAGATGTGGAAGGCTGAGGTGACGCCCAGCGACGGCACCGACGCCGGGGCTCCCGTGATGAGCAACGAGATCACCATCATCGACATCGACTCGGACAACGACGGCGTCTTGGACGGCCAAGACCAATTCCCCAACGACCCGAACGAATGGGACGACACCGACGGTGACGGCGTGGGCGACAACGGGGATCTCTTCCCCAACGACGGGACGGAGAGCGCCGACACGGACAACGACGGCGTGGGCGACAACGCCGATGCGTTCGACAACGACCCCACGCAAACCACCGACAGCGACGGGGACGGTTACGGCGACAACGCTTCGGGCAACAACCCCGACGCTTTCCCCAACGACGCCGGCGAATGGGTGGACTCTGACAACGACGGTGTGGGCGACAACGGCGATGCGTTCCCAAGCGACCCCTTCGAATCCGCCGACACCGATAACGACGGCGTGGGCGACAACGCCGATGACTTCCCCGAGGACGCTACCCAAACCACCGACCGCGACATGGACGGCTACGGCGACAACCCTGAGGGCAACAACCCCGACG
>JAURDA010000095.1 GCA_030828165.1 Candidatus Poseidonia sp.
GCCGGTCGCCGCTTCCTCAACCCCGAGGACGAGGACGAGGTGGAGTGGCGAGAAGCCGCCCCCGGTCTGTGACGCTTGGCTCCAAAACCATCCCTCCAAGAATCAACGAGGGGTTGCCTTCTTAACGCCAATCGTTAAACGCAAAACCAACGGGGATTGACCATGGGTGGCTTACTCGACAAGGCGAACGCAACAAAAGAAGCCGAAACGGACGAAGCACCTGCGCCTGTAAAGGTCACCAAGGAAGCTGTGAACACGCCCTTGGACAACCCCGGTTTGCTGGTGAGCGGGGGCGCGTCCGGCTCGCCCGACAACGCCACCAAATTCAGCTTGGCCGGTTGGGTCATCATTTTGGCAGGGGCCATTCTTTCTCTCCAGGGAGGTGCCTGGGGTTTTGCTGTTGTCGGAATCGTCCTGATTGCGGGGATTGGTGCCATCGTACAAGCAGAACGCATGAAGGGGGAAATCAACCAAATTAAGTTGGGAGCGAGTATTTTCGTTGCACTTCTCATCGCAACCACGCCCTATGCCGCAGTCATGCTTGTTCCAACCAACGCTTCCATGGCCATTACTGATGTCGCTCTCAATGAAGACACGAACCAACTCGGGTTCAAAATTCGAGGAACGATGTCGTCCGTGGACGTTAGTGTTGAGGCGAACGGCATTGAAGTCTTCACTGACTCTGCCGATATGGCCAACGATGTGAAGAATTTCAAAGTCGATATTGCTGAAATTTTTACAGCAAATGCTCGAAACTATGAAGGCGGGCAGTTGATTGATTATGTGATCAAGGCTTCGGGCTCGGACGGAAGTTCAGAAGAAGTAACCATAAACCATGATTTGCTTGTCCGCGAGGCGAAAAACGGCGGTGTTCGTTTTGCCCATGTCCTCGAAACAACTAACCAAGGTTC
>JAURDA010000096.1 GCA_030828165.1 Candidatus Poseidonia sp.
GTTTGCTCAGATGGCTGATGGGCAACGGCTAGAGCCTGCCTCGAAATGAGGTTCGCGTTTCCGCTTTATTCACACCTTTATTGGTAGTCAGGGCCGTGTTGGGCAATCTCATTCACAAATTGTTGATGAAATGGCTGTAAATTGGGAGGAATAACTGGCGTGCTCAGCCTAAAGTTCGTATTTGTGATTTTCTTGTAAACGATTCCGGATACAGGCACAAATGTGGTCCCTAACTGTGTCATTGCGAATTTTTTGTCCCACCCCTCGAATGAAATTGAGTTGGGCCCGTTCAATTTGCTCGCCTCACTTCAGACCAATAGGAAAGCAGGTTTGGATTGTACGGTCAAATTTGATGGAAATACCGGGAAACATTCAAGAGATTGACGTCAAAAAATACCCTTGAGTCAACCATTCAAAGGGTAGCGAACAAACAGACCCACACAAAGCCCTTCCAACCGTTTTTAGGAGTTGGATGGGATCTCGGATAGCCCCATCCAACTCATCCGAATCGTGTTGCGTTTGTGGTTATGATTTCACAGAGTTCGACATCACACTTGAAGATCACCAAAAAGAGGGAACCTCTTGGTGTGATCATTTGACCCAATACAAGAAGGAGGAAGAGAATGGATACGTGTATGCCTATTGCGCATGCTGTGAAAAGTGTCTCGGACTCGCTACTTGGTAATCACATTCCATCTGAATCGGCAAGGGTGAGGTAGATTCAGGTGTAGTCATGGGCTAGTAATCGGGCTACTGCG
>JAURDA010000097.1 GCA_030828165.1 Candidatus Poseidonia sp.
TGGACGAGGTCGCTCCAGAACATTTTGCGAACCAAATTCAAGCCCTTCACGAAGCCAAGGCCGACCTCAACCCGTTGTGGGAGCCGATGATGCTTCGTCATGCACAACGCTGTGAGGCATGGAAGGCTTGGCTTGATGGCAAAGGCGAGGCGCCCGCAAGCACCCAACGAAGCGTTCACGAGTCAACAAAGGAAGCGCCTCAATCCCTTCCCGACCTCGACGATGCGTTGAAATCGTTGGACGAGTGATTCACTCTTCTTCGTCGTTGAGCGGTCCGTTGGTGATGAGCCAAACATATCCCCCGTTCATCACCGCCATGCACCCCATCAAAGCGAGCAAGAGGCCCGCTGGTTCGGGAAACACATCACCGTCATCAAAGAGGCGAATCAGCCGTGTGGCCACCAAACACCCCAAACCGAAGAGGACGACATTGAGCCACGACGTTGAGGGTGAAGCCCAACGGTCAACAGTCGGTGCGATGCCGTAGACGCCGAAGGTTTGTTTGAACCAAACAAGGTACAGCGCAAGGAGGCCAGCCAAACCGAGCACGCCACGAGTAAAGGAGGCCGAGGACCACGGCCCATCGGGGGCGAGGTCGGCGAAGGTCTGACCCACCAGAAGGACGCCAGCACCCAACAGCACGGCATCAAGCCGCTTGTCCTCCATGGTGTTGGCTGGAAGGGGACGCTTGAAAGCATGCTCCTCCCTCGCTACGGCATGGGCGCGGT
>JAURDA010000098.1 GCA_030828165.1 Candidatus Poseidonia sp.
CGAAATCGCCGTCGGTTTCGTAGGGGAGCGTGGAACGCTCCCAAACAGGAACCCGAACACCCGAAGTGCCCTCATCGTCCACCAAAAGGTCGACCAGGGTTTCGCCAAACACAGCAGAGATGAAGAGGAATACGAGCGAGATGGCGAGGGTTGCCCCCAAAACCAGGTTGAAATCGCGCGTGGTGTGCCCCTGTACATCATCCATGAACGCCCCTCCCACAAACGCCCTCGTCGTGCTTTTCGGTCGGAGCGGATGTTCTTGAGGCTATGCACAGTCAATCCTGTGTCCATAAAGAGAACAAGCCTCAAAGACATCCAACCATGACCTTCAACCATGGAGCGTCAGTTTGAGCGATTGCGCCATGACATTCTCGAAGGGATGCCCGAGACATTGCCTCCGATGCCAGCACACGATGCGGATGTGGACCATGCACCAAGTCGTCGCCAAATTCTTTCACCTTCAGAAAAAAAACTCGCCCTCCAAAACGCCTTGAGGTACATTCCCGAACGTTTTCATGAAACCTTGTTACCTGAATTTTTAGAGGAACTCAACACCTTCGGCCGGATACTCATGCGGAGGTATCGCCCGGTCTCAGCCCCCATGAAGGCGTATCCGTTGGAGGCGTACCCTGCTCAATCCAAACAAGCCGCATCCATTATGCTGATGATTCAAAACAATCT
>JAURDA010000009.1 GCA_030828165.1 Candidatus Poseidonia sp.
CCAATCTTGGGCCGTGGCGTACACCGATTGAACGAGGATCATCGTGTCGTTGTCGAGTGCCGTCCCCATCCAAGCGGCGATGCATCCGTTTTGTCGACGTTTGAATTCTTGCCGTGCAAGGACAAGTCGGCGGAGCTTTGCACTGCTGCCGTCTTTCGCGGAACACACCACCGTCTCAATCACGTTCATGAATATCACTTATTTGTTTTTGAACCGAAACACCTTATTCTAATTTTTTCAAAATATAAAAGTTGTAGTTCAATGGGCGATGAATTGGCCGTTCAAGACCGTCGCTGAAAAGGGACTCCCGGTTGGCCTCAAACAAACGGACTCCCAATGCTCCGTTTGAAGAATGTTGAGATTCGCAACCGCTCCTTCTTTGATTTGCCCGTGAACCAAACCCGTTGGATGTGGACTTGTTTTAGCAGCATTGACCGTGACCGCTCGAAGGGCATCAAGCGGATGAACGCCGCACCGTTGAACCATAAGAGACATCATGAAGGGCAGGCTCAACGTCTGGCAGTTTGGGTTGAAATCGGTTGCCAGCGTAAAGGGTACGTTTTCGCTCTGAATCTCGTTCATGTTGGGCCATTGGTCGCCCATTCCGTAGGGTGTTCCCGGTAGAAAGCCGGTCATGACGCCCCGGTCCCTCATGGTACGCCTCACCTCAAGCGGCGTGCAGTACGCGTGATCTGCCGACTCAACGCCTAGATCAGCTGCGAGGGCTCCGCCACCTCCGTCTTTGAACTCATCAACATGCATTCGTAAGGACATGCCCTGGTTCCGCGCCTCGGTTAAAATGCGCTCTGAAGACTCAACATCAAACCAACCCGGTTCACAGAACACATCGGCGGACCGAGCAATGTTTTGTTCAACAACGGCGGGTAGTTGTTCAGACACCAGTTCGTCAACGTATCCAACCATGGTTGCTCCAACGGGTACATCGTGAGCTCCCATCCACGTTGGGTCGATTGTTGGTACATGGGCAACGCCCCCTAGCGTTTTCATGACATCAAGCAGTCGAAGTTCGGTTTCAGTATCCAGTCCGTATCCACTCTTTGCCTCGACGTGGGTGGTCCCTGTTGACAATGCTTCACGAAGGCGAACATAACCGACCTGGAACAAGGATTCGTTGCTCGATGCGCGTGTAGCCCGGACGGTGGACTGGATGCCTCCCCCGTTTCTGGCGATGTCGGCATAGGTCATGCCTTCCCGTCGCAAGCGAACTTCAGGTGATCGGTCGCCCGCCCACAAAAGATGAGTATGCGCGTCGATGAGGCCCGGTATGACGGCGGCTCCGCCAAGATCGTGTATTTTCAACGTTGAGTCTGCATCGCTTTCGGCTCCACTGTATTCGTCAAGCAGGTCTGATGAATCTTGGATTGAAACAATCTGATTGCCTTCTATGATAATTCCCATTCCAACAGGATAAATATGTTCTTCATAGAGTGGGGTTCGAGCATCAAAGTGGACAATAGGGCCAGCATTCAACAAGACCCGCCGCACAACTACGGGTGTGACAAGAGGGTTGAAGAACAATCGCTCGTACCCGCCACCATGCCTCAGTGGACGCTTGGCATTGAAACAACTGCGCACACGCTCTCGTTTGGGCTGGTTGATGCCGATGGTACGCCTTATCCTGCCGCATCGGACACGCTCCGACCTGATGAAGGTGGAATTCATCCGAGGGAGGCAGCCGATCATCACAAAGACGTTGCATCCGAATTGTTTGCAAAGGTCCTGGATACGAACAATCTCACTCCATCCGATATCGGTGCAGTCGCTTATTCGCAAGGACCCGGACTTGGCCCTTGTTTGAGGGTTGGCGCTGCAATCGCACGCGGTCTAGCAACCAAGATGGACGCCCCCCTCATTGGTGTCAATCATTGCGTGGCCCACATTGAAATCGGACGCCAGCAATGCGGATGCGACGACCCCATTCTCCTGTATGTCTCTGGAGGAAACACCCAAGTTATCGCTCGGTTGCAAGGCCGCTATCGCGTACTTGGGGAAACGCTGGATATCGGCATCGGCAACATGCTTGATAAATTTGCACGGAATCAAGGCATTCCCTTCCCCGGAGGGCCCAAAATTGAGCAACTTGCGAATCAATACTTGGAACGAACGCCTGAACCAAGCATGGAAGGATTGCAACTTCCGTACGCTGTTCGGGGAATGGATCTTGCTTTTTCTGGCTTGTTGACTGCAGCACAACGCCTCGTTGACAACGGAGCACCCTTGGACGCCGTGTGCTGGTCCCTTCAGGAGCATGCTTTTGCTTCCTGCGTGGAAGTCGCCGAGCGGGCGATGGCGCACACGGGGAAATCCGAGCTGTTGCTTGGCGGCGGTGTTGCTTGCAACCAGCGGATTCGCACGATGTGTGAGGAAATGGCCACGGATAGAGAGGGAGCCTCGTTTGCCCCACCGCGGATGTATTGCATCGACAACGGAACGATGATCGCCCTCCTCGGGTACATTGAACTCAACCATCGAACCACGGAACTTCAGGGAAGCGCCATCGACCAGTACCTTCGTACGGACCAAACGCCCATCGTGTGGTCTTGATGTCATTCGAAGGCATACGGTTTTAACATGTCGTGGGTCCCTTAAGGGTAGGGGGTCTTACCAATCAACGGACGACGGCGCAGGGAAGAGTTCAATCCTTTTGCAAAGGATGCATCCCAGCAACACCGTCGACGACGTGATGAACGGGATCGTCAGGCGACTCGACGCGCACCCACACCCGTTGATGACACCCCCACTCAACCAAAAGACATCCAGGCAGATCTAGAGCGAAAACAGCGGGAAGCCATCGAAAAACTTGAACAAAAGGGAGACGTCGTTGCACCGACCGTTGCTCCCGCACCCGTCCCACAACACCTTCCTGAAACACCGAAGGAAGAGGCACCTCGGACCTTCTCCAGAGAAGATCGACTTGCCGAACTTCGTCGCAAATCAGAAGCTCTCAAAAAGGCCGCACCAAGCCTACAAGCCGAACCCACCGTTGAGGCCGAAGCGGTTGCTGAAACCGTTGAACCGGAAACCATGGTCGACGATGATGAGGAAGCCGAAGACGATGATGCCGTCGTGGTCAAGGCTAAGAACAAGCGTGTGAAAAACGTGTTCAAGGAAATTGAAACGAAGGTGGAAAACAAGCAGGACCGCCGACGTGGTCGCCGTCGAATGGACAAAAAAGGCGGCGGCCGCCAGAAGCAACAGAAGAAGTTGAACCGCCAAAAATACCTGGAGTACAAATACGCGGCTAAGGCTGTCCTTGACCATCCAAGCGTCCCAGAGGAGCATCGCTCGAACGTCCTTGGTCAAATTTGGGCCAAGGGTGAACGTCAAGGCGTCGACGATAGCTTCGAATTCATCGAACAAAAAGAAGCAGAACTCATTTTGCCTGCCGATGTGGCGGATGAATTGAGAAACCTCGTCAAACAAATGACAACCAGGAGATGAAGAACATGACCGATACTCTAGCAGAAAATACCGTAGCCAGCGTCCATTATACTGGAAAACTTCCGGAAAGTGGTGAAATTTTTGATACCAGCGAGGGACGCGATCCCCTTACGTTCCTTGTTGGCCACAAACAAATGATTCCTGGATTTGAGGAGGAAATGATGGGTGCTAAGGTTGGCGAACGCCGCACCTTTACCCTTGAACCAGAACGCGCCTACGGACAGCGTATGGAAGATGCCGTCCAGCAGATCGAGCGAGCTCAATTCGGCGATATCGAACCAGAGGTCGGCATGATGTTGATGTCGGACATTGGTCCATTCACCATAACGGCCGTTGCCGATGACTTGGTAACCGTTGACTTCAATCACAAACTCGCAGGTGAAACCCTTGAATTTTCGGTGGAAGTTGTCGAAGTTCGGGTGGCAACCGAGGAAGAATTGGCTCACGGTCACGCTCACGGCCCCGGTGGCCATCACCACTGATTCGCGAAGCGAGTCTTGATGAAGTGCCTCGCCGTGAGGAAACCATGGCGAACCAGCGTAAGCCGGACTGGAAAACGCTGAGCGGGATTGAACTTCCCCTTACCGCAACACCCGATTCGGTCAACGAACTTGCAGATGCAGGTCAACCTCCGTACACCCGTGGCATTCACGATACGATGTACCGGTCTCGCCTCTGGACCATGAGGCAATACGCGGGATTTTCCAGTGCGGAAGCCACCAACGGACGATTCAAGTTGCTTCTGGACCGAGGCCAAATGGGTCTCTCGGTCGCTTTTGACCTCCCGACCCAATTGGGCATGGATGCAGACGACGAACTCTCGTTCGGCGAGGTGGGGAAGGTCGGTGTTTCCATCTCTTCAGTGGAAGATATGAAACTCCTGTTCAACGGCATACCTTTGGGAGACGTGAGTACATCGATGACCATCAATGCCCCTGCCATGGTTCTCCTCGCCATGTACATGGTCGCTGGAGAAGAACAGGGTGTGTCGTTGGACAAGCTCAAGGGGACGATTCAAAACGACATTCTCAAGGAATACATCGCTCGAGGGACGTACGTCTTCCCTCCAAAAGAAAGCATGCGTCTCATTACCGACATCTTCGATTTCTGTGCCAGAGAAGTGCCCAAGTGGAACACGATTTCAATCTCGGGATACCACATCCGTGAGGCAGGCTCAACCGCTGTTCAAGAACTCGCCTTTACGCTTGCAAACGCCTTGGCTTATGTTGATGCTGCGATCGCCACGGGTCAAGACATCGATGCATTTGCGCCCCGTCTCTCGTTTTTCTTTAACTGCCACAACGACTTTTTTGAGGAGATTGCAAAATTTCGAGCCGCACGGACGTTGTGGCACGATTTGATGACCGAACGCTACCAACCTCAAAATCCAAAATCGAAGATGCTCCGGTTCCACACGCAAGTCGCAGGGGTCAGCCTCACTGCCCAACAACCGTTGAACAACGTCGCCCGTGTCACGGTACAAGCGTTGGCTGCGGTTCTGGGTGGAACACAAAGTTTGCACACCAACTCGTACGACGAAGCCTTGGGGCTCCCCACGGAAACCTCTGCCACGGTTGCTCTTCGAACGCAACAAATCATCGCAGAAGAATCTGGTGTTGCCGATACTGTGGACCCGATGGCCGGCTCATGGCATGTTGAGCGCCTCACCCAAGAGATCTATGACCGGTCTCGCTCCATCATCGACACGATTGAATCCAAAGGAGGGGCCCTCAACGCCATTGAGGAAGGGTGGCAACAACATGAAATCCATCTTTCAGCCTACGCCTACCTGAATGAAATCGAAAGAGGTGAGCGACGAATCGTTGGCCTCAATCACGGCGTCATGGAAGAAAACGAGAAAATTCCAATTCTGAAAACCGACGCCTCCTTGGGAGAGACCCAAGCCTCTCGATTGAGGGTGCTTCGAGAAACACGGGACAACATGCGGGTGGAGCGCGCACTCCAATCCGTTCAAACGGCGGCTCAATCCGACGACAATCTGTTTCCGCATGTGCTAGAAGCGGTTCGTGCGAGAGCGACCCTTGGCGAGATCATGGCCGAATTGAAGTCGGTTTTTGGCACATACACCGCTCCCAGTGGATTTTGAGGGATGGCTATGGAATTTGGACCAATTTACATCGACCACATCGGCATTGCTACGGATAACCTCGAAGCAGGCAGCCACTTTTGGAGATTGATTGGACTTGTCCAAGCACACGAGGACGAAACCGTGGAAGATCAAGGCGTGACAACACGATTTTTCGCCACATCACCCGGAGATGACGGTACGAAACCCAGCATGATTGAACTCTTGGAGCCGACACACGAAGACACGCCGGTGGGAAGGTTTCTCACAAAACGTGGAAAAGGAATCCAACAACTCTGTTTCAGCGTTGGAGATCTCCAAGGCCTTCTGGACCATTTGGACGCGAACGGTATCCGGCTCATCAACCGAGAGCCGACGATAGGTGCGGGTGGAAAGCTGATTGCATTCGTTCACCCGGCTTCAACCGGGGGCGTACTGGTTGAATTGACGCAAAGAAAGTGAACCCTCCAAATGCGAATACCTATAATCGTCCTGCACAAAATAAGGTCGATGCGAAGTTGTATTGACCAACTCTTGGCCCTCCCCCATATCGACGCACCTCGCTTGAAAGGTGAAGTGCATTACCTTGCAGGCCGTCTTGAGGAACTGCGTTCTCGACGTGCAATTTCAAACGAGGCGTTCTTGGACGCAGGTGCCATTCAGGGCGCTATTGAACTGGTTGCCAACATGATCGACATGGGCGTGCCACAATCTGAGATTCAGGACCATCTGAAGTCAACGCTTTCTCGTGCGAACCGAATTGAAACCAAACATCCCGGTCTGAATTGGGCCGTTGAATCTGGACGTGCGAGTTGAAACTGGAATGTCCGCGCCACTGCTCGTCGTGGACGAGGTTTCCAAATCCTTTGCAGAAATTCACGCACTCCACGAAGTGAGCCTCACGATTCACCAAGGCGATATCGTGGGTTTGGTCGGCTCAAACGGTGCTGGGAAAACAACGCTTCTTCGCCTCCTTTCCGGCGTCTACCGGCCAAGTTCAGGCTCCGTCCATCTCGGTGATGGAAAGAGCATCTCCACAGCACGACACGCCATCGGCGTCGTCCCGGAAAACACCGGACTCTATTCTCGCTTAACGGCCTGGGAAAACATCCGATACCACGCACGAATGCAAGGTATTGATGACGATGAAGCGTGGAAGAGAACGCTGTATTTCTCTCGGTACTTGGGAATGGAGGACAGTCTCCAGCGGCACACCAAGGGATTTTCGCGGGGCATGCGCCAAAAAACTGCCCTGCTCAGGGCGCTTGCCCATGCCCCGAAGGTGTTGCTGCTTGACGAGCCCACCGCAGGCCTCGATGTGACGAGTGCCCGGACCGTTCGGGAATTGGTGAAGCAACTCGGGGAAGAAGGTGGAACCGTGATTTATTCAACGCACCAACTTGCTGAAGCCGAACGCGTTTGCAACCGGATCATCATCATCCATAACGGGGAGGTACGCGCAGACGGCACCCCTCAAGAACTCCTGAACATCACGGGTCAGCCCAACCTTGAGGAAGCTTACGTCGCCCTCACCAGCGATGTCGCGCGAGAACGAATGGAAGACAGCAAACCGCTCAAAGGCGTTGCGAAATGGTGGCGTTCCTTCTTCACGCCGAGATTGCCCAAGGGGGTGGACGAAGATGAGTGATCGTCTTCATCGCGTCCGTGTTATTGCGAAGAAAGAACTCGTTGAATTCGTGAGAGATTGGCGCACCATTGTTGCGATTCTGGTGATACCTCTGTTGATGTTCCCTGTGTTGTTCATTCTCTTCCCGTTGTTGCTGGCTTCGGAGGCAGCAGAACTGGATGCGTTGATGCTCGACGTTGTTGTGCAAAGCGAAAATGCGACCTCGGAGATGGGCTTGAATTTCAACGATTCCAAGATGAACGTAACCTACGAACCGCTCCCTGTGATTGAAGAACTTTCAGCACCGGGGATTGATGATGCACGCTTGAGAAACGGTTCAATCGACCTTTTGATTCGTCTGAGAGCAAATGGAAGCGTCACCGAATATGCCCTCATCTACATGTCCACCTCCGAGCAAAGTTTGGAAGCAAGAAGTCGTGCCCTCGCCACCTTGTCGCAATGGGAAGAAAACGAAACCATCCAGCGCATCACCGATGCAGGTCTCGACCCTGATGAGACGCTCGACCCGTTACGTTGGAACGGCGATGTTGCCTCAAGCGATGTCGCAACGCAAGGTGAACAAGCAGGGATGGCGCTCTCGTTGTTCATCCCACTCGTCTTAGCGGTGTGGACGTTTTCATCGGCCATCCAACCGTCTATTGACATGACGGCCGGGGAGCGTGAGCGCGGAACCCTCGAGGCTTTGCTTGCTTTACCTGCATCCCGGATGGAGTTGCTGATGGGCAAATGGCTTGCTGTAGCAACCATTACTGGAATCGGCGTGTTGCTTCAGGTTGCAGGCTTGTTGTTTGCGATTGGTTACCTCGCTTCATCAAATTTCATCTCTTTGCCCGAAATATCGCTCGCCGCCCTCGGACTTCTTGTACTTGCCGTGCTTCTTTTCGCCGTCATGGTCGTGGCGTTTGAATTGGCCTTGGCCATGCGGTCCCACAGCGTCAAGGAAGCGGGCTCGATCTTGGGGCCTGCCGTTTTGCTCATCCTTTTCCCGGCACTGTTCACCCAGGTGATCAACTTGGACGGCATCGAGACCTATTGGTTCGCCATTCCCGTCGTGAACGTTCTCCTCGCCCTGCGGGAGTTGTTGATGAATCGTATCGTTGGCCTGCACATCATCACATGGTTGGCCTCATCACTCCTTTACGCGATAGGAGCAGCATGGTACGCCGCTCGTCAGTTTAAGCGAGAGGACATCGTCACGAGTCTCTCGTAGTGCTGAATGCAACAATAGCTTCCCTGACGATACCGACGATGAGATCGATTTCTTCCGATGTGATGTTGAAGTGCGGTGTGAATCGAAGTGCGTTGACGCCACCGTGAATGACCCCTAAGCCTCGACGACGGCACCATGGCTCAACAGCCTCCATCCCAACGACCGGGAAGTGGTTGGGCTCAAGTTCTGCGCTGCACAAGAGGCCGGTCCCTTGGACTTTCGTGATAACGTCAGGGAATTCAGATTGCAATCGAGTGAACTTTTCGACAAATTCGTTGCCGCGTTCCCGAATGTTTGCGCGAAGTTCTGGGGTGATGGAATCGAGGACATTGACGGCGGTTTCCAAGGCCCTGGGATTCGTGGTCATCGTGTTTCCATAAATGCCAGTGACGTACAATTCTGCGGCCCGTCCGTTCATGCCGAGGACAGAGAGCGGGTATTGGCCTGCGTTCAACGCCTTTGACCAGGTTTCGAGGTCGGGCGCCTCAGCGGTTTGGAATCCCTCGTAATCGATCACAGAAAGCGTACCTTGGCCCCGAATACCCGCTTGGATGGAATCAACGAGAAGCAGGCTACCGTGCTCCTTTGTCAATCGGCGTGCCTCGTCGTAAAAAGCCCGGTCCACGCATTGACCGGGATTGCCTTCGCCTTGAACCGGTTCAATCGCCATGAGTTCAATGAATACATTGTTGGCTTCTGCATGAGCGAAGGCTTCCTGAAGGGCCGCTACATCATTCGCTGGTACGAGAATGAGGTTGTTCCTGTTCTGAAAGCTCGCCAAGACTTTGTCGTATTTGCCTTTGCATGAATGGGACATTTGGGCCGGTCGGTCGGTTCTGCCGTGGAAGCCTTGCTCTACGGCCATGATTTTGATTTCTGCACCTGCGTAGCGGCCGCCGTCTTGCGTCATGTTCTTCGCATTGACGTCGGCAATTCGCATGCTCACCGTGACGGATTCCGAGCCGCTGTTCATGCAGATGAACTTCTCAAAAGGGCACGAGCCGCGGGTGTGGCCCAGTTCCGTTCTCAGGCGTTGTTCAAGCCTCTTCTGAGAAAACGAGGGCGTCATGACGTTGGCCATGACCCAATTTTTCGACATCGCATTGATGACCTCCCGAGGGCCGTGTCCGCCACCAAGCATGCCGTAACCGCCGTTATCATGGACAACGGCTCCGTGCGACGTGATGACCCATGGGCCTCGAGCAGCAAGAGCAACGTAGGGATTGACCGTCGCAGGGTTGTAAAAATTCACGAAACCATCTTGCAAGTATTCAATCAAGGTCAATTCATTAGAGCCCTCGTACGTTGCGCCGAACTCACGTTTGAACCAAGAAAACATGTGGTTGGCTTCGTCAATAGCCTCAACAAGCAACGGGTCAAGATCGCAGAACGTGTTGATTTCTTCATCGTTCAGGCCCGGGGTGGTGATCTGCCCCACATACGACCGAATCGTCTTGAGAACATCCAAGGGACCTGCAAGCGTGGGTTTCTGCATGGTAAAGAACTCACCGAGGAATCCTTTGAAGGTTGGGTTTAGGAGGGTTTTATTTTCCAAGAATCGCTACTTTTGTATTCTTCTGGTAATCGCCTACGAATATATATACTGGTTTTGGGAGGCCCACTCATGCCCAAGGTCTCCCTTGACATGCCGGCTGAGTTGGTGGACGACCTCAAATTGCATGTTGGCGATGATGGTAAATTTGTGAGCTTGGCCGATGCCATCCGTACGGCTTGCCGAAAATTGCTCGACCAACTGGACGCGATTGACGCCTTGCACGGGAGGAGATCATCATGACGCCAACAAGAAACGATGCTGAACAAGCGGTGAGGACCCTTCTCAATTATCTCGAAGGTACCGAGAATGCCGACCGTGAGGGACTGGACAAGACCCCTGCAAGGGTCATTGATGCGTGGGATGAAATTTTTGCAGGTTATGGCATGAACGCTGGAGACATCTTGGAAGCGACGTTCAACGCCGAAGGATACAACGGAATTGTTTTGCTGAGGGACATTGAGTTCACGTCCACCTGTGAACACCACCTCCTCCCGTTCCGTGGCCGTGCCCATGTTGCCTACATCCCTGTTGAGCGCATCGTCGGCATCAGTAAACTCGCCCGTATTGTTGAGTTGCATGCGAGGAAATTGCAGAACCAAGAGAGAATCACGAAGGGCGTTGCTGACGATCTTGAACGTGAACTCCGTCCGCTGGGCGCTGCTGTCATCTTCGAAGCATCCCATGGTTGCATGCAGTGCCGAGGGGTGGCCAAGCAGCAAGCGGTCATGACCACTTCGGCGATGCGTGGGGTCTTCTTCGATAAGCAAGAAGCCCGAGCGGAACTCATGCAACTCATCCAACAACCCCCCCTTTGAGGTGCGAGGATGACATACGGTGCTTGCGAACGGGCTGGAAATGCTCAGACGGATGACCCGGCTGACCTTGCAGCGGAATACAACATCGTCGAAATCTTCCATTCGGTTCAGGGTGAGGGTTTCCACAACGGGATCCCCCACGTGTTCATTCGTTTTGGCCGGTGCAATTTGCGCTGCGAATGGTGCGACACCAATTTTGATGAATACACGAGCATGAATGCCCTGGATATCTTGGGTGAGGTGATGAAGTATCCAGCAAAGAGAATCATCTTTACCGGAGGAGAGCCGATGTTGAACGACCTTTGGCCCTTGTCGAGGTTGCTTAAGCGAAGAGGGTACCACCTGTCCATTGAGTCCAACGGCACGGTTGAGATTCCCGAGGGAATGTTGGATTGGATTTGCATTTCACCGAAGGACCAAGTCTACCCAAACGTGGCGGTCAAGCAACGAACAGGTGATGAACTCAAATGCGTCTATGTTGGTCAACCGCTTTCCCTGTACGACGAATTGGCTTCAGGATTCAAGCACCTGTTCCTGCAACCCTGCTACGATGAAGGTGCAAGTGTGGAAGACAACGGGCGATCCTTTGCCATGACCGAGGCCGTTGTGAAGGAAAACACGGACTGGCGGTTGTCCCTGCAAACGCACAAATGGATGGGCATTCTCTGAGGTGAACCTTGCATGAATCACGCAGTCATGGCTTTGAGTGGGGGAATGGATTCCTCATCCCTTCTGTTGCATCTCTTGCGAAAAGGAATCGCCGTAACGGCCGTCTCCTTCAATTATGGACAAAAGCACACCGTGGAATTGGAACGGGCTGCATCCCTTGTGGCTTACCTCCGAGAAAACGGGCATGCAATCAACCATCAAGAAGCCGATTTAAGGAGCGCCATGGCGTTGTTTCGAAGCGACCTGCTGCTCTCCGGAGGCGAGGTACCTCAAGGCCATTACGAGGAGGACAACATGAAAGCGACCGTCGTTCCGAACCGTAACGCCATTTTTTCCTCCCTGCTCTACGGCATTGCCCTTTCGCTCTCCGAGGAAACCGATGGTTCCGTGAGCGTTGTCCTTGGCGTACATAGCGGAGATCACGCCATCTATCCAGATTGTCGACCAGAGTTCTATCGTGCCCTTGAGCATGCCTTCCAATTAGGGAATTGGGACAGCGAGCGTGTTGGATTTGAGCTCCCTTTTCTCTTGAAAGACAAGACATCAATCCTCAAAGATGCCTTGGAATCCGTGAATCACCTCGGCCTGGATTTTGATGAGGTTTTTCGCAGAACCATCACCTCATACGACCCCGATGACGACGGTCGTAGTCACGGAAAAACGGGTTCTGATGTTGAGCGAATCTTGGCTTTTCACGCCATCGGAAAAACGGACCCCGTCGAGTACATCCAACCGTGGGAGGTTGTCCTGGAAGACGCTCTCACCATCGAACGTAAGCACAAGGACCAACACTACCGAGAAACCCTCACGCCTCTTCAATACCACGTCACGCGGGAAAGCGGGACCGAACGGGCGTTCACCGGTGATACATGGGACGAAAAGCGCACTGGAATGTACACCTGCATTTGTTGCAACACCTTGTTGTTCACCTCATCAATGAAATTCGATTCAGGGTGCGGATGGCCTTCGTTCCATACTGAACACGAGGAAGCAAACATCGTGAGAATCGAGGATTTCACCCACGGCATGGTGCGAACAGAGGTCCGATGCAGCGTTTGCGATGCGCATCTCGGGCATGTTTTCAACGACGGGCCGAAAGCCTACGGTGGCGAGCGATACTGCATCAATTCGGCTTCCATGACCTTTACCGTTGAGGGGGATGAATGATGACGACAACCATACGAAGATACATCGAAACCGACACAGGTCACCGAGTTCCAAACCACAAGTCGAAATGCAGGCACTTGCACGGCCATCGGTACCGATTTGAAGCCGAAATTGAAGGTGATGTCGTCCAAACCAGTGGCGTATCTGATGAGGGAATGCTGATGGATTTTTCAGACATCAGTGCAATATTGACCGAACATGTGCACGATGTGGTCGACCACGCCTTCGTCGTCTACGAAGGCGACAAAGAAGGTCGTGAAGCATGCAAAGCGATGGGCTCAGAACATCGGACCGTGGTGGTCCCATTCATCCCGACCGCTGAAAACCTCGCTAAGTGGGCATTTGAAGCGGTCCATCCCCACATCCAATCGGTCTATGGGAATCGATTGCAACTTGTTGCGATGCATTGCCGGGAAACGCCCAAATCGGTCGCCACATGGCGGCCTTCAACGTAAACGGCGACGATGTTCCTTCATCCAATGGGGGTCATTGTTGCTGAATTCAAGAGCCGAGGTGGCTTCGACAAATGCCCCGATGAGCCGGGTGGTTTCCTCGTTGGAGGGTGTGCCCTTGAGGAGCGTCCGCTTGAGCGTGAGTTCAATGGATTCAAGCCGTTCATCCGGTCCACTCATGCTTGATGCAAATTGATGAATCGCCTGAAGAAGGGTTTGTCTGACGTTCGGTTCCAGGACTTGGGCAAGGGGCACGATGTCGGGCATCGCGGGATCCGTACCTTGGCCTGCGAGAACCCTCGAGCGATGGGCTTCGTAGATCATGGCGTTCACTGCGTGTGAGAGGTTGGCGATGGGGTATCCTTCCCAAGTAGGTAACGTTACGAAGTAATCGCAGGAAGCGAGGTCCTCACGAGAGAGACCTTTTCCTTCTTCTCCAAAAACCAGAGCTACCTTTCCTCCAGCCCTTTCTTCTCGTTGAACCATGTCCCAAGGATACAAATAATGCCGGAACAGCGTTTTGTCACCCACCTCCCGTTTTCCTGAGGTCCCCACCACGGCTCTGCAATCTGCAACGGCTTCGGCAAGGGTCGTGTGCACCTTTGCTTCATCCAGAACGTGCTGGGCATGTTTGGCCCGTGCTCGGGTTTCGTCTTCGTCAACCGAACATTTGGGGTTCACTAGACGCAAGTCGGCGTAGCCATAATTCAGCATGCTTCTGCAAATGGCGCCAAGATTACCCGGGTGAGAAACCCCCACCAGAACGACGACAAATTCGACCTTGCCTTCCGGAAGGCCAAGGGGTAACCGATCGCCCATCATTCATCCGCTCCCTCGCGATTCTCAAAGAAGGAGGCGATCCACCTGGGGTCACAGACCTGATAGATGAAGAAGAGATACCCGTCGTTTTCACGGTCCGGCATGACAATCGATCGTTTTCGCACGTTGTGCCGATTCCGTAGATGGAGAATCAACTGTTCAAGAATCTCCGTCTCGGCTGCGTGGACGCTGACGGGTTGACGATCCCAGTCAACCCAAAGCGACACTTGGAACACCATCAATCGGTTCGACGGCTCCGATAGCGGGTCACGTATCCTGCAATCCAATTTCGGAGTTTCTTGTTCGAACCCACATCGGTGAGTTGCTCAACCATGTGCTTGTTGTGATCGAAATCATCGGTGAATTTCTCACCGTGTTCCTCACAAAGGCGAATGGCTCGGATTTTGATAAAACTTGGACGAATATTTCCCATCTCTTTCACTCCTTCATCAATTTGACTTCAACAGGGAAGTCGGGTTCATCGTGGCGAATCACCATGAGGCGCACTTTGCGAGGAGGGTTTTCAATGCCTCGCTTCCAAATGAATTCGTTAACCTCGGGGTCAATGTAGAGTTCTTCATCCTCCTTGACTTTGAGGTGGCGGATGACTTGTTCGCGGATGATCTGCATGGCTCTTGGGGCCCGCTTGTAACGGGTGATGTTCCATGCGTTCCGGAGGGGGACAATAAGCTCGGATTCGTTGGGTCGTGCCATGCTCCGTCACCTCATCGTTGCAACTTGCTTCGTCGCCATTGGTGGCGCTTTGGGTGCGACACCGTGTTTCGGTCGGTTTTGAGCATGACCCAGACGGGGACACGCCGATTCTGCTTTCCTGCCTTCAAAAGGCGAATTTTCTTTGCTGCTGGCTTATTTTTTGACATTTCGAGCACCTTCTCAGATTCTTCGGATTGACGCATTGCTGCGGCTCTTTGATTGTTGGCTGAGCATCGACTTGAGCGATGCATCGGATACGGGGGCGGAAAGGTCACCGGATTGACAAAGCGTGACGATGTTTTCTTTGATGGATTGAGCCCGTGAGGGATCCACCATGGCGATTCGAGCAAGTCTTGACCGCGCTTCAGGCGTCAAGAACTTTCGAAGCAACCCATCGAGGTTTGCAGCGTGGGCTGCTTGTTGTTGAGCGTGTTCTTCTGCAGCGAGTTGCGTTTGGGCCTGGTTCGCAAGTTGCTCTTGCATGGATTGAAGTCGCTGAGCACGGAGAATGGCCAATTCGTCTTCTTGGGAAGCGGCCATCGTCGTCAACTCCTCTCCCCCGATCAGTACTTTTCTAGGCCGGGGTAGGCCGCTTCGGCTTCTCCACGAACGGCGTGTGCTACGTTGTCAACGAGACTTTGTCCGGCTGCCGTCACGCTTCGACCGTGGTAGAGTTGGACCTTGCCGTCTTCGGTTTCAATCTCCTTCTTGGGCACCTTCTCGACCAATCCAGCGTCTTCGAGTTGCTGCAGAGCGGTCCGGATGATATGACGAGATGCAACCCCGGGGGTGTTGGGCATGACGCCGTTGTCTTTCTTTCCACCAAAGGATTGCGCGAGGTGCGTAACGCCAATGGGCCCGTTGCGAGCAACCTTGCGGAGAATCGCAGCGGTCCGCTGGAACCACCAATCCGATTGCGTTGGTGGGCGCTCACGGTCCACAGCGGTTTTGACGTAATCGCCCCACTCCGGCATGGAGATGGCCGCGTTCTTGGCCAATTCGGCAGCCAAGGCAGGGTTGAAAATGTCTGCAGGAACATCATAGACGGTCGTCATTGTGAAACACCAAGCAACATGGCGACCGTCCGCCCCTATATGAAAAGAACGGCTCAGGCCTGCGATTTCTTCCTTCCAAAAACACGTGCAACCATAAGCATATGCAAGCCTTCTTGAACACCCTGTGGCTGGAAGGCTCGATGAAGAAGGCCTTGGCCCAAAACCCCAACCTTCTTCGAACGCTCATCGGCTTATCGCTAACGCTCATTTTCATGCTTTCCTACGCCGTTTACGGGGCGACGGTATCACCTTCGGTTTACATCTACGAAACATCGTCAACGGTGGACGAATACAGCCGTGTTGAAGCCTCGGAGAACGCCGTACGGCTCTACGACGAGGAGGCGAACACCACAACATGGGCATGGCAGGTGAGCGCAAACGGGGCCAATTTGACTTGGGTGAACGTGACGGCTACCGAAGTTTCCGCCGGATCCGTCCTTCGAGTCACGAACGGCGGGAAACTCTACAGCCATGAGTTGCTTGGTACAGCGTACGATCTCAGCAACCCGCATGAGGACGAATTCTCATGTGCTGAACAGTGCGCTTACGAAGCCGTTCATGAACGAACAAGCGAAGAAGGAGGCGAGATGGTGTTCCATGCCCTCACCTCGGTCGACCCTGCTCGAAGGTCGAACGGAAGCGTTTTTGCTCAGGATTTAGCAGAGGCTGAACAAAAATCCAGGGACATGATCGCCTACACCCATAGCCCCTCCCTCATCCGGATCGAGCTCGTCGAACAAGGGAACCGAACGACCCAACCGGGCATGACGGCCGAGACCGTAAACGAGGCGTTCGCCTCCGTCGAAGTGTTCTCCGTCGATGCTGCCACCGAGTTCTTGTGGGCCTTGGCGGCGGTTGTGGGATGTTTCTCAATGGTTCTCATCCCGTCTTTTACAGTCTACTTTGCGGCTAGAGCAAAAGAGAAGCGGGACGAAGCAAAACTGGCCCTCTCCAACGCTGATGTCGATGAGGAAGTATCGCAGGCAAACACGATTGGCAATACCTCGTAGCGGGATTCACCGGACCTCAGGAGCATGTTCTGCCTGCATTGCTCATAAATACATAGAGGGGCCATGCAGAACCGAGCGAGATGAGGTGGAGAACGGCCTTCGGAATTTTATTCCTTCTTCTTGGCATGTCGGCAAGCCCTGCTCAAACCCTCCTTATTGACAACTCCACGCCGCATTTTAGCCCGACGAACCCCACTGGAGTCGATGTTTTGGTAACGGACATCGCGGTGGCGTACACAAGCAGTTCCGATGCGGCAAAATACAAGATGTTCTCCTCAAATCATCCCATTTTTGGGTTTAACCGACCTGCAAACCTCTTTGTTATTGACGGGATGGTCAACGTGTCTTCAACCCTCACGGTGACCGTGGAAAATATCGGCACGGCCCAGTCGGGTGTAATCGATGTCAATGTCCTGTTGTTGCATAACGAATACACCTACTTTGAATTCGTTAACGAAAGCGCTCAAATGTCAACCATAGGAGGTGGTGACTCCAACACCGTGACCGTAGCGATCACGCCGACGTATGCAGGGAACCACACGCTGCTCGTGAGAGCCACCTCAACCGTCTCAGACGATGTTCCCTCAAACGATGTTTTCAACGGCCATTTCACCGTAGGCTCGGATTATTTCAACTGCGATTCAACAAGCGCATGGACCCTTGCCGGGGGCTGGACACTCAGTTCGGATACGTCAATTTCACAAGGGCGAAGTTGTCATGCGGGAAACGGACAAAGTTCGACCTACAGCAACAACATGGTGGCGAGCATGACCACACCGGTGATGGACCTCTCCGATGCGATTGCCAATCCGACAAGAACCAACGGTCTTTCCTTTTTCTACACCGGAAGTTCCGCTGCCAACGACGAACTGACCATGTACGGCCGCTCACCGTTTGGAGCTTGGACCGAGATCGGTGCCTTGTCAGGTACGGTTGACCAAGTTTTCACCGATGGAGCGAACTGGCAAACATTCAGTTTCAACAACAAAGGAGCGTCCTCGCCCTTAATGCCGGTGTCGGGGGACTTGTTTCACAGCACGTCGCAATTCAAATACGAATTTACTTCAGACGCTACCGGCACGGATATTGGTTTTTACATCGACGATATCGTGATGGTTTACGACCAAAAAGTGCGGCCCAACGAGTTCAATGTATCGGCCCAAGGCGTCTCCACGTCGGGCTCATTACCTGGAGAATGGGGAAGCATCACCATGCAAATCATCAACACGGGAAACATCACGGAAACCTACATTCCGACCCTTGCCGGCCTGCCATCGGGTTGGAGCGCATATTACACTCGACCCTCCGGTACGAGCTTTGACCCGATGAGCGGATTGGTCGTCAGCCCCGGAGCACCTCAGGAGTTCAACATCATGATTCAACCCGACATCAACGCAACCATCGGTTTGAAGCAAATGTCCGTTAGCGTGACCTCCCAGTCGTATGCCTCGGTGACCACGACGCTTCCTGTCCAATTTTTGGTCAAAGCCGACCGAATTCCGGTCATCACTCCCCCGGCTGTTCGGCCTTCGTGTCCTCCGTCGTACACGTGCACCTTTGAGGTCAACATCACCAACGAAGGTGCAGCCACCGACGTGTTTGACATCGTCATCGACACCAACAACATCCCGAGCACATGGACCGTGGCCTTGGCATGGACGCAACCTTCCTCCGTCCAAATACGTCCGGGGGAGATCGTGACGACGTTGTTTACTATGGCCATACCGCAAGGCGTGGCTCCCGACACCGTCAGTTCGTTTGACATGCGTGTTCAAGCACAGAACGACACCACACGGTTCGACATGGAATCGATTGAAGTTTCAGCTTCGATGACCAGCGTTGCCGCTGTGGACATGGTCGAATCGCTCAAAACGAACAGAATGATGGTTGACGCAGGAGACGAGATTACGATTCAATATCGGATATGGAACAACGCCACTCGACAAGACATCTTTTCCATGCGGGTTGAGGTCGAGGAAGCCGGCATGTGGGTCGTTGAACAGCCAACACGTCCGAATGCTGTTCTCAACGCTGGAAGCACCACCATGTTTGATGTCGTCGTACGCGTTCCTTCGACGGCCCAAGCCAACGACAGAGGGCCAAAACTCACCCCCGTCATCGAGTCGCAACGCAGCAACATGGTGATAGAAGGGGACGAATTCGATGGCCTACGGGTCACAACGAGTCACGATTTGACCTTGGAATTGATTGAGCAGCCAACCAAACTCAACCCCGGCATTCCAACAGAAGTTCAACTCCGGATTGAGAACCAAGGCAACGGCCCAGCAACGGCCTTCATCATGCCCCGTGATCTCCCAGCAACATGGTCATGGTGGCTCAGTGTGGAAGGTGTAAATCAGAGCGAGCCGTTGGAATTGTCCGTTTCGTATGATTTGGACCATGTGCGCGACGTATCGATTTGGCTCATGCTTCCGATGACCGAATCCGCTGGAGAATTGCACACCGTTTCCATCATCGCCACCTTGGATGGTGAAGCCGTTGATACCGCCCCAGAGAACAATCTGGTTGAATTCGTGGCACCAACCGGTGCCGTTCGCGTTCCAACTCTCGATCTTGGGAACCAATCCTCTTCGGCGATTGCAGGAGGGGTTGTTTATGCAGAGGCTCACCTAACGAACACGGGGAACGCCCTCGAGGATCGACTCTCGGTAACGGCGAGCGTGACCAGCTCCCCTCCCGTGTCGGGACTTGTTGTGTTTTTCACGATTGATGGCGGAGACCGTGTCGTTGGTTCATCAAACGAATTGAACATTCCACCCGGTGCAACAAACCGCTTACGTCTCGAAATCCTCGTACCTGAAGACGCTCCGCTCAACACGCGCTTCGTCTTGAGATTCGATGTCGAAGGTGCCGTTGATGAAGCGGGTTTACCCCTCCCAATGATTGGAGAGGCGATGGTCATGCTTGACCAACGCAGGAGTATGGAGGCAAGCGTCGTGCTGGCGAACCAGGAAACGGTGCCTCATGGCACAGCGGCTCGAATTTGGGTGAATCATACGTCAACCTCCACCTTCACGGAGTCGTTTGTTCTCAAAGCGGCGCATGAAGAAGGATGGCAGGTGACCTGCGACAAACG
Source organism: Candidatus Poseidonia sp. (assembly GCA_030828165.1). Classification (GTDB taxonomy): domain Archaea; phylum Thermoplasmatota; class Poseidoniia; order Poseidoniales; family Poseidoniaceae; genus Poseidonia. Next base: position 19,760 of record JAURDA010000009.1, read on the forward strand.
ATTGGTGAATTCCACCGGGACGGACTATGACCTGGCTCCGGGCCACGTAACACCGCAAGCCAAGCAACACCTGTGTGAAATTCTGCGCCTTGATGGGACCTTGGATGGAAACGTTGCGTTCTCCATCTCGTCCCATGATGGAATCCTCCAACACGGTGAATCAATCGCGATTTCCTTTGAGGCTCCCCCCGAACCCGAGGGATTTTCCAGCAATGTTCTCGTCTCCGGAGGCGTTGGTTTGGGCGTTCTTGTTCTCTTATCGGCTCTTCTGCTGGGCCGTCGTGGGCGGGATGAGGTGGACAAAACCTTCGATATCGTCTCCGAAAGCAGTGTCTCCGGCCCACCCGTCAGTCAACCGGCCGCAGATGAACCTGAACAACGGGTCGAGGCGATATCCGTTGAATCACAAACGATTCCAAACCAGGGTCCGCCTTTGCCGGAAACGGGGCTGCCCGAGGGATGGACCATGGAGCAATGGGGTTACTACGGTCAACAATACCTTGATGGAACGTTGTAATCACCACGAAGCGTGGCGACGTATCCCGGTGTATGGTACGGGCTTTGGTTTGTTGTTGCGGCCGCAGGCGTTGTAACATGGTATCTGCGCCACTTTACTGAGCGGGTCCAAGCAACCCGAGTGACGGCTCTCATCGGCACCGCATCGATGCTCACCCTCCTGCTTTGGACATGGACGGACTTTTGAGGAGAGGGAAATGACCGAGATATCTGGATTGGAAGACCACGTTCTTTCCATGAAATTCCCTTGCCGGACACCGGTGTGGTGGGCGCGGCATGGCGAGGTGGCGAAGGACCCCGGCTTACCCGGGGTGACCGGGAGGAAGATTGCGTTGAGAATTCCCAAAACTTTTGGACGAATTGAAGGATTTTTTGCCAAGTTGTTACGGGCGCCAAAAGAAGTCCGCCGACCCCTCGATACGATGAACAGCATGGTTTGGGAACTCGCTGATGGCTCGCGAACCTTTGCTGAAGTGTGCACCGTACTCGACGTTCTTTTCGCAGAAGACATCGCCCCTGTCTTGCATAGGACGGCTGCAGCAATCTCCGTTTTCCAACAACAGAACCTAATGCTGATGCTCGATGAACCGCTCAACCGGCGATGGTTGGTTGGGCCAGGTTGCGTCCCGGAGCATCAAACGCTCGCTGAAGCAGATTCCGCCCTCAACCTCGATGCGGAGCCTGTCGCAGGAGATGCCCCCTAGACAAGGCGTTCATCCCTGCTGGTCCGGCTCCCAAACCAAGCGGAATCCAAGACCGTCGCTTTGTTTGCTTCGTTTCGCAGGTTGCCGTGCCGTGTTTCGGGTCGAGTCGCTTTCCGTGAACCAGGAACCACCCCGAACGACGAACCGATCCGTTGAGTTGGAAGGCAGTGGGCGTTGTGTGCGTGAGAGAGACAATCGACGTTCCCAGCCGTCTGCACACCACTCGTTAACGAGCCCGTTCATGTCAAACAGTCCCCACGGGTTGGCCGCTTTCAGACCAACCTCTCGGGTTGAGCCTCCAGAATTACCCGCATGCCAAGCATTGCCGTCCAAATCCACATCTCGGTCACCAAACCACCACCGGGAGTTAGTGCCTGCCTTTGCGGCGTACTCCCATTCCGCCTCACTGGGCAAACGCCAGTGACCGATGAGACCAAGGTAACTGGTCGCTTCGTCTCGTGCGTTTAATCTCTCGAGGAAAACGGTGATGTCATCCAAATTTATCGATTCAACCGGCCTCAAGCCCGCACTCCATCCCTCTTGAAATTTTGACGGGTTAAACGCCATGAGATCGGTCCACTGCGCTTGGGTCACAAGATGCTGCCCAATGAAAAACGGCTCTGATACGGTCACGGATTGACTGGGCGTCTCCGATTTCGGTGCGCCCCCTCCATCGTTTCCAAACACAAATGTCCCCGGTTCAATGAGCCTGTAGGTTGCCCCCCATCCGTCGGTAAACGAAGGGCTTTGGTTGGCGTTGTCGATCATGGTCACGCTCGCAACTTCATTGATGCATCCAAGACCGAATCCACCAAGGCCGACAAACGTTCGTTCAACGAATCGTCGACCAAACGGCCTTCTTCGTCGAAGGCATCCTTCACGTGGCCGACGGCCAGTTGCTCTGGCACCGGCCAGCCGTGCAACCAACGAAGCGAAATGCGCATGTGATTGAGGGTGTTAGCGTTGGTGACGCCGCCCAGCGTGGACATCAATCCAAACACCTTGCCGCCCACATGTTTGTCGTACATCCAATCCATGGTGTTCTTCATCACACCCGACATCGTCCCGTGGTATTCGGGTGACGAAAGAAGGAAGGCATCGCAACTTGTCAACAGTTCCTGGAAGGCTTTGACGTTTGGGTGCGACCAGCATCCTTCCTCGCCAACCAAGGGCAGGGGGTTTTCTGCAAGGTCCCAAAAGTGAATTTCTGCACCTTGCTCTTCCGCCAACTCCAATGCAGCATTCACCAACATACCGGATTTGGAGGTTGCGCGGTATTCTCCTGCAAGTCCGAGAATTTTCAATGGCTTTTCTCCCATGTTTCACCGACGGGGCCCTCCCCCTTGAATGTAGGCGTTGTCCGTTTGTGCACAAAGAAGCAAGGCTTATTCATGAACTCGGTTTGGTTGACGACGGTGATAGCGTGAGTAATGAGTCAAACACCGATTCGGGCGTGACACCCACCGAGGATATTGACGATATCGCCTTGGCCTCGGTTGACGATGCCCTCACGGCTGTGGAGAACGAGCCCGCAAGTGAACCAAAGGAAGAGCCGAAGCGGAACCCATCGAACGTCATTCCTGAACTGGACGATGTTGAGGACCCCGAAGAGATGGTAGAAGTCCTGCTTACCGTTGGTGAGGAGAGAAGTCGGAGAAACGACATAAAAGGCGCCTTGGCGGCCTTCAACAAAGCCATCGCTTTGAACCCCGCCAGCGACATGGCGTGGTTCAATCGGGGCGTTCTCTTGGAGGCCCAGCAAGATGCACGTGGTGCCCGACAATCCTTCCAAATTTGTTTGGATTTGAACGAAAACCATGCTCCAGCAACGGCCAACATGGCCATTCTCCTCGAACGAATCGGGGACCTCGAGGGCGCTTACGACATGGCCGACCGTGCACTGGGATTCTACCCCGGACATCCAGCCCTCATTGAACTTCAATCTCGCTGCAAAGACAGCGGCATTTCGGTCCCGATGGAAACCATGCAACCTTCCGTTCAAGTCACGCAAGAGGTGGACATGAAAATCGTTGAAGATGTGGCTCAAAAAGCCGGTATTGAAGACCCCGAAGTGCTCCTCCAAGAGGCCGTTCATCACGATCATGACGAAGATGAAACGTTGACGGAGGAGGAGTTGGAGAGCGCAGCAGAAGTGGTTGTTGCACAACAAGCCATCCAAGCAGAAACGGAACAGAATCAGCCAGAACCTGAAATCCAAGATGTTCCGGAACAAAGCCCCGCCGGGCCAGAACCAGCCATTGATCTTGACGATAAGGTCGCAACCGCTACCGATCTCCTCAAAAACGGTGAGCCGAAAAAAGCCCTCCAACTGCTCAAACCTCATCTAAAAACCGAAGCAGCTGAACATGCAGGCGCATGGCGTATCGCAGGAGGCGCCATGGCTCGATTGGACTTGGACAACCACGCCATTGCCGCCATGACCCATGCCCAAAACCTCGAACCGTCTCACGCTCGAGGCTGGTTTAATTTGGGTTCCATTCACCAACGATCGGGACAACTTAACGAGGCATACAGCGCCTACCAACACGCCATCAAGGCAGATCCGGCGTACGTGAAAGCCGCAGAAAAAATGGTTCAGATGACCGAAGAAAACGGCCAGATAGAGCGGTATTTGGAATCCGCACGGGCCCTGCTCAACATGGATGCAAACCATGACGTAAAAACCGCCTTTGTCGCTATGTTGTTGAAGCTCGCCCAAGGCGAAAACGAGGTTTTGGAACAAACCACCGGACTTCCACCGACGTTGCCCGCAGGCCCCGAAATGGCGGCAGAAGCCCTGACCTACATGGGCGAAGGAAACTCGCCCGAACGAGCAGCGGCCTTGTCGCTCTCCCACCAACACAGCGACGCGGTCTTGATGTGGAAATCGCTTATTCAGGAGGACCAATCCAACGGCGTTTCATGGACCGGCTTGGCCCGCGCCTTGGAGCAAGCAGGTGACCTCGAAACGGCAGCGAAATGTCATGCAACAGCCGCTGCGCTCTCGGGCGAAGGGGCTGAGTCAGCATCCCTTCTTGACAACTCCCAACCGGCTGAAACCCTTCCTTCCCAACCTGCCGATAGCCTTCCGGCTCAATCGGACATTCAACCTCACAGCGATGACCTTACCAGTTTGGCACCAACCGCGGCAAGCGACCTCTCAACCTCGGTGTTGCAACCCGAAGATGCGGTCCCCGTTCAAGCGGTTCAACAGGCCCCTCCCGCAGAGATCTTGCTGACGCCAGTCGAGGTAGCCCCACGGAATGAGGAGTCCGCGAACCCGGTGGTTGACCTCGCCAAAGCAGCCTTGGATGCCGCACAAGCGGTGGCGGTAAACACACCGCAAAACACGGGTTCTCGAGCCATCGCTAACCAAGACGTGGCTTGGTTCAATCAGGGAATCCAATTGATCGAAGACAAAAAGTATCGGGAAGCCCTCTCATGTTTCGATAAAGCGCTGCCTGCATTTGCAGGCGACGATGAAATGATCATCCGTATCCTCAACAATCGAGGGAACGCCTTCTATTTGCTTGAGGAGTATCCAAAGTGCGTTGAATCCTACCATCAAGCCATGTTGATTCGCCCGACTGAAGTCCGAGGTGACACCCTTTACAACATGGGAACCGCGTATTCCATGATGCAGCGGTACAAAGACGCCATCAAATGTTTCGAACAGGCCATTCCACGAGGACTGGCTGACGACGCTGTCAGGAGTGCAAAAGACCAAATCCGACGGTGCAACATTCTTCAGAAGGCTTTGGACAAGAAGAAAAAGAAATGACGCCGACTTATCGGTCAAGTTCAAGAACGGTGGCGGTGTGGAATTACCATGGACTGTGGAACCTGTGAATCCGCCTCGCCCCTTCAAGTTCACGTACCGGACGAAGTTGAAGTTGATCTCACCATGACCGACAAGGCGAGAGATATGCTCACTGATGCCTTTGGAGATGACCGTTCCCACGCCCTTCTCGTGGGCGTGCTCAGCGGTGGATGCTCCGGCTACATGTATGACCTCCAAATCGTTGAGTCCACGGAAACACCCTGCCAGGAGCTCAACATCAACGGATTCCGTGTCCTTGTCCCTCGGGCATCCAGTCATCTCTTGAACGGGATTGAAATCGATTATGTTGACCGGCTGATGGGTGGCGGTTTCAAAATCAACAATCCGAACGCCTCCTCCTCCTGTGGATGCGGCGAATCCTTTGCTTGAGGAAGGCCAATGGGCTTGCATCACGTGGACGGTTACGTACTGCTGTTGCAAGGTGAAAACATTCTCCCCTTTCTCGACGGGCTCTCAAGCAACCTTGTGAACGGACCATGCACGACCGTTTTTACGGACAGGGCCGCCAAAATCATCGACGCCTGTGACGTTCTTGTCATCGGTGAAAACGTCGCTCTTGTCGGCTACGGCGATGAGAAAGACCGATTGACTCGACATCTCTTGGACCATCTTCTCGGACAAAACATTCAGATTCGAGATATTTCATCGCTCAACAAGATCTACATCGGGGATGGCGAAGAGGATTACCCCCCCGGAGCAACCGTTCATGAAGGCTGGTTTGGTACGGTTTGTATCCTCGGAAATTCAATTGATTTTGAACCGACCTGGACCGAGGAGGATTGGCGAGAACATCGCATTCAAAACGCCATTCCGTTCGCCAAACACGAAGTTACTTCGCGCCATCACCCGTTTGCTTGTGGTCTTGCAGAATTGGTTCACAGCAGCAAGGGATGTTATCTTGGCCAAGAGGTGCTTACACGGATGCGGAGTCGAGGGAAGTTTGGTCACCGGCTGGCGGTAAAGGAAAATCCAGTAACTGGCGCTACAACCGTTGGGAAGGCCCACAGCCTCTCCATCGAACGAATTCAGTAACCGAGCACATCGGCGAGTTGCTTTTTGTAAAACTCACCCGATGTTTGAAGCGAACCGAGTTCCTCATCGGTCAACTCAAGTTCAAAGATTTGCTCAACGCCGTTCGCTCCAAGCACGCATGGGACGCCGATGTAAACATCCTCAAGACCGTATTGCCCGGTCAGCAGGCACGAGGCTGGCAGAACCCGGCGACGGTCGTTCAACACGGATTCAGCCATGACGGCTGCTGCTGAACCGGGTGCATAAAACGCTGAACCGCGCTCAAGGAGCTTGACAATCTCACCGCCACCGCTCGCTGTCCGTGCGCTGATGGCTTCAATGCGCTCTTGCGAAATCAGTTGCGTAATGGGAATACCCCCCACGGTGGTGTATCTGGGAAGAGGGACCATCGTGTCGCCGTGTCCTCCGAGAACCATGGGCGAAACGTCTTCCTCAGCACAGTTGAGCTCAAGAGCGATGAAATGCGCCATGCGAGCGCTGTCAAGCACACCCGCTTGACCTAGAACTCGCTCGGGCGGGAAGCCTGTTGTTTGTTGCATGTGGTAGGTCATCAAATCCAGCGGATTGGTCACGACGATCACAACGGCCTCGGGGGCATGCTCTTTGATGCCGGTTCCGACCTGGGCGACGATCTCCGCATTTTTCCCGATGAGATCCTCTCGGGTCATACCGGGTTGGCGTGGGAAACCTGAAGTCACAACGACAACATCGGATCCAGCAATATCGTTGTAATCTGCAGTGCCCGTAACGGTGCCGTCGTAGTTGAGGACCGTTGCGTTTTGGGACATATCGAGGGCCTTGCCTTTCGCAAAGCCTTCGAAAATATCCAGCAAGACGATGTCTGCAATTTTCATCTGCGCAAGGACAAACGCACATGTCGCACCAACGTTTCCTGCTCCAATGACCGAGATTTTCCTCCTGCCGTTCGCCATGACTCACACCTGTTGCTCGGAACCTGCGGCATGCAGTCCTTAAGAACGATGGTGAACGGTTGTCGTACGTTTGCTACCTCCAGAGGAACGGGTCAACAAACGCTGGAGTATGGGGAAGCGTCGCATCTAAAAACCTCCTTCCGGTGGCGGATTCATCCTCACCCCTCCGGAGAGGAACTCTGCGGTGAAATCATGAAACTGGGCGTACCAAAAGAACCCGAGGGAGAAACACGAGTCGGTATCGTCCCATCAAGCATGAAGAAACTCTCTAAGGCAGGATTCGAGGTTCTCATCGAATCCGGTGCAGGCGTGGCTGCGAACTATGCAGATGCAGAATACGAAGCAGCCGGCGCAACCGTCGTTGGCCGGAGCGAAGCCTTGGCCTGCGAGAACATTGTGTGTATCCGTTTTCCGGGGGTAGATGGAATCTCAAAGGGAACCAACTTGGCGTGTGTTTCCGACCCCTTCCGCCGACCTGAGGATGTCAAAGCCTGCCTAGACAACGGCATCACCTTGCTTTCAATGGACATGATTCCACGGCGACTCTCCCGAGCACAATCCATGGACGTTAACTCGAGCCAAGACAACCTTGCAGGGTACAAAGCGGTTCTTCTTGGCGCCGCACATGTCCCGAAAGGCATCCCAATGATGACCACCTCGGCGGGCACGATTCGCCCGGCAAAAGTCGTCATTATGGGCAGCGGCGTGGCCGGTCTACAAGCCATTGCTACTGCGAAGCGACTCGGTGCCGTGGTTTACGCATCCGATGTTCGCAAATCTGCTGCTGAGCAGATCGAGTCCGTCGGTGGCCGGTTCATCGAAGTTGACGGCATGGACGATTTCGAAGACGAATCCGGCTATGCGAAACCCCTCACCCCGGAATTTATTCAGAAAGTGAACGACACGGTTTGTGGGGTGGCAGCCGATGCTGACATCATCGTGACGACGGCCCGTATCTTCGGCCGCCCAGCTCCCATCACGGTTCCCTCAACCGCCGTGGCGAACTTCAAATCCGGTGCAGTTGTTGTTGACATGAACGCCGATGTGGGCGGTAATTGCGAAAACACCGTTCCTGGAGAGGTGATAACCACCGAGAACGGGGTCATCATCGTTGGGACATCCAATCTTCCCGGCACGCTAGCGAACACCGCCAGCATGCTGTATTCCAACAACCTCACGACGTTCTTTACCTCCTTGGTGGACAAGGAAACAAGCGCCGTCGTCATCTCCGACGACGACGATATCCTGGTTGGAGCGCCTGAAGGTTCGGACTTCTATGTCAGCGGTATGGGCGGAGTGCTCATCTGCAAGGACGGGGAAGTCCATCCAAAACAAACACGCCTCGCAGGGGTGATTGAATGATAACCGAAGCCTCTCTTATCGCCAACCTCACCCTTTTCATGCTCGCCATTTTCCTTGGGTTTGAACTCATAACCAAGGTTCCGGCAACGTTGCACACACCACTGATGAGCGGAGCCAACGCCATTTCCGGAATCAGCGTGGTCGGTGCGCTTCTCGGGGCCAACGTGGCTTACAATGCTGGCGACACGGCTGTTTCTGGTCTTTTGGCCTTCGTTGCACTTGTCCTTGCAATGATCAACGTGGTGGGTGGATTTGCCGTGACCAACCGAATGTTGAACATGATCGCCGGCAAGAACAGGAGGGCTTGAGATGGAGGCATGGATTCCACTCGGCTATTTGCTGTCTGCAGCACTCTTCATTTTCGGACTCAAAAAACTGGGCCACCCTCGCACGGCGCCCCGAGGCAACCAATACGGTGCGATGGGCATGCTTGTTGCAGTCATCACGACGGTTGTTGACATGCAACTCGCCTCCGGAGGCATGCATTGGGAACTCATCGTTGGCGGTCTTGTCGTTGGCTCGATCATCGGCCTCATCATGGCCATCAAGGTCGAAATGACGGGGATGCCTGAACTCGTTGCGTTGTTCAACGGATTCGGCGGAGCTGCATCTGCGTTGGTTGCGCTTTCTGAGACTTGGAAATACATCGAAAACCCTGACCTTCCCCTTCCAACCGGATTGGAGTTGGAAGTGGTGGTCATCGCTGCTGGACTCTCTGCTTTGGTCGGATGGATGACCCTTACCGGTTCGCTGCTCGCCATGTTCAAGCTAAAAGGCGGCATCGAAATTTTCGGAAAATGGTTCAGTACACCAACATGGGGCCCGTCCTGGCTCAACCCGATCAAGGTGCTCCTCGCCGTAAGCGTGCTCGCCCTCATTGTGATGTCCATCAACGACCCGACCAACACCGACTACCTTTGGGCCATCATCGGTATTTCCTGTTTGCTCGGCATCGTGCTGGTGCTTCCAATCGGCGGTGCCGACATGCCGGTTGTCGTTTCCCTGCTCAATTCGCTCTCCGGTATTGCCGCAGCGTTTACCGGTTTCATCATCAGCAATCCCGTTCTCATCGTGGCCGGTTCGCTCGTCGGGGCTTCGGGGTTGATTCTGACCTTCATCATGTGCAAGGCCATGAACCGAACCTTACCCGACGTGTTGTTCAAATCCTTCGGCGGCAGCACGAAGGAAAAAGTCACCCGCACGAAAGTGGGCTCTGATCCTGACGAAGTTGCCATGATGGTCGATGGGGCTCAAAAGGTGATCATCGTTCCCGGTTACGGCATGGCAGTCTCGCAATGCCAGCATCAGGTCAAAGAGTTCGGTGATTTGCTCAAAGAAAAGTACGACACCGAAGTCAAGTACGCCATTCACCCGGTCGCAGGACGCATGCCCGGTCACATGAACGTCTTGTTGGCTGAAGCAAACGTCCCCTATGAACAACTCATTGAAATGGACGAAATCAATCCGGAGTTCCCCGAGTGCGACGTCGCCGTCATCATCGGTGCCAACGACACTTGCAATCCCGCCGCTCGCACGGGCGAGGGGCCGCTGGCTGGGATGCCGATCATCGATGCCGACCAAGCGCGAACGGTCATCGTCATGAAGCGGTCGCTCTCCCCCGGCTTTGCCGGGATCGACAACGACCTCTTCTACATGGACAAGACCATGATGTTGTTCGGTGATGGAAAGGCCATGATGACGGGACTGAACAACGCCATCAAAGAGAATTGATGGAGCCGATAGGCAAGGGCATGAAGCAACATTCAAAGAGCGAGGACTTTTGGAAATAACCAGGTGAGAGCATGCGTCGCAACACAAGGAACCTCTCTTTGATGCTCGTTCTTTCCCTGATGCTGGTGGCTCCTGTCCTTGGTAACCCAAACGGACCTCCTTGGGACAACGGCGGTAGCCTCGTGGTCGACACGGGTTGCACCTGTCACGGGGGCGGTGCTCCGTCAACGGAAGTGGTCGTTTCCATCTCCGGTGTACCACGCGCTTACAACCTCACCGAAACCTACACCATGACCATCACGCTCCAGCACGCCTCGAACGATGGAGGCGGCTTCCTCATCTGGGACGAAGGCGTTGGAACCCTCATCGCAGGCACCGGCAGTCAAACCGTCGCTGATGAACCGGGCGCCCTTTCCCAATCCGAACCCGGAAACAATTGGGAGATTTCATGGCAGGCGCCTTCGGAAGACGTGGGTCCGGTCAACTTCAAACTTGTAGGGAATGCGGTCAACGGCAACGGTGTTTTTGATGAGGGGGACAAATGGAACATCCTCACCTTTACCATCAGTGCTCCTGGTGCAACCGAAATCTCCACCAATGAAGACATCAGCCTCCGCACCATCAGCGTTGGCGACTACGAATCGCTTTTCGTGGCCGAGGAGGATCCTGAAGCCATTGAAGCCGAGCGACAGGAGGGCATTGCCCACGACTTCTTCACCAACGGAAACCTCTACTATTGGACCACCCTCTCCCTCATCATCGTTGCAGCGGTTGTTCAAGGCGAGTTTTACGAGCGCCGATTTGGAGGTGGACCTCCGCATTTGGACAAGAGCATCGCTATCCCTCAAGGACTGCGCCGAGGGGGACTTGCCGCATTGCTTTCCGTCGCCTTTGCGTCCTTTGTTGATGCCGGGCAACCTTGGGGGTATTCCCTCGTTCTGGGCATGTTAACGCTCTGGGCCGTGTACGGTGTTTACCGAACCGTTGTCCAAGCACGCGCACCGAAAACCTACACCGACCTCGTATGAGGGTGCATGAATGACGATTCTCCTCGAATCGGACCGCTTTGATGCGCCTCAATCTCACTTGGACGAGTTATCCATCCGGGTGACGATCGTTTTCCTGTTCGTTGGAAGTTTAACGCTCCTTTGGTCCTTCTATGTCGACGAGATTCTCCGGAGTCTTGTTGAACATCTGCAGCCTTGTCAAGGTGCATGCATGAACGTTTACGACCCGGCCCAATGGAGTGCCGTCCGGTGGTCCGCAGCCTTGTTGTTGGGTTTCGTTTCTTCGCTTCCTCTCGTTCTTCATCACCTGTTCCGTTTTTCAAAACCAGGCCTCCTCGATTCCGAGTACCGATTCTTCAAGCGTTGGACCCTCCTTGCAACGTTCGGGGGCCTTCTCGCCACATACGCCATCGTGGTTGGCCTTTTGCCCGAATTGTATCGCTTTGGTTTTGAGCAACACATGGGAGTGGGTCTCGAAGCCCAATACAACACGGCACATGTGGTCATGCTCGCTTTGTATTTGGTCTGGATAACGTGGATATTCGTGACGACCGTGTTGCTCCTTGTCCTCGGAGGCACCCTCGGTCTGATCACTTCAGCGACAGCGGATTGGTTTCGCCTGCGCATTTACGGCCTTGGTACTCTCCTCATCATCACCACCGTACCGGGCCATGCGTCATCCCTTGCTCTACCGCTTCTGGCCACGTATGTCACAATGGGCGAGTTGGTGGGAAAGAACTGGTACACCACTACATCAACGGTCTTTGGGGAAGCGAAAGCCAAGTTTGACCGGGAAGGGCGGCGTCGAAGATTTGCCGTGATGGATTGTTCGTGCCTTGGGGCAAACGAGCATTTCGGTGCCTGCTCTCCAGAAGGATGCACCACCCTCCGATTCCAGGGACTTTGCGCATCGTACCAGGAACGGGAAACGGCCCTTGATCATGCACTAAAACACGGCATCACCGATCTCGTTGTCACGGGTTGCAATCGCCAACCTTTGCCTGCGTCCTTCATCCAAAATTTGGAAATCCTCGGCATCGGACTTCACGGGCTTGATTTGATGCGCCTTCGTTCCCACCGGGTTGAATCCGGTAATCTGCAACTCGACACCGCCCTGGGCATGGCATCCATTTACGCCGACGTTCTCGGTGGCTCGACCGACCGTTGGTTCACGGATGTGCTCGAGAAATACGGCGTTCTTCCGACCGAACTCGTCCAAATTGATGGAACGCTACGAGGTTGGGGGACGTTCAACGGCGATATCTTGATCTTCCTGCACAGCACACAGAACGAGGCTTGAGGCTCCCAAACATCACGAAGGTTCAAACACGAATCTCCATACTTCCAACCATGAAGCGGCTTGCATCCATGGTGTTGGCCGTCTTGCTGCTCTCAGCATCGCTGGTGATGTGGTTCAACGGGTCTGGCTTGACCGATTGGCTGACTGAGCAACGCATCATCATCGACGAGTACGAACGTGATTCGCTTCTTGGCCTCCAAGCAGACGAGCACTGGTTGGTCGTCGTTGTTGATTTCCCTGACCATCCCGCTTCGGACGCATGGGGGCCTACGGAGGCGCAAACCCTTCTTGATCAAGCAGCTAAGCCTTACATTGACCAGCTTTCTGGGGGAACTTCCTCGTTGACACTGGACGTTCATACCGAAGTGGTGAGGGCTTCGTCCAATTTGGCTGCATACGGGTCAGACGGGACCGGAAAAGACACGGATGCGAGCGGCCAATTTCTTCCTGCACAACTCGCTCAAGAGGTGGTAGAACGACTTGAGTCATCTCTCGCATGGGAAGATGCCGATTTGGATGGGAACGGCCAGGTTGACCGGCTGCTCATCCTTCATTCCACAAAAGGGCAAGAGGAGAGTTCGGGCGTTCAGGAGCGCATCTGGAGCCATTTTACCACGTTTGAAGAACCGTTGGAGGTCAAGAATGATCTCACCGTCGCCCATTACACGATGGCAAGTTTGCAAACGGGATCCAGCGGCGTTGGTACAATCCTGCACGAAATGCTTCACCAAATGGGTGCGGTTGACCTTTATCCTGTTCATGACGAAGGCTCCTTCCAAGCATGGAAAGGTCCCGGTGATTGGGACATCATGGCAAGCGGAAACTGGAACGGCGGTGGTCGCTGGCCCGCCCTACCCACCGGGGCCACGTTGGACTTGATCGGTGCTCCACAAATACAGCCCGTTGACCTTGTATGGCCCAACTCCGCCGTGAAACCCTGCATTGGACCAACCGTTCAACTCTCGGGTCTGTCTGAAAAAGGAGACGTGCTCAAGATTCAAATTTCTGAACAGGAATTCGTTTACATTGAACACCGCTCCGATTCAGGATTTGATGAACGATTACCCGGGCATGGTGTTCTCGTTACGTATCAAGACTTGAGCGTCGGAGACATCGAATCCAATGAATTGAACACCAACCCGAACCTCCCTTGGATGATGGTTGTTGAAGCCGATGGAGGGAACGATCTCATAAGCGGGGCGAATCAAGGCGAAGCCTCTGACCTGTTTCAAAACAACACGAGTTTCGGGGCGAGCGGCGTTCAAATACGAACCCATGACGGCGTGCTTGTCCCTTGGACTGCCCACGTGATGTTGAACAACGCATCCGCAACGCTCACCTTTGAAGCGGAGGGTTGCACGCCCCATTTTCAACTCGACTTGCCCGACCACGGAGCAACGGTCCTCTTTGATGAGCCCGTTCTTCTTTCGCTGGAGCCGTTGAGCACAACTTGCAACGCAAACCTCACCTCGTCCGATGGAAGAGCGGTCACCTTCGTTTCAAACGGCGACGAGTCCATGCTTCGGTTCTCCTCATCAGGTACACCCAATTCGATTGTCCGTATCTTGGGCACCGTAACATGCGGTGAGCGGTCAGTGGACTTGGATTATGACGTTCGCATTCTCAACCGAATCCCAAACCTCGCAGCATTCACGGATTCAGTCCACCCGACAACAAGCACATCGCTGAGTGTCCCTCTGGACTCAACGGGTGATGGCGATCAACTTCTTTCCGTTTCTCTCAACGGGCCGCTTGCCCGAGTAGCCACGACCGCTGAAACCGTCAACATGGCTTCAGGCTCGCTTGAACTGGACATCGACCCAAACGGTTTGCTGGTTGAAAACATGCTCATCAAAGGCGAGATCGTCCTTTCAACCACGGAAGGATTGTCGTGGACCCTTCCGGTCGAGTTGGTGGCCGAATCCCGTGAAGCAGGATGGCGCACATACCTCCCTGAACCTCATCAGCTATTTTCGGGACTTCTCCTCTTGATGGCTCTCTCGATGATGGCCCAACGAGGTACAAAGGAGACGGATGTCGAGAACAAACCCGCTGCGTACTCGCAGACACCAATGACGGACGAACTTGACGCTTGGGGAAGGCCGTTGGACACATCAACATCAAGTGCTGCGGTGGATGTTCAGATACGAGATCTGCCCTGAGTGTGGAATCGCGCACAGCCAGTGTTTGTTAACGCCCTCTGCAAGGCGAATAGACAAGCAGACTTCTTCCCAAGTTGCCGGGGCATCGGCCAGCCGTTGAACAAGCCATGGCGCATGTTCAACGTGGACTTCCTGTTCGTAGACGCGCCATTTGCAACCGTACTTGAATCCCGGCCGAAGCAGCAACCCTCGCCGGCTTAAATCGTGGTACACATCGTCATAGGTTTGTTGTTGGGAGGTGAGAAGGTAACGCTGCTCTTCTTCCCGAAGGAAACGACCGCTAAAGTGTTCAACCCCTACGGCCGGCAACGGCCATTCTTCGGTGGATTGAAGAAAATACCCTCCTCGTAACGATTTTGCATTCTTGCAAGAGCGTTGGACGACGGAATGTTCGTGGTCCGAAAGTTGTTCCACCGTACGATGCACACCTTTGGGACTTGTGAGTTGCAGGTGGTAGACCGTGGCATCAAATTCGTCGTCGACCACACAGAGTTCCGGCACGTGGCCTGCGTCAACGACGGCCACCACCCACGCATGCAATTCATCCCAATCAAGGAGGTCATTCGTGTGTTGTAGCCTGACTTGACTGTAGCCACCGTTCTTTGTCCAGGGCTCATGCCGTTCCCATCGGACAGCCCATGTGGAGGAATGAAGGTCCTGGAAGCGTTGATTCAAGTGTTGTCGGGGAACGACCAACTCTCCACCGTTTCGCAGGACATCCATGGCCACCGTACGCATACCGATTTCGGGGAGGTGAGCAACTTGGTCATCAAACCAGGACTCAGCTGGGGCTGGCAGCGGGACATGACGATACCAGTGACAAAACATAACCTCCTCCGAAGTGAGCAGGATTCCTCCATCAGAGATCGGCGAACCGAGCGCACTTTTCTCATGAAGTCGTTGAGCGAGCGGGGCCGGAAGGTGCCAGAAACCGTCCCTTGCAACGGGGGAGGGGAGCGGTTGTGCAGGTGGTGTGTTGGTGGTGAGCGTCTCACCCAGCGGACGGGTGGTGCGGAGGCGCGGAGCAAATTTTCGTTCCCGCCCTGCCATGATTTTCCGAACGGGGCACGGCATTTGAGGTCGTCGCTTAACCGATTGGCCTATGTGCTACCCACGGCACCAACGACTTGGGGCGTATCATGGTCGAAGGGTTCCTCGGGACATTGACCACTGAAGAACGAACGCTTCTGCATCTGCTCAACCAAACTTTGCCGAGTGGAGGATGGGAAGCCCCGGCCACGCTCACGCAGGCTGGAATCTCTGCAGCGGTCCATGTTCAGCGCAAGCACATCCCTCGGACGCTCAAACGCATGGAGAAAAACGGACAACTCGATGTGACTCAACGGCATATCCCCGGCGGTAAGCAACGAAAACGCGTCTACACACTCAGCGCAACAGGTACAGAACACGCAATGCACCTGCGTGACCGAATTTTTGATGAGACGGTCACAGCAAACGGTGATTCCGTACGGATCGGTGACCTTTGGGTTTCTCCTCAATCCGTCCTTGAATTGCTCTCCCATGTCGACGATGGCATGAACTACCATGATACCGCACTGATTTCACCGGTATCAAACCCAGAAGGTATGGTCTCGCTCGATGCTCAGTACGGCGAGGAACTCGTTCGCCGAATGTTTGCACGAGCCTGGCAAGACGGGAAGATTACCAAAGACGAACAAACCCTGCTGAACGAGGTTGTTGAATTCCTTGGCATGCACCCAGAACGAGCCCGACGCCTCTCCAACGAGGCCCGAAAATCGCTGAAAATACCGCCCCCGGAGGAGGTGTACTTTGACATGATTCTCCAAGCGCTTGACGACGGAGAAATCATGCAAGATGAAGTTGACCTGCTGAACACGTTCAGAGTGGCCTTCGGCATCGATCAAGTTACGCACAACACCTTGCTCGAACGAGCAAAAAATCATCCAACAAAATCCGAAAACTACGACGCTTATGCGGCCACGTTGAAAACGGCGCTGCAAGACAGCATCATCACGGCTGATGAACACGCTATGCTCCGGACCCTACGGGGGGAATTGAACATCTCCGAGGACGAACACGAACGAATCATCAACGAAATTTTGGACAAATCGAGGAGGTAAATTGCATGGGAATGACGGATGAAGAAGCAAACCTACACGACACGCTCTCGTCCATCAAAGACCATTTGAGGTCAAAGGACTCAGCAAAAATCGTTCTCATCGGTGACGTGATGATGGATTGCTATATTCATGGATTCGCGAACAATCTGAATTCACGTGCCCCCGTACCGGTCTTGCGAGAGACCTCACGCGAGGAAGATGTAGGCGCCGCTGCCCACGTCGCCCGTGGCCTGCGAGCCATGGGGCTGGAAAGTCACCTATTCGGCGTGGTCGGCGACGACGCTGCGGGACTGAGTATCATCGAATCACTGGAACAAGAAGGGGTGACCACGCACGGCTTAGCGATCATAGAAGACCGAACCACCACGGTGAAAACGAGAATGTTGGCGTCAAGAGAGAGTTTGATCCGAGAAGAACAGTTGTTGTTGCGTTGGGACATTGAGGACGACAATCCGGTTCCTGAAGAAGCATCTCACGCGCTCTACGACCAAGCCGTTGATGACCTGAAAGGCGCAGCCGCCTTGATCGCTTCAGACTATGGGCAAGGCGTCCTCACCGACCAGGGCGCAGAGCAGTTGTTTTCGGAAGCTCGGAAACTCGGCATCCCCGTCATCGCCGATCCAAAATTGACTGGACTGCACCGGACCGAGGGCGTTGATTGGATTTTGTTCCAATCCCACGGACTTGAATTGATGCGCCGCCGCCTTGCAGCCTCCACCGGAGCGGAAGCCGCTGAGAAACTCATCAACCAATACGGATGGAAACATTTGGTGGTGCTCTCCGGAGAGGCGGGCGTGACCATTTACTCCCACGATACCGAAACCGTCCATGCACCGTGCAGTCTCTTGGATTTGCGTCAAATGATCGGCATCATCGACGCCGCTGCGGTCGCCATCGCTTTCGCCCTCTCCCGAGGATTGGACGTTGCCTCCACGGCGCTTCTTGCGAACGCAGCGTGCGAATGCATCCTTGCTGCAGAACAAACCGATGCCTTCGTGCTCAGCAAGGAAAATCTGATTCACAGAATTGGCGAACACGTTTGGAATTTGCAAGTATCAAAACGCTGAGGTGACCCCGTGAGCGCTTGGGTTTTTCCAACGACCGCTGATGCCGGCATGCGGGTTTATGCGCCCAATCTCTCCACGTTGATGGTCGATGCTGCACTGGGTGTCCAATCGTATTTGATGTCAACGTCTGCTGTTTCACGAATCCAAGAACTCCCTCGCCATACGGGTGAATGGAGGGTTCGGGCCGACCACAGCCGACACGATTCCACCATGCTCTTTGTCGCTTGGTTGGATGAAATCCTCTACCGAAATGAAGTGCATCAGCAATGGTTAACGGAGGCACATCTTCGTATCGAGGAATCCACGGAAGGCCTTGAAATCATCGCGCAAATTTCGTGGGTGAACGGTTCTGAAATTGAACGGGAAATCGAGATAAAAGCCGTCACGACCCATGAATTGCAGGTGAGTCAAGTAGATGCGGGCCAGACCGTTCCCGGAGGCCATGAGGACGTGCCTGACTTTGTAGGACCAGGATGGTACGCGAACGTCGTGTTTGATATTTGAGGTGGGAGGGCCAAGGGTGGACGTGCGCTTCGCGCGGCCAAATCCGCAGGCATCCTCCATCCCGGATTCCCACAGCACCCATGGCCCCAGGTAGGGCTGCTCCGTTCCCGGCCTGACCTAGTCCCCCGGTTATCCAATTCCCGTTTCCTTCCGGAGACGGTTCATGACACCCGAGTCATGTGGGAGCGAGACATCAACGTCCGCCTACGGGAACCTCGCGACCGCTTTCGCCGCCCCAAGGCGTTCAGTCCACCATAACGACGCTTTGTGGTACAGGGTACGCCGAGCTCCCCACCTATCCCAAGCAAGCGTCACGCTCAGCATATATGAAGGCAACGAAAGGACCTCAAGGGGTCGTTTCCGCCTCTTCGTATTTTGATGGGCACGATGTCTTGATGACGTTGGCCTCGAGGACGTAGTTGGTTCCGTCGTAACGAAGAACACCCTCGGCGTACACGGTCCGGTTGTCGTCAAGACCGTTGGAAACCGAGGCGTCAATAAACTCGATGACGAGGGATTTCGCTGATCCTTCCAACACGAAGGTCATCGTGTTGTTGTCGATGGTGCCGTCTCTAACTTCACCACGAACGGCAATCTCCTGATCAACAAATTCCGCTGGATTGTTCATCAGTTCGTCAACGGTTTGTGTCGGCGTGGGAGATTGCAAAACCACGGTTGCAAGGAGAGCAAGCGTGAGCACGCCGCCAATCACGAGGATCCGTGTTCTCCGAGCCCACACAAAATAGCCAACCGACCGACCCTTAACAATGCTGTCAAGGGTCATGTCCACGGCCCACCGCATCTTGGATCGAAGGGAAATTCAAGTCCAATATCCGCCGATGCAGGCCATGAACCACGGCCTTGGTCAGGGCTGGCCCTTCAAACACGAAGCCGCTGTAGGCCTGCACAAGGGTTGCGCCGGCCACGATTTTTTCCCAAGCATCGTCCGCCGAAGCGACGCCTCCGACACCCACAATGGGCCATTCGGGCCCGGCAAGTTGGCGAACTTGCCGGATTAATTCCGTGGACCGGTCTTTTACGGGTTGACCGCTCAAGCCGCCTTGTTCTGCGAAAACACGTTTTTCCTTGGGATGAGCGGGTTCGGGTCGAGACACCGTCGTGTTGCTGACAACGATGCCTGCGGCCCCGTTTCCTTTGGCCATGTGCACCACCGTCTGGAGTTGATGGTCATCGAGGTCAGGAGCAATTTTGACGAGAATGGGTTTGACATCTCGACCGTTTTGCTCGGCACACGCCGCATTCGCTTCGTGACAAGCCATCAGGATGCGCACCAAATGATCGTCGTTTTGGAGGGTCCTGAGTTGTGGGGTGTTTGGCGAAGAGACGTTGATGACAAACACATCAACGTGGTTCCACAAACGGGTGAGCGATGTAGCGTAATCAATGTGGGCATCATCAAGCGGGGTTAATTTGGATTTCCCGAGGTTTGCCCACAAAGGAACGCCGTGTTTTACGCCACGTCTTTTGAGGTGGTCCAACTTCGCAGCGATGGATTCGCTACCTGCGTTGTTGAAGCCCATTCGATTCACCAGAGCTTTCGATGCATCCGCCCGGAACATCCTCGGTTTTGGGTTGCCGTCTTGTTGCAACATCGTGACGCCCCCAATTTCGATGAACGCCAAGCCTACGGATTCCCACCCACCAAGGGCAGTGGCGTTTTTGTCCATGCCAGCTGCGAGGCCAAAGGGGTGGTCATAGGTGTGGCCGAAGACCGTGACGGGAAGCCGGCGCCGAGGTTTGTACATCGTTCGGAGCGCCAACCTTCCAAGAGGATTTGAAGCGGTCAGCCGCAGCAGGGCGAGCGAACGATGGTGAGCCCGTTCTGAATCTTGGAAACGCAGCAAAGGACGTCCGAACCAGCGGTAGAGGAAGCCCATGGGAATCCGTCGGACAAGCCATCCTTCAAGACTTGCGGCGTTCTCGGCGAAAACATGCGAATCACGGACCGGCGTTGGCCAGCGGTCCGTGAGGCAGCACGTCGGTTGGTTCGGGAACACAACATTGTCCTCCAGGGTCCCGATTGGTTGGAACAGGAATTGCATGAACTGTCCATTCACATGGGCGACCGATTGCCATCGAGGACAACCTTCCCAACATGTCTCCCGATGGCGGAGGAACCGCTCACCATGATCGACGCAGAAACCAACCGGGTTCTCGTGCTGTGTTCCTTCGCTGAACCGCACCACGACGTGGTTTGGATTCCTCTCGAAACACACGAAGCGTGGCGGGCGATCAAAGCGACGGCCATGGATTTGATCGATGCAGGCTACCCTGGATGCATCGGGTGTGCAGGTGCTGAAGCCGAACAACCGTGGGATGAAAAAACAAACCGGGAAAACCTTCGGAATGTGGAATCCAACGGCCAATGAAATGTTCCATTTCATGCGTACGAAGAGAGCATTGTCAGCATAAAGGAGGGTTCAAGTACGGTTGGCGGTGCGCTTCAACATCATGTCCATCGTCATCATCGCCGAGAAACCCAGCGTTGCAGAAGACTTGGCGAACGTGCTGGGAGTGAGCAAAAAAACCGACACCCACTGGCACAGCGAGGACATCATCATCACCTGGGCTGTCGGGCATTTGTTGGAACTCAAATTCATGGATGAATACGATGAAGCCTTCAAAAATTGGAGGAAAACCATCGACCGGCTCCCCTACATCCCCACAGAATTTGAATACAAACCAAAGGGTGGCCGTAACAAAAGTCAACTGACCGCCATCAAAAAACTCCTGAAGGACAAAAGCGTCACGGAGATTGTGAACGCCTGCGATGCTGCACGAGAAGGCGAACTCATTTTCCGAACCATTGTCCAACATGCAAAGGTGAAAACGCCCACTTCAAGAATGTGGATGCAATCCATGACGTACGAAGCCCTTCTTTCGGCATTTGAAGGTCGAAAAAGCGGCGAAACCTACGATGCTCTGGGAGATGCAGCCTATTCCCGTTCGCATGCTGATTGGATCATCGGCATGAACGGATCCCGTGTAGCGAACACGTTTTTGCCGCAGAACCGCAGAGAGCGGTCATCCAATTCCCTCGGTCGCGTGCAAACCGCTACGCTTGCGCTGATCGTCGACCACGAACTCGAGGTCCTCTCCCACGTCCCGATGCCGTACTGGCAACTCCAAGCCACCTTTTCCGCAGGCGATGGACGATGGACAGCAAGGTGGGAGCGCACCGACCACAAAGACGACCCCGAACGTCCGGAAATGAAAGCACACCGAATTGTGGAACAGTCCGAAAAAGAAGCCATCGAGGCGATTCTCTCCGGAAACGGACCGTTTGAAACGGAGGAAACGAAACGTACCAAAACCGAACAACCACCCCTCAACTTTGACCTCACCACGCTTCAAAAGAGGGCGAACGGACTTTGGTCGTGGTCGGCGAAGCGAACGTTGAGTGTCGCCCAGGACCTTTACGATAAATTCAAGCTCACAACGTACCCGAGAACCGACTCAAAGCACCTCCCTGAAGACATGCACGAAACCGTTGCAAAGACCCTCGATCAACTCAAACTTCAATCCGATTACACCGTGCATGTCAACCGCCTCCAAAGCGATGGGTTGTCCAATGCTGGACGGAACTTCAACAACAGCAAGGTGTCAGACCACTACGCCATCGTCCCCACCGGTCAAACTCCTCCGCAGAATTTCGGTGGTGACCACAGCAAACTCTACGATCTCATCGTTCGAAACTTCTTGGCTTCATGGCACCCGCCTGCATCATGGACGGTCACCAAGCGAACAACGCGCTCAAACGGTCATCAATTCATCAAGGAGGCTGAAGCCCTTGCTGAGCCGGGATGGCGAGCGGTCGTCACGAAAAATGACAAAGTGCCCGAAGGATGGGGAAAACTTCCCTCCAATCCGTGTGCAAGTAAACTTGAGGACCACGAGTTCACCGAGGAGTTTTCAAAGCCGAAAAATCGTCTCAAAGAAGCCAGTCTTCTCCAACTCATGGAGCATGCAGGGAAACACATTGACGACGATGAACTGGCTGAAGCCATGAAAGACAAGGGCCTTGGAACCCCTGCTACTCGTGCCGACACCATCGAGAAGTTGCTGAGTCGAAATTACATTCGGCGCTCGAGGAACGGAACCATCAGCGCAGCGCCCCACGGTATCCGGATGATCGACATCTTGCGACGTATCCCGGTGGAGTGGATCACCTCGCCCGAACTAACGGGCGACATGGAAGCATCTCTGTTAGCGGTTCAGCGGGGTACCGAACCGATGGAGAGTTACATGCAGAAGATCATCGAACAAACAACCGTCATGGTTCAGCGAATTCGAGAGCACGACCGAAGTTTGTTGTACGCCAACGAACCGGCGCTTGGAACCTGCCCAAAATGCGATTCATCCGTCGTTGAAACGACCTTATCCTATCAGTGTGAAATGAATGAAGGTCGAGATAAAGGGTGTTCGTTTGTCTTTTGGAAGGACACTTCGGGACGGTGGTTCGACCGCACGACAGCCACGCGTCTCCTTGAAAGCCGCACGCTCGAGAATCTCCACGGATTCTTTTCACAAGCTGGCGAAGGCTATGATACATCGGTTGAATTGAAGGACGATGGAAAGGTGATGGCGAAAGGCAGTGCAGCGGGCGCGCCAACCGACGATGATGAAGTTCTGTGTCCTTGTCCGGTGTGTGACCACGGCTCCATTCGCATCACCAACACCTCGTACGCCTGTGACTTCGATGACTGCACGTTCCGAGGAATGCAGAACGTCATGTGCAAGCGTCCAGTTTCGCCTTCGGAGGCGAAACAAATCTTCACCGAAGGACGCTCCCAACTCCTGGAGGATTTTACATCGAAACGGAACCGCCCGTTCAGTGCGTTCCTTGTTTTAGAGAAAAACCGCGTCGCCTTTGATTTCCCACCAAGAGAAGCCGCTGCTGATGCAAAACGGTTCCCTGTTGCACCAGGTGTGGTTGGCGTCTGTCCAACGCACAAAGCCAACATCATTGAAACCGAAACCCATTACACGGTTGAAGATTCATCGTCCGGTTGCAAAATACACCTTGAACGAAGCATTTCCAAACGGGATCTCACCCGGGAGGAAGCAAAATCCTTGATTGAAGAACGGAGTTTTGGACCCGTTGATGATTTCACATCCAAGAAAACAGGCAACCCCTTCGCCGCCTCCCTGTACCTGAAAAAGAACGAAGCCGTTGGGTACAAGTTTGCAAAGCGGTCCTAAGACTCCCCGACCGAAGGAAGGTTGAAACACGAGGGACAGCACCTCAAATCATGGCCTCTCACGACTATGACGTTGTGATCGTCGGCGCCGGGCCGGTTGGAGGCCGGGCAGGTCAATTGCTGGCTAAGAAATCGTTGAAGGTCTTGATTCTGGAGGAACATGCCGAAATCGGGCGTCCGTTTCAGTGCGCAGGACTGGTTACACCCTCCGCCATGGATGCCGTGGAAGCACACCACACCGTGCTGGAAGAAGTTGACGGAGCGCTCATTCATGGTCCAAGCGGCACCCTCGTACCCGTCGGCACGGAAGGAACCCTGAGAACATACGTCGTTTGCAGAAAACGATTTGACCAGTTTGTCGTTCAACAAGCCATGGAAGAGGGGGCTCATTTGTGGCTCAATTCAACACCGAAGGATGCGATAGTTCACCAAGAAGGCGTTGAAATTTTGGTTGACCGAGACGGGGAGGCATCCACAATCAACTGCAAACTCTTGATCGGTGCTGACGGAGCCCACAGTTGGACCCGTCGTACGTTCAAGATGGGCCGGCCAAAAGAACTCATGATTGGATTCCAAACCGAAGTCGTCGGCTACGAGGGACGAGACCGCTGGTTGGAGATGTACAGCGGCGAGGCCATCGCTCCTGGATTCTTTGCATGGGTGATCCCCTCCGGATTCGGTTCTCACCGCATCGGGTTGTGGTCGACGGCGGAACGGCTGAACGGGAGGAGCATCGAATCGTGTTACCAAGACCTCATTGACCACCCACTCTGGAAAGACCGTTTTGAGAACGTGACTGAAGTAGCCCGCTATTGCGGACCCGTTCCCTCCGGCATGGTGAAACGGAACGTCAAAAACCGGGTCATGTTGCTCGGGGACGCAGCTGGAATGGCTAAACCGACAACCGGAGGAGGAATTGGACCCGGATTCCATCAAATTCAGTGCATCCTTGAGCCGTTGGTTGAAGCGGTCTTGCAAAACCAACTTGGTGAAGCCGAACTCAAGCACATCACCAAGAAACCTTGGGACGCCATGAAACGGGAACAAGATCGAGCACGGGCTTTGCGCAACTTGCTTGTGAGCGACTGCTCCGACGAGACATTGGACAAGCATTTCCGTGCCTTTGCACACCCCTCAACGCTTGAACTGATCAACGAAATCGGCGATATCGAGAAACCCGTCCCTCTTGGCATGGCTCTCCTACGCCAAGTACCCGCATTCCGACCGCTGGCCCTAAAGGCAGGCGTCCGCTTGTTGTTGTCTTGAGGGAAGGGAGATGACACCGCTCCACGAAGTTCAATACGTGCGTTACCCACCGTTTGAGGCAGGTCGATGGCTCCCTCAAGCCCTGCCTCTCACCCAACGGCGCCGATACCTCGGAAATTTTGCAACAAAGAAGGACGCCCTTGAGCTGCTTAAGACCCTCCATCCACCGTTTAAGCTCGGCACGAGAGACGGCTGGTTCGTTGAAACATCCTACGTTTACGGAGAGGAAGTCCTCGAAACCAAAACCACGAGGAACATTACGGATGAGGCCCCCTTCGTGGACCTCATCAATCATCAGCGTCGGGGTTGGTATCTCATTCCCAACCCGATTCACCACGTGGTTCGCCAATTCATCAACACCGTTGTATTGGTCCTTCTGGCAGCGCTGTTCTATCTCTTCATTTCCCCTCTCTTGATCTTCTTCGGCCTTCCCGTTTACGGTCTTGAAACCGTTCAATGGGGGCTTTTGGACTACCCTGCTCTGGCCGTCTTTGTTGTTCCTCTCCTCTTTGCTCCCCTCGTTATTCGCGTGGTTGCAAACTTGGTTGAATTGCAACGTCAAAATCGGTTTTTGAGAAGCGACCCCTCCCCGCCCGAAATAAAACTCGCTGGACCGGTGATTGCCAACGAACCGCTGGGATTGACCGTGTCGTTCACCAATTTTCCAGAGGATTGGAATCACGTTGATGTGCTTTGGAGGGTGGGGGTCCTGCCGCCTTCTCGCGAAGAGTTGCTCAAAGAATTGAACCGATTGCCCGGGCGTCAGCCACCTCCCGGACTTTCAACCGAATTGCCCCATCACTGGATCGTTGGTTTGGACGACGGTACCGCTGGGGGAGAAGATGCTCCGATGCAAATACAGGAAGTGAAAGGTGGCCTGTTTTTGCGACCGATGCGAATCATGGCGACCTCCGAGCAACAACGGTGGAACGATGGAGAGGAAGTTCTTCTTCAACCCCCAAAAGGCCCTTGGCCCGGTTCGGTCAACACCGATTTGGTCCGTGTCCATTGGGAGTGCATCCTACGGATTGACCGTTCAAAAGGCGGAGCCTTGTTGTGGGTCCAGCCGCTCAAAGTCGCTCATGCAGATGTGGCTTCGGTCTTGCCCGCGTTACCGTTGCACGATGGACGTTCCGAATTGGACATCACCTAAACAACACCTTCAAGGGCGGCCATAACCTCCTTCGGCCATGAACCCCAAACGCTGGTCGGCGGTGTCCTTGGTGCTTCTGATGACGTTTGCTGGTTGTTTGGGGGCGACCGAACCAGCCAAACCTCTTCCCGAACCAACCGAAGAAACCTACCGTTTGGAAGCCACGATGGTGGTTGCGCCCGACGAGACGAAGCTTGGTGAAGAGGCCACCTTCGTCCTACGAGTGGATGTTTTGGGAGAAGGTGTTTTTGAAAGTACAGTTTCCGTACTTGACCCTTCTTTCGCACCCGTTGAGTCGTTTGAATGGACGGAACAAAGCACCGGATTCCAACTCTCCTTCACACCGTCCGTGATCGGTCAACACATCGTATCAATTTCATTTGAAAACACCGGAGAAACCGTCATGTCTCCATCGTTTGAACCGCTGGTTCTCGGTATTCTCGTCACCGCTCCAGAAGAGCCTGCCCCCGTGCTCACCACACCAGGACGATTGGTCTTGGAAGAACCGAATGTCGTTTGGTTTGAAGGAAGGGTAGAACATGCAGCGGTCTCATCATGCGAAGTGCGATACGAAATATCAGACGGCACCGCAAGCAACATCGCTCTCGACGATGATGGAAAATGGAAGATCTTGCTCGACTTCACCGAAGCGTCCTCGTCGCACACCATCACCACGACCGCATCTTGCGGCCGATTTTCGGTCTTGAGCGACACCACCTCCACTCAGGTCCTCATCGAAGGAGCAGGGGATGACGAAGATGGCGATGGGATACAGAACACGAACGACCGGTGTCCAAACGGCATCGGTGCGAACGAGGGCTGGCAGTCAACCATTGCCACTGACGGCGATCAGGATGGATGCCGTGACAACGATGAAGACGAGGATGACGACAACGACGGGATCGTTGACATGCACGACGGCTGTCCAGAATCCTATGGATGGGTGAGCACACCAAGTGCAGATTACGATTACGACGGCTGCCATGACGCTGATGAAGACACGGACGACGACAACGATGGCGTTGAGGACGTAGCGGACAGCTGCCCCGTCGGGAGGAAAGGATGGTACTCAAATCGATACAGCGATTGGGACAACGATGGTTGTTCGGACCTTGACGAAGACGAGAACGACGATAACGACGACCACAACGATTCAAGCGATTCGTGTCCCAAGGGTGTGGCCTCTTGGTTTTCGACCAACGAAACCGATTGGGACGATGACGGGTGCCGTGATGCAGATGAGGACACCGACGATGACAACGACGGCGTCAACGACGACGATGATGCCTTCCCTTACGATGCAGATGAATGGTCTGACCTTGACGGCGATGGTGTTGGCGACAACAGCGACACGGATGCCGATGGTGACGGCGTTGAAGCCGGTGAAGACCTCGATGACTTTGACCCGAGCGTTGGCGTTGAAGACCAACCCGACATGGACAACGATGGGATTCCCGATGGCGAGGATGACGACATGGACGGTGATGGGGTTCTCAACGACAACGACGCCTTCCCATCGGACAACGGAGAGTCGGCTGACCTTGACGGGGACGGCGTCGGAGACAACGCCGATACCGATGCAGATGGCGATGGTGTTCTGAACGATGTTGACCAAGACGACATGGATCCAACCGTTGGGGCATCTGAAACGAACAACGGCAACGAAACCAACAACGGCAACGAAACCAACAACGGCACAGACAACGGAAACACCACGACGCCAAACGACCTTGACGGTGACGGGACGCCCGACACCGAGGACGACGACATCGATGGTGATGGCGTTCCCAACAGCGAGGATCAGTTCCCCGAGGACAAAGGCGAAACTCGAGACCTTGATGGCGACGGTGTCGGCGACAACGCAGACGACGACGCTGACGGCGACGGCATACCTGCAAGCGAAGACCAAGATGACTTTGACGCAACGGTCGGTCGGTTCTCAAACGCACAAGGTGCCGAGAGCGAAGATGGCTTCTCCCTCATTTGGGTGGTGCTGCTCGCCGTTCTCGCTGGCCTCGTGTTCGTTGTGCTGCGCTCCGATGAGGAAGAAGATGCGACGCCCTACGAACAGAAAGACGTCGTTTCCATCTCTGAAGAGGAAGAGTAAGCGCAGTTTTCGGCTGCGTCCCTCCGAGCCATGCAGGTTCGGATGGACAGCGAAGGCCTTCGGTGTGGCTGGACGAGCGCTTCAACCCTCAGGGGAAAAAACGTTCAGGTCAAGTTTGAGCATTGAGTTCGTGCTCAATCAGAACCATAGCCAACTCTGCCCACCGAGCCATCCAAATCCCGTTGGTTGCATGTTCACCGTTGACGCAAACCGCTGTGTTCACCGCCATAGGTCGCGAACGGCTCACACGCGTGATACTAAGCGATGAAATACCTCTTCTTCGTGCCAGTCGTCATGCGCTCCACCTTGGTTGCCTTGTTGTTGCTTGCCGCTCTCCACCCCATGATGGGCTCCACCCCTGCTCTTGACGAAACCCAGCCGTGGTTCAACGCCGGTCAGGGCGTTGAGGTGATTGAAGAAGTTGAGCCCAACAACGTCAACACGTCGGGGCAAGAAGTCTACCCCGGTGATGTTGTCCGCGGGGCGGTGGACATGTGGGACGACAAACGCGACTGGTTTTCCGTTTGGTTGGAACCCGGCCAAACTCTGCTTTTGACACTCTCGCACGCCTCCGGTGACGGGGTTTCGATGTCGGTTTGGGACGAGGAAAACAC